>JAUVXZ010000062.1 GCA_030603345.1 Pseudomonadota bacterium
TGAAAAGGAAAGATCTCTCACGCCAGGGTATTGGATAGACCGTAGGTGGATACAATAATCTAAAAGGGGAAAAGAACTATGTATATGAAACCGGAGAAGATTATCAATCAACTTCCCAGAAAAATGGGAGAGAACAAGAGGCATGCCAAGGCTAATTTGAATTGGCTTCAAAAGAGCGTCCATCCCTATTTCTTCATCACCTTTGGCCCTGAAAAGGATGCCCTCCTTAACCTTTGCATGACCCTGCACACCCTCGGGGAGAATCACCAGCTTGTTCTCAGGGATACCGATGAAAAATTCATTATCGCCACCCTAAACAGGCCGGGCACGCTTTTCAGGACCCTGAGCACGCTGAAAGGCAAGGAAATCATCTACGCTGAGATGCTTCACTCCAATACGACCCTTCCGGGATACAAGGAAGAGTTAGAGCTAATGAAGTTCCACTTCCGGACCGGTAAAGAAGACCAAGAATATCCACACGTTTTTCGGGGCAAGAGCGTGATCAGCAAGAACCTTCGGGAGCACTACCCCAGCTTCGATTTCAAGGAGTATGATGCTATTCTCAACTGCTTCCTCAAAAACAACCGGGACTACGTGCTGCTTTCCCCTGCCATCAGAGTGGCCAGGGCAATGTGGCTGTACCAGTCGGCGATCCGTCAGGGAGGTGCCTTCTTGGACATTGAGCCCACCGTCGATGAATTGGGCAAAGAGGAGTCGAGGCTCATTTTCTCGGTTATTAATCCCCTGCTTGAGGGATACATAGGGCAGCTCATTGAGGTGTTTTACCGGCTCAATATCGCTACCCGAAGAAATTACATCCTAGAAATAGATGATGGCGAACAGCGGGTGACTATTTTGACGGCCTACATCACCACGAGGGCAGGGGAAGCCATCGATAAAGACATGCCAATCTTCTCCTCGCTCGAATCGGAACTGTATAATACTAAGGTTATCAATATACAGGACAGGGCTTACCATGAACTGGTTACCGGCGACATTGTGACAGGGCCAGAAGGAAGCCTTTTAAGTGCCATTCATACATTCGTTCACACCAATATGGCCCACAGTTCTCCCTATAGGTTTGATTGGCACGAAACACAAGATGCCTTTCTTAGCCATCTTCAGATCACACAGGAGATACTCCAACTGTTCAAAGGAAAATTCGATCCCGATCCTGAAAAACGTATGCCCACACAGACGTTGGAGAAAGAAAATCAGAGAATACAGTCTTTGATTGACGAATACAACACCGGCCACGCAGTCCTGGATGAAACCAGAAGGATTATGTTCAGGGTCGCTCTGCTCTTTGTCCGGTATACACTCAAAACAAACTTTTTTGTCACCCACAAGGATTCCCTTTCATTCCGCCTGGACCCCCATTATATGGAACAGTTACCCCAGGATATCAGGGCAAACCTGCCTTCTAACCTGCCTTTTAGGATCACGTTCTTCTACCACCGCCATGGATCCGGTTATCATTTTGGATTCTCAGACATTGCTCGGGGAGGGTTTCGGACGATCATTACGAGGAACAAGGATGATTTTGAGTCTGCCATGAATACGATTTTCAAAGAGGCAGTGGTGCTTGCCCACACCCAGCACTTGAAAAACAAAGACATATACCAAGGGGGATCTAAGCTGGCGGTCGTCATGCGGGCCTTTGATTTGAAAGAACAGGACAGGGTAATCAATCGCCTCTATAATCTTCAACGGGGAATCATCGGTGCGTTTCTGGATTTATTTGTTACCCGCGATGGAAAACCGGTAGACCCCAAAATAGTAGACTACTACGGAGAAGATGAGCCCATCGAGTTGGGGCCTGATGAAAACATGCACGATTCCATGATCGAAGAGATGGCTGAACGGGCCAAGGAACGGGGATATATCTTGGGTGGTGGCATTATTTCCAGCAAAAAAATCGGAATCAATCATAAAGAGTATGGTGTTACCTCCCTTGGCGTATTGAAATATGTGGAACGCACTCTCAAGGAACTTGGGATTGAAGCCCGCACAGACCTCTTCACCGTTCAACTCACCGGCGGAACCAACGGTGATGTTGCCGGGAACCTGATTAAGTTGCTGGTAGCCCGTTGCCCTGAGGCCCAGATTACATCGATCACCGACGGATCAGGCGTGATGTATGATCCAAAGGGTATCCACAAAAGGGAGTTGAGCAGCCTCGTTCACAAAGACGATATAGCCGCCTTTTCAACGGATCTTCTCAATGAAGGCGGCTTTATCCTTTACTCCAGGGAGCAGAGAAAAGAAGGTCTCGTGGACCTGTTCAAAAAGGTAACACGAACCACGCAGGGAATCAAGGAAGAGTGGGTGTCAGCAGATGAGTTCCATGCCCAGTTTGAAAACCACATCTTTTCTCACTTTACTGATGTCTTTGTGCCATGCGGTGGACGGCCTGAAACCATTCATACCGGTAACTGGGAGAGGCTCTTCGACAAACACGGCAGCCCAACGACCCGAGCAATTGTTGAAGGTGCTAACTCCTTCATTTCTCCAGAAGCCCGGGAGAACATACAGAAGAGGGGCATTATCATTATCAAGGATTCCTCGGCAAACAAATGCGGTGTCATCTGTTCCTCCTACGAGATCATTGGGGGACTGCTCATGAAAGACAGAGAATTCCTGCAGAATAAGAAAGTATACGTCAAGGACGTGCTCAAGATCTTGGAAAAACGAGCTGCAGATGAATCGGAACTGATTCTTCAACGTCACAACTTGTCTGAAGACGAGAAGCTATATACAGACATTAGTAATGAAATCAGCAATGAAATCAATGAGTTGACAGATACCATTTATGAGCATTTGGTTGCACACCCGGAAAAGCTCGGGAAACCCGCTTACCTAAAAGCTCTTCTTCTCCATTTTCCTGAGTTCATTCAGAAGCGAAAAATATTCAGAAACAGAATAAGGAATCTTCCCTTGAAATACAGAGTGGCCATGGTTTCCACAGAGATTGCTACCCAAAGTGTGTACCACGGTGGATTTGAAGTGCCTTTCGAAGAAAAAGTAGAACAGTTTGTTAGGAAATTCAGCCGGGAAATCGCTGCCTGATTCCTACTCCCCTTCAACCATGCCTGCTGCCCCTATGTGGTGGTTTTTATCCGTGCCCTATTCTTGATGGTGCTGCCCATAAGATTGTGTAGATCAATCCCAGAACCCTTATGTTCCCTTATTATGTTAGGATTTTGTCAGAAACGCGTATCTTTATCTTGAGCAAAAGCTTTTTTTTATGTATGAAAAACCTTTCTGCATAACGGTATTCCAAAAGGGGAGAGGTAGGGAATGATTCTCATCATTGATTTCGGCTCCCAGTACAACCAGCTCATTGCCAGGAGGGTGAGGGAGTTGAGTGTGTACTGCCAGATCGAGCCACCGGACATTGACATTTCCAAGGTTAAGTCCTTAGCACCTCAGGGAATAATACTGTCTGGCGGACCGGCCAGTATATATGAGAAAAACAGCCCTACGGTAGACAATCAAATCTTCAATCTCCATATTCCCATACTTGGTATATGTTACGGCATGCAGCATATGATACACACCCTGGGTGGTACGGTGGAGAGCGCACGAAAAAGAGAATATGGCCTCGCTGAATTGAAGATACTCGACCCAACAGGCGTTTTTTATGGGCTGAAAAATGTAACCCCTTGCTGGATGAGCCATGGTGATTCCGCTTCTCGTCTGCCAGCAGGATTCAAGATAACTGCCTCAACAGAAAACACCGTCGCTGCAGCAGTTGAAAACCCGGAAGAGAAGCTCTACGGCCTGCAATTTCATCCTGAAGTGGCACACACACCCCGGGGCAAGAAGATGCTGAGCAATTTCCTCTCTAGAATCTGTGGCTGCAAAAAGACATGGACTATGAAATCCTTTATCGGAAAGGAGACAGAGGACATAAGAAAAGAGGTTACCGACAAGAGGGTTGTCTTAGGGTTGAGCGGTGGTGTGGACTCCTCTGTTACCGCTGTTCTCTTGAGCAGGGCCATTGGAAAACAACTGACCTGCATCTTTGTGGATAACGGCCTTTTGATCACCGATGAAGGGAGAAGGGTTAGAGGCCTCTTCAAAGGCCAATTTAAGATCAAGGTGAGGCATGTAAACGCCAGAAAAAGGTTCCTTGAACCACTCAAGGGCATTGCAGATCCTGAAAGAAAGAGGAAGATAATAGGAAAAACCTTTATCCAGGTATTTGAGGAGGAGGCGTTGAAGATCAAGGGTGCTGATTTTCTGGCACAGGGCACCCTCTATCCAGACCTGATTGAGTCGCGGTCCTCCTTTGGAGGGCCATCTGCTGTCATAAAATCCCACCATAATGTGGGTGGTCTTCCTAAAAAGATGCGCCTTAAGCTTATTGAGCCTTTGAAACATCTCTTCAAGGATGAGGTCAGGCTTTTGGGCAAAGAGCTTGGTCTGTCTGATGATATCATATACCGTCATCCCTTCCCCGGGCCAGGGCTGGCAGTACGAATTATCGGCGAGGTGACCGCACGGCGGCTATCGATCTTGCGGCAGGCGGATGATATCGTTCTGGAAGAAATCAAGAAGAGCAACCATTACAGAAAATTGTGGCAGGCCTTTGCAATCCTTCTTCCCCTGAAAAGTGTGGGGATCATGGGTGATCAGCGGACCTATGAGCATATCGTGGTCATCAGGGCGGTAAATAGTCTCGACGCCATGACCGCAGACTGGGCGAGACTTCCTCACTCTCTCCTGGTGAGGATCTCAAACAGAATCATTAATGAGGTCAGAGGTGTTAACAGGGTAACCTATGATATCAGCTCAAAGCCACCAAGTACAATAGAGTGGGAGTAAAGCCTTTAGATGATTCGGGCCTAGCCGAATAGTAATTTTAATCATACTGCAAGCGATAATTCGTGAATAAAGATGATGTGAGGTGTGGGATATGAGATGGGGATGGAAAGGCCTGTGCATCAAATTAAAAACCCATATCCCACATCACCTATCACATATCTTATGGATATTTTAGTACAAACAAATACCTGGTCTAGAGCCAGATTGAAATCAACTTTTTCATAAGAGCCACCTATGATCGCTATTATTGACTATAAGGCTGGAAATCTTGCCAGTGTTGCTCGGGCCCTCAATCATCTGGGATTTGAGTGCCAGATTACCTCCGATGTAAACACGATAAAAGGAGCTGACCGGGTTATTTTTCCGGGGGTCGGTTCTGCGGGACAGGCCATGAAGGATTTACAAAAAATGGGACTTGACCGGGCGATCTCCGATCTCTATGAATCTGGAAAACCCTTTTTGGGCATCTGTTTAGGAGCACAGATAATCTTGGAACAGAGTGAAGAAAATCAAACCACCTGTCTCGGATTACTCGCCGGCATGGTAGAACGCTTTTCCATCCCCCTCCACTCAGACGATGGCAGTGCTCTCAAGGTGCCCCATATGGGCTGGAACGAGGTAGCGCTGAAAAGGATTCATCCGGTTTTCAAAGGTGTCACCCCGGAAAGCGAATTTTATTTTGTTCACAGCTTCTATCCAGCGCCAACAAACACGGATACTATCATTGGGACTACTGATTATGGTATTACCTTTACCAGCGTGCTTGGTAAAAGAAACCTCATTGCTGTCCAGTTCCACCCAGAAAAGAGCGGCCTTCCCGGACTTACCGTGCTCAAAAACTTCTGCTCCTGGGATGGTGAAGATGAAGCCTTTGCATAAAGTGCTTAAATCCCTCCGGCCTTGCCTTGGAAAGGATGCTCACCTCAAAAACGCTGTCCGCTAAGAAAACCTATCTTCCTGAGCACTAAGATCCCTTCTCACACGCCTATGATTCCGAACCAGCCTAACAGAACAGTGCAAACCGCTTTTGAGCGATGCTGTTGGCTTTTACCAATCTTTTTTCCCGCCAACTGTCGAAAGTTTACCACAAAATAGCAAGGGATTTCTTATAACGGGGCAATCCCCTACCAAATTTCAGAATGGTTTTTTAGATAAGGTTCTGTAATCATTTAACATTTATCCTACAGCAGTGATGCTCGGTTTAATTGGCATGCGTCTTGCTGAAGGAATGGGTATCTTTCAAAACAGGCTGTTGCCGAAATCCCTTTTCACTGGGTCTAAAACGTTTTTTGATAAATCTAAGGCTCCCTCCAGGCGATGTCAAAACTCGCCTTTAGGGCTCAAACAGTTGACATCGCTTATCTTCCACTTCACCAAGATTTGTGTGCAAAAAACGTTTTAATGACCGCTCAAAGAGATTTCCGTTTGGGCAACAGCCTGTTTTAAACGATACCAAAGAAATGCCTACGCTCATGAAGCTCGTATGAGAGAGTAGCCTCCGCTATCCTATATCCATAAGACGGGATAAGGAGGGCAAAGATAAGAACTATGAGAGTGGATCTCGATGAAGACATGCTTGACAAAAAGGCAGGCTTGCATATAACCTTCAACGGTACATCCAGGCAGTTCCATATCCGTTGTAGCGTGCAAACGGATAAGCGCTTGATTCAGGGAATACCATCCTAGAAAGGGACCGTAAAGCAGGAAACGTATGGGAAGATTGTTTGGTACCGATGGGGTGCGAGGGGTAGCCAATGAATACCCCATGACCGCAGAGATGGCATTAGACATTGGCCGGGCAACAGCTCATCTGTTTAAGCGGAAAGGTCATATCCCCAGGATCATTGTCGGGAAAGACACCCGTGTCTCCGGGTATATGCTTGAAAATGCACTGGTTTCAGGAATCTGTTCTATGGGGGTGAATGCCCTCTTGGTAGGTGTCTTGCCTACACCGGGCATTGCCTTTGCAACCAGTAGTATGAGGGCTGATGCTGGCATCGTGATATCTGCCTCACACAATCCTTTTCAGGATAATGGAATCAAGATATTCTCTAGCGAGGGATTCAAGCTCCCCGATGAAAAGGAGCTTGAGATAGAAGAACTGATATTTTCAAATAATATGCATAAATTGCATCCCTCTCCCCGTGAATTGGGTAAGGCATATCGGGTAGACGATGCCAGAGGTCGATACATCGTGTTTTTGAAAAACACCTTTCCAAGGGAATATACCCTGGAAGGAACAAGAGTTGTCTTGGACTGTGCCCATGGGGCTACCTATAGAGTGGCACCCGAGACCTTCTTTGAGTTAGGAGCTGATGTCACCTCTCTGTTTGACCAGCCCAATGGAGAGAATATCAATGCAAATTGTGGGTCTCAGCACCCAAAAACTCTCGCGAAAGAGGTTGTGAAAGGCAAGGCAGATGTGGGATTTTCCTTTGATGGGGATGGTGACCGTCTTATCGCTGTTGATGAAAAGGGATCTGTGCTAACAGGGGATCAGATTATGGCCCTGTGTGCCAAGAATATGAAAAAACAAGGTAAATTGACCAATAATTTGGTTGTGAGTACTGTTATGAGTAACATTGGGCTCAGCATGGCATTAAAGGAACTCGGCATTCAACAGCGAATAACCGCGGTCGGGGATAGATATGTCTTGGAAGAGATGCGCGCAACAGGGGTCTCACTGGGGGGCGAAGATTCAGGACATGTGATCTTTCTGGAACATCATACCACCGGTGACGGGATTATTACCGCCTTGCAGGTTCTGGCTGCCATGAAAAAAGAGCAAAAACCCTTATCAGAGCTAGCGCAAGTTATGAAGGTATTTCCCCAAATGCTCATCAATGTGGAGGTAAAGACCAAGCCTGAACTATCCACTATTCCTGAGATAGGTGCGGCTGTTAGAGATGTGGAAGAGCAACTGGGTGATAAGGGGAGGGCCCTGGTTCGGTATTCTGGAACGCAACCAATGTGCCGTGTTATGGTAGAGGGTCCCACAAAAGAGACAACGGATGCCTATTGTAAAGGGATTGCGGGTGTCGTGAAAAAGGCCATCGGTTAAAGCAGGGGGGAGTTGACCAAAAAACCACTGTACCAAAGGATAGCAACCAATGAGAGCATAAATTAGGACGCAGACCCGCCTGCCGTCCGGCGGGCAGGTTTTCGCCGATATCCGCAGATAATTATCCTATCGGCTCTTTATATTTAAAATCTCTAAAATCTGCGTTAATCTGCGTCCAAAAAGAAAATTCCTATACAATCAAATTATGAGATCGCTTCACGATTTTATCAAGTTACTAAAAAGTAGCAGATTAGAGATCCCATGATCCCTGGTACTATATTAACCCAGAACTAAGGAGGAAGATATGCCGGGTTTTGAAGTTTTTGGTGAGGAGGAAAAAAAGGAGATATCGGATGTGTTAGACACCGGGATTCTTTTTCGCTACGGATTTGAAAAAGAGCGGAAGGGTATCTGGAAGGTCGCTGAATTTGAGAGACGATTTGCCAGTATGTGCGGTGCTTCCTATTCACTTGCGGTTTCGTCTGGATCGGCAGCCCTTAGGGTTGCGCTGGCAGCACTCGGTATCAGCCCCGGTGATGAGGTAATAACCCAGGGATTTACCTTTATAGCAACCTGGGAGGCAATTATTGAGTCAGGCGCTACACCAGTATTTACAGAGGTTGATGATACACTCTGCATGGAGCCAGCCGACCTGGAAAGGAAGATAACGGAACGCACTAAGGCCATCATACCGGTCCACATGATCGGGGCCCAGGCCAACATAAAAGAGATTATGACCATTGCCAATCGCCACGGCATCCCGGTCATCGAAGATACTGCCCAGGCAGCAGGTGGCACACTTGATGGAGATTATTTGGGAACCTTTGGGGCAATGGGCATATTTTCCTTTGATCCAGTAAAGACAATGACCACTGGTGAAGGGGGCATGATTATCACTAATGAGAAAGACCTCTACCTCAACTGTTCCGCATTCCATGATCACGGACATGAACACCTTCCCGATATAGAAAGAGGACTGGACAATAGAAGATTTCCTGGATTCAATTTTAGGATGATGGAGCTTCAGGGGGCCATCGGATTAGCCCAGTTGGCCAAGCTCCCCTTTATCATTCAGGAGCAAAAAAAGAATAAGGAAAGACTCAAAAACACGCTGCAAAGGATAGAGGGAATCACCTTCAGAAGCATACTTGACCCGGATGGAGATACAGCAACCTTTATTGCCTTTTTCCTCCCTGATGCACAAAAGGCCAGAAGATTTAACCAGGAATTATCCAAAAATAACGTGGGTGCTATTTCCTATAAAGATAATACGTGGCATTTCTACCCAAATTGGCATGAGCTCTTTAAAGGCACCACCTTATGTAAGACCGGCTGGCCCTTTAAGAACAACATTCGGGGCGCTGATTTATTGTATCGGAACGATGCCCTTCCCAAAACCGATGCCTTGTTTGAAAGGCTCTTGGTCTATCCAATCTCGGTTAAGATGCCAGAAGAACGTCTTGCTCATATGATCACCGCAATAGAGGCTGCCGCACAAGAGGTCTTTTGAGTGAAATGACTTTTTTAGAAAGAATAAAGATCTTTCTCAAAGAAAATCGCCATCCCAGAATCTATTTTGGGAAGAGCATAAGGAGGGTCCCAGTTGGTTCTGTTATCCTCTTTCCGGTTCAAGAGAATCAGCTCAACTGCGGGCTCACCGGTATTGTAACCTTTAAGACCAAAGAGATTGCCAAACCTAGAATCCCTATAGACAAAATAGAATCTATACCCCTTCACCTGAAGGGATATACCTATGACAAGATAAAAGAGAAAAACAGAAACCTCGCAGATCATTATCTCGGCGGAGCCACCTTTGTTGCAGAGCTACAAGACCTTATCAGGAATCTTAAAACTACATCATCCCTTTACACCATCTTTAAAGAGCCCCCTGTCCAGGAAAAACTTAAGAAAGTCTGCTCTAACCTAGAAAAGATAATTAATGGGGAAGAAAGGAAATACCATAAGACATTGCGTGTCCTCTCTTTTGAGGAAAATGAGACTATCAGCACGAGAATAACCCTGCTCAAGGATATCATCTGGTCTCTCAAACAAGAGGTACTAAAGAATTTAAAAAAGATAGAGGAACTATCCGGGTTTACTGATAGAGATATACCACCATTAGTGTTTAAACGAACGAGGGATATAAACACCCTCTGTAATAACCTGGATCGACTAGAGGTAAGGGGCAGAGACTCAGCAGGTATCTCTGTTATTAGTATACTGGAGAAAAAGGATTATCTCCTTTTTGAAAGAGAACTAGAAAAAAGATCCCTACTCAATGAGTTCTTTGAACGCCAAAAGCAGAAGATCCTCCTAAACAGAGGGATTACTATTAACAGGGGTGGGAACACCATCTCTGTTATCTTTACCTACAAGCTTGCTGCTCAGATTGGCCACTTAGGTGACAACGTAGCATTCTTAAGGAAACAGATTCGTGATGACATAATATTTCAACTATTGATTACCCTTCCGAGTATCTATCAGACTACCGTTGCCCATACCCGCTGGGCCTCTGTGGGGGAGATCAGCGAAGCAAATTGCCATCCCATTGATAATGCAGTTATTCAAAGCGATAAAGGGCCTGATTCCCACAATCGCACGGGAAATATTCATGTTTGTCTCAACGGAGATATTGATAACTATCTTATCTTGAAGGAAAAATTCGAAAAGGAAACCAAGAAATCCATCCCTCCACAGATAACCACTGACACCAAGATCATACCCCTCCAGATACAGAAGCATTATGACAAAGGCCACCCTATTGAGGAGTCCTTCCGATTAGCCGTCAATGATTTCAAAGGCTCCCACGCCATAGCCATGCATACCGACATGGCGCCAGGGAAAATCTTCCTGGCCCAGAGAGGGAGCGGGCAGACAATGTTTGTCGGTTTGGGTAAAGAACATTACATCACTGCCTCGGAAGTCTATGGTCTTGTCGAAGAGACCTCCCGATATATCAAGATGGGGGGTGAAAAGCCTGGTAACAAATTGCAGGGTGAAAACCAGGGGCAGATCTTTATCCTGGACCAGGATTCATACGGTGGGCTCTCTGGAATCAATGCAATGAATTATGATGGGACCCTCATTCACCTTTCTGAAGATACTATCAAACAGACCGAGATTACCCCAAGGGATATTGATCGCCAGGATTTTCCCCATTATTTCTTGAAGGAGATCTCAGAATCTCCTGGCTCAGTTGAAAACACTGTTCAAAACAGATGGAACACAGTCAAGAAGAATGGGAAACAGTATCCGCTGATAACCTTGGATGATAAAGCTATTCCCCCTGCTTTAGCAGAAGCCTTCCATCAACACAGAATAAAGAAGATTTTATTCATCGGCCAGGGGACCGCAGGGGTTGCTGCCTGTGGTTGTGCTGAGCTTCTCGGGTATTATCTTGCCGACAGTAGCATTAGGGTTGCTCCCTTTAAGGCATCAGAGTTTAGTGGAAGCCTGTTGAAAACCAACCTGAGAGATACACTGATTATTGCTATCACCCAGTCCGGTACTACTACAGATACAAATAGGGCCATAGACATGGCAAGAGAACGTGGTGCTCACACCATGGCTATTGTCAACAGGCGGGATTCAGATATCACCTTTAAGACAGATGGTGTCTTGTACACCAGCACCGGAAGGGACATTGAGATGTCTGTCGCCTCCACCAAGGCCTATTACTCTCAGATCGCAGCGGGTGGTATCCTCGGCCTAAAACTGGCACAATTAACGGCAACGAGAGATGAGGATTTTATCCTTGGGGAACTCGAAAGGCTCATGTTAATTCCCTCGTTGATGAAAAAGGTTCTGGCACGGGAAGAAGAGATTGCCCGATCAGCTCATAGATTTGCACCTACAAAAAAATATTGGGCGGTTGTTGGGAGTGGCTACAACAAAATATCTGCTGATGAGATAAGGATAAAACTGAGTGAGCTCTGCTACAAGACAATCTCTTCAGATGTAGTTGAAGATAAGAAACATATAGACCTATCTTCAGAACCCCTCATTTTTGTCTGCGCAGCTGGAAACAGGGGTGATGTCATAAATGATATCATCAAGGATACAGCCATATTCAAGGCCCACGAGGCAACCACTATTGTAATCGCCACTGAGGGTGAGGAAAGATTCAAACCCTACGCGGATTCATTAATCTATGTGCCAGAGATAGAGGAACGTTTCTCTCCTATTTTAACAACGCTGGCCGGTCATCTCTGGGGTTATCATGCAGCACGAGCAATAAACACGGAATCTCGTTTTCTCTTCGATTTCAGGGAAGACATCAATACCTACATTTCGGCCTCGCTCGGAAAAGGTCTTGATATCTACCAGATAATACTCGACAAGATCTTTCAGGAGAAGACCGCCAAATTTTCTTCCCATTTCAAAAAAAGACTGGAGGAGAAACGATATACCACAGCCATGGACCTAAAGGCTGCCTCTGATCTGACCCTTCTGTTGAAATACCTCTCGGGACGGCTTCCCATGTCCGACTTCGACCTGGATTTTGGAATGAGCGGGACAGCTCCCAATATGTTTGATGTCTTCTTTCGCTGTATAGGAGAGGCCATAAATGATATGGCCAGACCCATAGATGCAATAAAGCATCAGGCTAAAACGGTTACCGTTGGGACCAGCAGGATATGGGAGCCAATCGAGGGAATACTGTTCGAGACCCTGAAGAAGAATAGATTTAGTGTTAGCAATCTTACCAACAAGAATGTTCTCGTGTTGAAAAACCTTCAGGACATAATCAGTGATATCAAAGGTGAAACCCTTTATCAAATAAGCAACCTTCATTATACCGGGGAGCCGGTTGAAGACTCAAAGATCGAACTGGTAAAAAAGAAAGGGAGTTCATCGAGACTTGCCTCCCGCGTGGAAGCGGATAACAGACTTAAGGGAACGAAGAGGATCATTGTTAAGACCGGAAATGTCTTTATCGGAAAAGGAAAGACTGATGACAGGAGCATCCTTGTCGTCCCCATAATGAAAAAAGGTCCTCACATTGATCATCTCCTGCTTCTCAATGTTGGTGTTAAGAGAGAAATAGAACTGTCAAAAAAGATAAGGGCTCTGGGTGATAAATTTACCCACATTAAGAATATTGTTGAAGAGACAAGCCTCTCTTGGCAAGATGACTTTCTCAGCCTGCTGGATGTGGAGGAGCTTTTTGGTAATTCTGCAGAAAAGATAGCCGAATTTATCGTATCCTCCTCTTCCACAAGCAAACCTTAAGGCAACGGGCGCTATTATTCAGTGCGTCAGGGTAGTCGTCTTTGGTTTTGTCGGGGACTCGTGATCTTCCCTCACTGCTCGCGCAACCCGAGAATCTCCCGAGCCTCCCGTGGTGTGGCAGTCTCCCTGCCATACTCCTTGGCGATACGAACAATGCGCTCCACAAATTCGGCATTGCTCTTTGCAAGCACACCCCTTTCATAGTATATATTGTCCTCCATACCCACCCGTATATGTCCTCCCAGGATGAGGCCCATCATTGCCATAGGGAGATGTCCTTTTCCGATTCCGATAATGGACCAGGTTGCATCTTCAGGGAGATGTTCGTACAGGTGGAGGAAGGATTTCGGAGTGGCCGGACTTCCCCATGGAGTACCTAAGACAAATTGGAAGTGGAGGGGCTCTTCAAGATATTCCTGATCCCTCATGCGGAGGCAGGTTACCATCATCCCCACATCGAAGATCTCGAGCTCTGGTTTCACCCCCTTCTCCTTCATGCTCTTGGCCGCAGCCTCCAGAAACTCCGGGGTATTAACAAAGGCCGATCCCCCGAGGTTAATAGAACCAGCATCAAAGGAGGCAAGTTCTGGGTCCAATTCAAGGGGTTTCAGACGCTCCTCAATAGCAAGATTACGGCCCGGAATACCGCTCGTGGTTAAGCACAGCAAGAGATCAGTCCTCTCTCGTAACGGCTCCACCACCTGGCGAAAAACATCCAGACTTTGGGTTCCCAGACCTGTCTTTGGGTCACGGACGTGAATATGGACGATGGCTGCCCCTGCATCCCAGCATTCTATGGCAGACTGGGCAATCTCATCCGGTGTTATAGGTATGTAAGGTGCAACATCCCGGGTCATTCTACTCCCGGTGATTGCTGCCGTGATGATGAGCTTTTCCATGGTTATTCCCAAACCCCCTTCTCGTTATGCGTTTTCACAGTTCCATTACACTTGATCCCCTCAGGCTTTTCAAGGGTTTTAAGTGAGGGAGTCATCCACCCGCTCTTTTCTCAGGTTCTCATTATCAAAGGGCTACCCGCTTGTCAAACACATCTTCTCATTATCGTGACACACCTTCCCTTTTCCCTTGACCCGTAGCCCAAATACCGATACATGTTTTCATAATGAGTATTCGTTTTCTTCATGAAATAATCCCGAGGGGTTGCACAAACGCTCAAGCTAAACTAGAACAATAAAATTCGAAATTCTAAATACGAAACAAATCCAAATGACCGAAATAAGAAATTCAAAAGCCATTCCAGGGGCTTTGGTTCAAGTCAATGCAAAACGGAATACGTTTTGATATTTGGGATTTGGGATTTGTTTAGGATTTAGAGATTCGGGTTTAGAGTTTATTCTAATTGACCTGATAAATGCGGTTTCAGAGCTAGATTAATAATCAGATTTTATATCTTCCGGAAATAAGTACATGCCTCAAACCAAATATATCATTGTAACCGGTGGGGTCCTCTCAGGACTCGGAAAGGGAATCGCTGCCGCCTCCATAGGCCATCTCCTCTCTGCACGACTCAAGATCATCCCCATCAAATGTGACGGCTACCTCAATGT
>JAUVXZ010000128.1 GCA_030603345.1 Pseudomonadota bacterium
CGGAGAAACATGAAGGGGTTTAGGGTGGAGGAGTAGTCAGGGGCGATAGCTACGGTAATGATGGTATCGAGGGCATGCATAAGTAAAAGCAGCATAAAGCCCCCATAGATCAAGATATGGATGAGCCACCGGAACCGGCTCTCCTGAAAGACCTTTCTCTGAAAGATAATATCAAGAAAGAAGACCTTGATGAGGGTCAGGATCTTTGTGCTCAAAAGGGTCAGGACAATTCCCTTGATGGCTGCTATAAGTCTCTGTGAGGGGGATATGGTCTGGGATTGGGTACCGGTTTTTATAACGAACCAGGTGCCGATTTTATAGATGAGGCCGATGAGAAAGATGGCCAGGGCTGTGTAGAGGGTGAAATAGAAAAACATGGTTTATCATTCTGTTGAGGTTTTCAAAGATATTCCCAAGGCAGGTGAAGACGTTTCATTGCTTTTTTCTGCTCTATCTGCTTGGATTTTTCAACCAATTCAACCAATAAAACAACTGGAACTAACAAAACAACCGGTTTTAAATCTTTGCGGCATCCAAAATAGCTGGAAGCCGATTTTCCCATCCCATCGTTACCAGTTGAACGCCCTGGCAGATTTCTTTAAGGGATTTGACCAGTTCGGCTGCTATAGTTACGCACTCAGTAATCCTATCGGGTGACTTTCTAAGCCGGGTGATTATCTCATCGGGCATATGAGCGCCGGGGACATTGGTGGCGATATATCGTGCAACGCCAACTGATTTTAGAAGGAAAACCGTAGCGATCACCGGTATGCCTAACGGTTTGGCCTTTGTCATAAAATCCTCAAAAACGGGTATGTTAAAGACCGGTGGTGTTACCAGGAATTGAGCGCCTTCTTTCACCTTTTTTTGGACAAGCTTTAATTCTGCTTCCAAAGCCATCTCATTTTTGGCTGGCTTTATAGAACAGCCAGTAACAAATTCAGGTGATCCCTTTAATTCCATCCCCGCCATATCGACACCGTTCTGAAGTCCCTTTATAGCCCTCAGCAAGGTTAGTTCATCAATATCGAGGATCGGTTTGGCATCAATATGATCGCCATAGATAATTTCTTCTCCGGGCACGACCAAGAGGTTTTTAATGTCAAGGAAATAGGCTGCTAAGATATCACCCTGAAGGGCCAGCCTGTTTCTGTCTCGAGAGCAGATCTGCATAATGGTTTCCATCCCCTGCTGCTGCATCAGGGCAGCGCCACCTAAGGCACTCATTCGCATGACAGCTTGAGCCATTTCAGGCACAACAACACCATCAACCCTCCCCTTGACCCTCATGAGATTCGAGACCACATCGGAGGCATCGACGCCCTTAGGGGGGTCAAATTCCGCCAATACTACGAAATCTCCTGACAGTAGTTTTTTCTGAAAGCTCATAATCTACCTTGATTTTTCAGTGAGAGTTAGTATTAGAAACGTGTTTCTCTGGCAGTAATTCAAGAAAGTCATTACCATATAATGATTGCAGGGAAAAAGCACCTTTCCTTATACCAGAGAAAATGATTCCACTTGGGTCAAGAAAGGAAAGCCTCTGCATAAATGTGATAGGGATTAATATCTTTTTTCGGGACGTAATGCAATCATTTTTTGGCTGTTCTGATGTCCCTCTTGGTAGGAGCTCTGCCTCTGAACAATCTGAAGTACCCTATGTTCCCATTAAACTGACATCGGGTGTACTTCAGAAATTCCATTGACTTCTCTTGCTCAATTCATGTGCTCACAGGGAATCCTGATCCACTCAATAGCAAAATGGCCTTTCACTTTTCACCTCTAATCGGCTCATCATTCCTGCGGCGGTAATAATCCCAGCGAAATAAGCTACCATGCAGAATCAAGCTGTATTTTAAGGAGGCGATAGTAAAGGGAAAAAAGAAGCCACCCCATATGTTGAGGTGGCTGTTTGTGAAGTTTGATTTAGAGGGAGGGGGATCCACCGTGATCCCCCTGGATTTTTTCTCTTAGAATAGGCCCTGCACCTTGCCCGTCTTTGTATCTACATCGACCCTTCTAAAGGCAGGGTCTGAACTCGTTCCTGGCATCAGACTAATTGCCCCGGCGCAGGGACACAGGAACTTGGCCCCGGAATAGATCAACACATCTCTTATTGGAAGTGTCCAACCCTTGGGCACTCCCTTTACAGCCGGATCGTGCGTGAGGCTCAGGTGAGTCTTAACCATCATTGTAGCGTAATCATCATACTTGGAATCGGCCTCAAGCATCTTTGCCTTATTTTCTGCTTCAGCTGTCCAGGCCACACCATCAGCCCCATAAACCACTTTGGCTATCTTGTCAACCCGATCCCTCAGCTTCATCTCAAGAGGATACAGGAATTTAAACTCGGATTCCTGGTCACATGCTTCTTTAACGGCATCTGCAAACTCCAAGGCTCCATCGCCACCATCAGCCCAAAATGATGCTGTAGCGCATCTGGCACCTGCATCTTCAGCGGCTTTCCTGACCATGGCTACTTCATCCTTTGTATCTGTATGGAAAGAATTGATGCATACAACCGGATTGATCCCTGACTCCCTGATGGTATGAATGTGATGCACCATATTAGGAATACCCTTTTCGAGTAACTCAAGATTTTCCTTGGTGTACTCTTCAGGTATCTTTAGTCCTGCCACCACCTTGGGTCCACCTCCGTGCATCTTCAAGGCCCTGATAGTAGTGGTAAGCACGGATACATGCGGCTTGAGGCCGCTGTACCGGCATTTGACATTCCAGAACTTCTCAAAGCCTATATCAGCAGCAAAGCCGCTTTCAGTAACATGGTAGTCAAACATCTTGAGTCCAATGCGGTCAGCAATGATAGAAGACTGCCCTACAGCGATATTGGCAAAAGGGCCGGCATGCACCATCAATGGCTGATACTCTACAGTACTACATAAGGTAGGATTGATGGTGTTCCTCATCCATGCTGTCATGGCACCACCCACTTCCAGGTCTTTAGTGGTAACTATATTTCCCCTCTTATCAAATGCTAAGGTAATATTATCGAGTCTTTCCCGGAGGTCCGCAAGGTCCCTAACAATGGAAAGAATGGCCATAAGCTCAGAGCCTACGGCGATTCCGAATTTTGACTGGAAGGTGAAACCATCCATCCTGCCGCCCAGCCCAATGACTATATTTCTAAGGCTCTGGGCACAGAAGTCCATTATCCACCCCATCTCAACCCTGGTAGGATCAATATCCAGGCGGCGCATTTTAGTAAGCCTTTGTAATTGTTCATCATTGTAGTTTCTCTCATGTTGCATTCTGGCAGTCAATGCAACCATTGCCAGGTTGTGGGCATTTATTATGTCATTGATATCACCGGTAAGGCCCATGGAAAATTCAGTAAGGGGTATTATTAGTGCATTTCCGCCTCCCGCAGCGCTTCCTTTGATATTCATGGTAGGCCCTCCAGAGGGCTGGCGAATACATCCGCCTACATTAAGGCCCCTCTTCCCAAGGCCTTCTAAAAGGCCGCAGGTTGCAGTACTTTTTCCTTCACCTAGCGGGGTTGGGGTAATTGCAGTAACTTCTACATACTTGCCATCTGGTTTGTCTTTCAGGCGTTCAATGATCTTCAAAAAATCCAGCTTGCTTAGCCTGCCCATTGGAAGCATCTCATCCTTCTCAAGATTTAACTTCTCTCGCCATTCATCCGGTGTCGGCATATTCTCTTCAGCTGCTTCTGAGATTTGCCAATCACTCATCTTAACTGCGTTATAGGCCATCTACATATCCTCCTTTTGTATTTGTTAATAGAGAGATTACCAAGAAACCTCATTAATTGCCTTACATTTACTGATCAAACTCTGTCTATTTCTATCGCCACATCCTTTTGAAAAGAATATAGCCTGATTGTGAGGGCCTTTTACTCAGCAATAAGGCCATTTTTTAATGCGTGGGTTTTCTATTATTGTCAAAAGAAAATAAACTTGAGTTATTAACCAGAAAAGGCAAAATCTATCTAATTGAAGGAAGGGTTTTTGTCAAGAAAAATCTTCCTTATCACAGATTCAAAGACTATTTCGAATTAGGTGATATGCCCAAAAATAAGATTTTCCGATGGGAGATGGTCTTTCCCCATATGTAGTAAGGAAGACTACCTAGAGAGACTTGGGAATCTTGTGGACAAGTGAGATGGGCAACTCGAGTGGAGTGGTATAAAGCACTTCAAAGCGAGAGGTCTGGAACCCGCACAGTACCTTGTGCCCGGAATAATGGTGATGATGGCCTTAAAAGCCATCTCCTTCAAAGAAGCAGGCTTAGTGCTCGGATTCGCAAATACGGTGACGTATTTTGACGAAATGTTTCAGAAATGTTGCTTACTCCATTCGACCGGAGGGTTCGGGCGAGTCCACGTCGAGAGCTCATGGCCGAGGGCAGCACTAAGTCCTGAGTGAATAAGTTCGTCATCGAACTTGTGAATCGAAGGACCTGGTAATGATTGAGAAAGTGGGAGGGTATGTACTAAAGCTCTGGTGCGCCGGAAGGAATAACACAGACAAATACCAGCGGCTCCTTGCCGTTGTTTTTGAGCTGATGCTCTTGCCCGCCAGGAATGAAAACCACGCTACCCGGTCCCAGCTCGACCGTGTCTCCGTTTATCAGGACCACGCCGTGGCCAGAGTGCACAAAAACCTCGTGCTCCCAGTCGTGCTGGTGTAAGGCTGATGATCCATTTTCATGGAGTTCAAAGACGCGCATGCAGAAGTTCTTGGCGCCATCGGCCTGTCCGATCACCACCCGGCCCCATGCATTCTTAGCCGTTTCGCTCTCATAGCACTTGGGTTCAACCTCTTTATAGTGAATAACCTTCAAAACAACCTCCTTTGGCTTAGCCGTTATGTTTTTTCGCGTGCCCCATTACCAGGGCAAGATTTCCGTTGCCCAAATGGGTTGTCCCAATTGCCTTGGATTCCAGGAATTCCGTAATGGAATCTAATCCTTAATCTGTCAGTACAAGAATACCTCTGGCGAAATTAATGACTCGGCACTTTTATTTTTGGTACGCGTTCATAGGTTCAGGGTTGCTTTTTTCTGTTAACCTTGACTAACCCCGAACCTTGAACCTCTGAACCCGTGAACGGTTACTATTTGTGCAGGTTCCAGGCGCAGATTACACCAATCCCAGCTTTCGTTAAGGCATCAGCCGTCCGATTGAGCGCATTGTGCTTATCCAGGTAATTGCGCTCCAGTTTTTCCATGAGGCCCTGTTTGATAATTTCCTCCTTGGGCAGAAAGTATTCCAGAATATCGCTTGGGTGCTCGCGGGTACGTTCCACATCGGGATCGCCTCCCTCATGTTTGGCTGCAATATTGGGCACTTCCTTGGCAACCTCCACCAGCTCCTCACGGCGGTTGTAGGGCTGGACTACGATCGACTTATAGGTCTCTGTAATGTGGTGCTCAAGACGGACCACATCGTTCAACCCCATGGCACGGCGGATCTTGTGGCTGGCGCGAATAGTGTCGTTATTAACAGAGTTGGAGAGGTTGAAACCGATCAGGCTCGTAGTGCCGTCCTCCCGCGAGAGCATCCGTGCTGCCATGAGGGTCCAGAACACGGCAAAGGGATTGTCATTGCCCATATACACCGAGATCTTGAACTCGTTGTCGATGCCCAGTTTGTAGAGCATATAGGCAAGAAAGATTGTTCCTGCGTTGATATTGAGCACCTGCCGGATGCCGTAATTGGTGTAGTAGTGCAAGTATTCCTCGACCCACTTGAAGGGATAGTCGTTAGGCTGCCCAATGCCACCGAAGTAGCCGGTTATTGTCTCCGGGCCTCCCAGATGGATATTGGAGCCATCGGTTCCCCTGGTATCCAGGGTTTCCACATAGGTTGCGCCAACGATCTGCACTGCCGCAGCCACGGCAAGGGTGTCCCCCTTGTCTTTTACCTGCTCCTTCATGTTACGCACCCGGATAAACCGGCCGGGCATCAACTCCTGGTTTTCGATGGCCTGCTTGGCCTCAGTGATCAACCAGGGGAAGAACCCGAACGAACTGATTTCCAGCGTTACGGCGTTTTCTTCGTTAAAGGTCATGGTCTCCGCCGCGTCGCCCAGGATCTTCTTTCGATAGTCCGAGATCTTAACAAAGGCGCCTGCATCTCGTTGTTCAGTGAGCCATTCCAAGTCGGCCAGATAGGGAGAATTGTCTTGTGTTAGCCGGGCAAGCAGGTTTTCCAGTTTACGCGCTTCATGAGCTTTCCGGTTGATTTCTTCTGGCCCGCCATATTTCTTTACGATCTCGAGAAGCTTGTTGATTAGCTCATTGTTCGGATCAAGGATAAAGTCATTGATTTCCTTTAGACGCTCCTCACTGATCCTTAATCGTTCACGCAAGTCAGCCATGGTTTCCCCCTCATTATCTATATTTCTTGATCATTTCCTTGAACTTCTCGTCCTCGCCCTTGAGCATATGGTAGCAGTGTTCATCGGCAGGGAAAGATTTGGCCTTGACATCCTTGACGTATTCTTTCATCGCGCCTGTGATCACCTCCGCCACATTTGCATACTTTTTGACAAACTTGGGTGTGAAGGCCTGGAACTGACCGATCATGTCAGAGACGATCAAAAGCTGACCATCGCATTCAAGGCCCGCTCCAATGCTCAGGACCGGAATCGATAGCTTCTTGGTGATGAATTCCGCTACCTCGGGCGGAACGGCCTCAAGCAATAAGAGCTGGGCGCCTGCATTTTCGATAGCCACGGCGTCTTCGATCACCAGCTGTGCCGAATCGACCGTCCGTCCCTGGGCCTTATGGCCGCCAAGTTGGCCGGAGCTTTGGGGTGTCAAGCCGATGTGTCCGCACACAACGATGCCAGCGTCGAGAATGGCTTTAATGCGGCTGATGACACGCTTGCCCCCTTCCAGCTTGATGGCGTCCATATTGGCTTCCTTAAGAAAACGCCCGGCGTTGACCACGGCGTCTTCATCGGATCTCTGGTAGCTCATAAACGGCATGTCGCCCATAACAAAGGTGTTAGGAGCGCCGCGACGAACAGCCTCGCAGTGGACGATGCATTGATCCATGGTCACCGGCACCGTACTTTCGTACCCATACACGCACATGCCCATGGAGTCGCCGACGAGGATCATTTCCACCCCTGCTTCCTCCTCAAACTGGGCGGTAGGATAATCGTACGCAGTTAGCCATGTGATCTTTTCTCTTTGTTTCTTCATGCGGTAAAATTCCTGAATCATTTTCTTGGCCATCGCGTCTCCTTTCTAGTTTTTCGTTACTATTTGCAAGTGAAGCTTGCGCTGATCTCGGCTTGGGCTATCGGCTCATTCTGAATAAGGTTGGCGTCATTCGATCGTTCAAAAATTCGAGACTCAATCATTTCTAGGGCCAAACAGTAACTCTTTGCCAACATCTCCAGCAATGCCCATCCCCTCAAGCAACAAGAAGGATTGCAATTCTGAAACACGGAATCCCAGATTCCGAAAACAAGGCACGAGACTTGTAGCTATGTTACCCAGATATGCTGAAGTGGGTCAAGGGGAAAAGCTCTGGGATATTATGTTAGGCATCTGGGAGGGAAGGCTTACAGAACGTCAGATTGCATTGGGAAAGCCATCTTGTTAAGTAAAGCAGTCGATTGGGCAATGCACGTCTTGCACAAGATCGACAATAATGCCGTGAGGAGGATTATGCTAGAAGTTATGAAGAAAAGTCTCCGGACCCTATTACACGCACTCCAAAGTCAAAGTACATGCATTCTTGTGGTGCTTTGCGGGACTTTTCGGTGCCTCATCAAAACTGACCACGCTCGAAGCGCATTTCTTAATTCTAGCTCACGTGAGGCACTTTTGCGGTCCCTGAGCTTGTCCGGAGTAGGATCCCACCCAGGTCGTCATGCCTTTTTCCTTGCTCGCGGCATATGGCTCTTTAGAGGAATTCCCACCAATGCCTTGGCAAGCTTGATCTTTTTCTCCAAGTTTCCCTCTCTGAAGATCATGACCCTCTGGGCCTGAGGGGAGCCGGCTCCATGCATGGACTCCACCAAGGCTGTGCCGCCGGTCATGGCCTCGATGAGACGGGCGATCTTGATGCGATCCTCGTAAGGGATTCCTTCAACCCCTGAGAAGTATTTCTTAACCAGGTGCCCCACGTCCTCGCTCTCCAGGTCGTACTGGCTGGGAAGGGTTGCGATAAATCCGCCGGCCAGATCCACAGCCAACCGGGCAACCTCAAAATGCAACCGGGTGACATTCTGCTTGCACACATTGGCAAGCATGGTGTCCACCATGTATGCTCCAGAGGGTGTTGGCCAGCCCTCCGCTGAACACGCAATGGAGGAGCTATATAAGGTCTCGCACAGGTGAATCATCTCGGTGACCTTGTCCCGAACGTGGGAGGCCTTGGCAGTCCCCTGAATCTGGGTCAGATAAGACACGGCCCCAATCAAGACGTCCATCAAGCCTGTCTTGCAGGCTCCGTAGTTAGCACGGTGGTGTGCTGCGAACCGATAAACTATAGCGGGGGTAAACTCCGTCTGGCCATCCATAAAGACCCTCTCCGTGGGAACAAAGACGTCTTCGAAGGCGATCACCGCTTCCCCACCTACTGTGCCGAAGGCTCGTGTCCCCACATCGATCCGTTCCCTCTTGTCGCGCCGGTCATCGCTGGCCTGGCGTCCGAAGATCATAGTGACACCGGGGGCGTCAACTGGTATCGCGAAGGTCACAGCATAATCCTTTGAACGCTCGTCCATGGCCGTGGTGGGCATAACCAAAATCTCGTGGGAATTGACCCCTCCAGTCATGTGAAGTTTGGCACCTCGTATCACGATACCGTCATCTCTGCGGTCCACTATATGAACGTACTGGTCCGCATCTGCTTGGTCAGCCGGACTCTTAGAGCGATCGCCCTTGGGATCGGTCATGGCGCCTACTACCATGAGGTTTTCGTCCTGAATGAAGGTAAGCCACTTCTTGAACCGCTCAAAATAATCGGTACTGTATTTCTGATCGATCTCATAGGCTACAGAATAGGTGGCATTGATTCCGTCGTGGCCCACGCACCGCTGGAAACAGGTACCTGTCTTTTGGCCGAGGAGGCGAAGAAGTTTGATTTTTTTGATGAGGTCCTCAACATTCTGGTGCACATGGGTGAAGCGGCTGATGGTGCGGCCGGTCAGATGAGAGATGGCCGTGGCCAGGTCCCGATACTCTTTTGAGCTCGCCAGGGCATAGGTCATGGCTGCTGCCCGGACATGGGGGGCTGTGGCCGGATGTCTGGTAACATCCTGGATCCTTTCTCCCTTATAGTAGATGATGGGATGTATTTTTCTCAAACTCTCGATGTATTCAGCACCGTTTTTGAGTTTCATCTTGACTCCTTTCAATCCTGAGTATTTGAAACCTATCTTTTCGGCAGCCCAACAAGGCCTTCGTCCAGTATCAGTTTGACAGTAATTTGAGCGGCCTTTCCCACTACATCGGTACACTTATCCACATGACCACCTGCGGCTTCGAATTTCTCGAAATCATTGGCATCAGCGATGTAAAACGGGCGACCAAATTTTATGAGTTGAATATCCCTACAAATGATGGAACCAAGTTCCCGTACGTATTCC
>JAUVXZ010000185.1 GCA_030603345.1 Pseudomonadota bacterium
TCATTCTGAGGAGCTAAGCGACGAAGAATCTAGTATCATCCGACAAATCGTAGATTCTTCGCTCTCCCGCCTAGCGGGATCACTCAGAATGACATCTCAACCAAAGTGTTGCTGTAGGGTTATGCCCTGGAAGAAGCTTAAGAATCAATAGGTTAGGTTTCACTATGACGTGGCCCCTGTGCAAGATGCCCGGTCACCCTTTATGGAAGAAGAAATCTTAATAATACGCGCCTCCAACAGACAATAGCAAAAAAGGTTTTACTAAAAGAGTCTCAGGTAGTAGTCTAACGGGCAAACACTATGTGGCAATGGGTCTAGGGGTATTAGATGAAGACCATGACCTTTTTGAAAGGCCATACCTCAAAAAAAATTCCACCGGATATGGCCTTGAGAAAAGGGGCATGGTCGAATTAGATATCCCTTTCAGACAGAGCCAGTGGACTGTGACCTTGCCCAGAGGACCGCATTTCCGGTATTAAGATGAACAGAATGAGCTTAAAAGATGTAGGGCTCGCAGTGCTTTCAGGGCTCATGTTGACCGTCAGTTTTCCGCCTATTAACCTGGACTGGATAGCATGGATATCCCTCATTCCTCTTCTCTTGAGCCTCAGAGACAAATCCTTAGCAATTGCGTTTCAGCTCGGGCTTATCGCTGGTCTTTCACACTATTTGACACTGATTTACTGGATAGTAGTAGTTCTTTCTTACTACGGAAACCTCCATCCGATTTTGACGCTCGGAGCCCTGCTCCTTCTTTGTCTCTATCTAGCACTTTACAGCGCCCTATTTGCCCTTATCTGGAACAGTTTCAAAAAGGATCGATTATCTTGCTTTTGGGGAGCAGTTGTTTGGGTTGCACTGGAATATGTACGGTCACATGTAATGACCGGTTTCCCCTGGTGCCTCTTAGGGTACACCCAATATTTGAGGTTGCCGCTCATACAAATATCGGATATTGCCGGTGTCTACGGCATATCCTTTGTTATAGTACTGGTAAACCTGATACTATTCAACACGGTGCTCGGCGCTCGTACCAAAAAAAAGAAATCTGCCATCCTAGAGATAATGCTTACCTCTTTTCTGATAGGTTTTATCCTTATTTACGGCTTTCATAGGGTGAAAGTGAAAGCAGAAATGAGCTCACATGGAAAGGAGATCAGGGTCGTAATTGTCCAGGGAAATATTGATCAATCTGTTAAATGGAACCCGGAATTTCAAGAAAAGACAGTGGCTCTTTATACCAACCTATCCGTGGAATCTGGGGGTTTTAGACCACATCTCATTATCTGGCCTGAAACTGCTGTTCCATTCTATTTTCAAGATAACTCTCCCCTTTCAAAAGAAGTCTTTAGGGTCCCTGAAAAAACCAGCTCAAAACTCCTGTTTGGTTCCCCTGCATATATAAGGGATAAGAACAGAATCCAGTACTACAACAGGGCCTATGTAATATCTGAAGATAGGGTACTTGATTGCTATGATAAGGTTCACCTCGTCCCCTTCGGGGAATATGTTCCGCTCAAAAGATACCTTCCCTTTGTCCGTCAGTTAGTACCGGCCGCAGGGGACTTTTCACCCGGTCAGAACCCGAAACCAATAGGCACTCCAGACCTTCAAATTGGGGTAATTATCTGCTTTGAGGCGATCTTTCCCGATATCTCTCGAAATCACGCTACCCATGGAGCCCACCTCTTAGTAAACCTTACCAATGATGCCTGGTTTGGTCGCACCAGCGCTCCCTACCAACATCTCAGCATGGCTGTCCTAAGGTGTGTAGAAAATGGTTTGCCCATGGCAAGGGCCGCCAATACCGGTATTAGTGCTATTATTCTTGCAAGTGGTGAGATTGTAAGTGAGAGTGAACTATTTGCCACAGAGGTGTTACAGAAAGAACTAAATTTGAATCAGACCAAAACATTTTATTCACAATTTGGCAATGTTTTTGCTATACTACTGTGTGCAATAACGATTCTTAGACTTTTCTGGAGATTAGGAAAAAAGAGGAGATGAATCCATGTTTGAGACAGACATAACAGAAACAACAGATTTCTTGAATAGGAAACTCGATGATCTATGGGAGCATCTTTGACCTCGCCAAGGGTGAAGAAAGGCTAAATGAAATTGAAAAAATCTTATCTAAGACGGATTTCTGGCAAAATAACCACCGTGAGGCAACAGAGCTGAGCCAGGAAAGAGGCTTTCTGAGTAATCAAATAGATCAGTGGCACCGATACAAAAACGAGTTAGAAGAGCTCGACATCTTAACCAAGGTAGCCCAGGAAGAAAATGACCACGATTCATTGGTCGATTTAGGGAAAGACCTTCTAGAACTAAAAGGAGAGATAGAGCGTTACGAACTTCAGACACTGCTCGGAGATAAAGATGACAAAAGAAATGCAATCGTAGCCATCAATGCAGGTGCAGGAGGAACAGAGGCCCAAGACTGGGTGGAAATGCTCTTGAGGCTTTATCTCAAGTGGACTGAGTCGAGAAAGATGAAGACCCAAGTTGTTGACCAGTTACCTGGAGACGAGGCAGGCATAAAAAACGTTACCCTTACGGTGAGTGGCCCTTATGCATATGGTTATCTGAAATCTGAAGATGGCATTCACCGGATGGTACGGATCTCCCCCTTTGATGCAAATGCGCGAAGACATACCTCCTTTGCATCAGTCTCTGTCTTGCCAGAAATCGAAGATGACATCGCCATTGGGATAAATGAAAAGGATATCAGGGTTGAAACCTTCAGGGCGAGCGGTCCAGGCGGACAGCACGTTAACAAGACCAGCTCCGCTGTAAGGATTACCCACCTACCTACCAGTATAGTTGTTCAGTGCCAGAATGAAAAATCTCAGCACAGAAACAAGGAACTGGCACTCAAGATTCTCAAAGCACGCTTATATGGGCTGGAAAAGGAGAAACAAAATAGGGAAAAACAGCTCAGACATCAATCCCAGAAAGATATAGCATGGGGAAACCAAATAAGATCTTACGTATTTAACCCCTACCAACTCGCAAAAGATCACCGGACGAACCTTGAAGTTGGGGATATTGAAAGGGTCATGAATGGGGATATTGACATGTTTATTGATGCCTATCTCAAATGGCTCCAGGGTCAACTACCACCCCCAAAAAGGGGTGGCTTTTGAATGGTGACCCTAAAAGGGTCCAAATATGTAAATAAAATGAATTCGAATAACAAAGATCAAAGCTCAAATTTCAAATGAATGTCAAATGACAAATGCTAAAAAATATATCTCCACCCATTAATTCAAACGCAGCCTACAGTGGTGAAGATGCACAATGGGAAAAGATAAGTAACTGATCGTTTTGGAAAACCTTTTTGACATTGGGGTTTTGGATTTGATTTGACATTTGGATTTTGTCATTTGAACTTCACTCCATAGGACATCACAAATCACTATCTAACACGCATAGCAGAGCTGGGACCACCCCGCTACTGCGGGATGGTTTAAGGGATTAGTTAGAAATAATATACCCTATCCTCCCTTATACGCCAATCCCATATCCTTTATGTACGAGTCGATACCCTTCACTATGCCGGAAGCAGTCCTCTTGAGATAGCCCTCGGTACAGAGGCGTTTGTTTTCAGTCCGATTCGTAATATATCCTACCTCTACCAGAATTGCAGGCATCTCAGCACCAATCAGGACATAGAACGGGGCCTGTCTTACACCCCTGTTCTGAACTCCTTTGTATCTCGTACGCAACTCCCTCACCAGACCTTTCTGCACAAATTCTGCCAGCCTGGCCGATTCGTTTATCTTTGTGTTCAGCATGAGGTCATTCAGAATCATCTGAAGATCACCGATGTTCTTTGTAGAGGTAGCATTTTCTCTTGCAGCTAAATTCATGGCATCTTCGTCTAAGGCGATATTCAAAATATATGTCTCTACCCCGCTAATTCTCCTATCCCTATGGGCGTTTGTATGGAGAGAGATAAACAGATCCCCCTTTTTCATGTTGGCAATTGCAGTGCGATCTTCCAGCGGCAAAAATACATCACTTTTCCTGGTGAGGACTACCTCACATCTGAGTTCTTGCCTCACTTTGTCTGCCACTAATCGTGCAAGTTCAAGCATGACATCCTTCTCTCGTATCCCGTTGCTCCCTATTGCCCCCGGATCTTTTCCGCCATGGCCTGCATCGATTATGATCCTCTTCACGCCAAGGCCTAATTGCTTGGCCAGAGAGATTCCTTTTTGACTATCTTTCGGTCGTTCATGTCTTTCGGGAGTTCCTGGGGCAA
This sequence comes from Pseudomonadota bacterium, assembly GCA_030603345.1. Taxonomy (GTDB): domain Bacteria; phylum Desulfobacterota; class DSM-4660; order Desulfatiglandales; family B25-G16; genus JADFWK01. The sequence continues at coordinate 4,268 of JAUVXZ010000185.1, forward strand.
CTCCTTTCTTTTCTGGTCTCAATTGCCGATCTTCACCCTGAACATCAACAACGATTCGAAAGGGATCATAAAGATGAAAAATCTTGTAGCTTTCCATATCGTCAATATCGAGGACAACCCGTACCGTCTTTGTGTTGTACTGAGCAACGCGTGCGCTTCGCAACAAGCCATCCTTTATGGGTATAGAACTCTCTATATCCTTGCTAATACGGGCATTGCGGAGATCAACAAAAAGCCGCCTTGGCTTCTTAAGACTGGGGTCCTTTTTTAGGAGATGCTCCTTGTATGTGACTTGATCCTCCAAATCCACAACTACTCTCGTGTAGGTTGGGGTTGACCAGTGTCTGATATTCTCCACTGAGACCAATTTCTTTTTCTTGGCTGCAACCTTCCTACCGGCCTCTCTGGCTATTCTCTTTTTCCCTAAAACACGTTCCAGCTCATCCATCTTCTTAGATGCCTTAAGGCGTGCATCTCCACTCGGGAATTTTACCCCCACCTTCAGAAATTCAACATACGCCTGCATGGGCTCCTTTTTATCTCTGTAAAAGATCTCCCCTAGCCGGTATTGGGCATCATCGGCCAGATTGTGGTCTTTGTATCTCTTAACCAGCTCTCGATAAAGTGATATTGCCCTGTCTATATCAGAATCTCTTGATGAATACCGATAGAGGTAAGCCCAGAGCTCCCCAGCCCCAAACAGAGCGCGCGCTGCCTCGTCCGTATTGGGGAAGGACTTGTAAACCTTTTCATATCTTCTTATGCATCTCTCCCAATTATGCCGGTACTTTTTCTTAGCCGGAGATTCATAGAGTTGTTTTGTGCACACCCGAGCCTTTTGCAAAAGAGGGGGAGCAGAATGAGGCGAGGCGATAGCTGCTTGCTGAAAGAGGATAGAAAAAAGGATAAAGAGAGGGGATAAGAGAAAAGGAGTCAGCACATACTTTACATATATCAATCTGCGGATCATTGTATATCTTTGGTGCCTCTCGTGAAACAGCACACGATCATCGAACAAGGGGAATGGGCAAATCTAAGAAGGCAGTTGTCCATTTGATACGTCATATGAAGACGGCTCTATGATTCTCATTGAATCCCATTTCAGGCACTGTGGGCACTTCCAAACAAGCTTGTCTGGCCGGTATCCACAATTGCCACATTGAAACTGTACAAAAGGAAAATCCAGCGTTAAGAGAAGATCCTTATAGGCCTTAATGGCCTCTTCATTTCTTCCTTGTTCCAAAAGCATTTCACCCATAAACCTCCTCGCATCCAAAAAGGGGGGAAACGATTTAATTGCCTGTCTCACGTGATCAAGGGCAGAATCTGTTTCTCCCTCTTGGTAAAGGTACCTGGCCAGGGCCAACTGGGTGGATGCATCAGAATTCCTTTCAGCAACCTCTTTCAAAAAGTCCCCTACAGGCTTAGGATTTTCCATCTTTGCATATGCCCTTTCCAGCCTCTGATAGGCAAGAAAAGTAAACTGAGGAGCCACATCCACTACTTTCTTCCATTTAGCAAGAGCTGCTTTGTGCTCTTGCTGAGCAGAGTAAAGATCCCCCAGGTGAAGATATGCATCAACACACCTATCAAAGATAGAGATGGCCTTTTTGTAAGATTTCTCCGCACCTGCAATATCGCCATCCTTTTCATAGACCTTCCCAAGCTCCGTTTGGTGATGTGCCAAGATATGCCGCTGATTCCCTTTAACTAACTTCGAAAGGGCCTGCCTGGCTTGAAAGGCCTTCTCCCAATCATGCATATCTTCATAAATCCGCTCGACCTGCTCATGGGCCTCTACATTATTGGGTTCACTGTCAATAACTTCCTGAAAGGCAGACACGGCACGATTCAAAAAGCCACCTCTCTTATAGTCTAATCCGAGATCAAAGATCGCCCTCAACCTTATAGCCCCGTCCAGATTGGGTCTTAAAATAATCCCCTGTCGTATCCTAATGGCCCTCTCAATATCCCCCTTAGAGCTATAAAGATTGGCCAAAGCAACATAGGTCTCAATCGTGTCTGAATTGATCTGGACTGATTTTGTAAATTGTTCAATAGCCTGATCTGGCTCATTCGATAGTATATGTTGAACGCCCTGAAAAAAGGCCTCATCCCCCCTGTCCAGTTTTCTCCTGATCTTTTCTGCACCCCTCCATCTCATAAGCCTATCTGCAATAAGACCTGCAACAAAGGCCAAGACTAACCAAATAGCAAATCCCACCCATGGTAAATCAAATATCAAGTAATCGTTCCTCCCATACCAAGATCAACGCTTCTTCTTGTCGGCTATGAGGCATTCTCCTGATCTGTCTCTACAAGGGCCGTATCCTCTATTTTTTCCTCGACAATAGGCAAGTTTCTGTAAGAATTCAGCTCTTTGTCTTTTTCCGCATTCTCCTTTGAAAGCCGCCTTATTTCCCTCTTTAGTCGAAACCGCTCAAATATGCCCAAAAATCCTGCTACGAAAATACCAATGAGGAACGCGATGATCACCACTAAATAGAAGGGCATTGGCAGGGTTTTGTGAGCCCAAAAAAGCAGGTCTACTCTCAGTGTCAGTGTCCTGGACAACTGTTCAAGGTTCTCAACAACAATTATTATAATCAACAACATCACCAAAATGCTTACAATAGCCTTTACGTGCCTCATAAGATCCTCCTATTCTCCTAGAATATCAACAACGCCTCAGGGTCACGTCATAGTGAAACCTACCCTATTGATTTTTAAGCTTCTTGCAGGGTATGGGTATCTTTTTTTTGGATTATGCCCCACATAGTTTAGATTAGTGGGCGTTTCAAAATGGTTTATATAGATGGAGCGTATGATTCTAAGGCTTATGAGGCAATAAACCATTTTGAAATCCCGCTCAGCGGGGTAAGGGG
>JAUVXZ010000239.1 GCA_030603345.1 Pseudomonadota bacterium
CAGTAGCCAAGGAACTGGCCTTTGGTCTGGGTAGGGTGCAAGCCAAATTTGTGATAGCCGAGGATCAGGAACAGGTCGATAAGCTCCTGGAGGTCAAGGAAGAGCTTTCGTTTGTCAACAGGGTTATTTATGTTGACCCAACGGGCATGAGGACCTACACCGATGATCCATGGCTTATGAGCTTTAAAGAGCTCTTAGATCTCGGCGCAGATTTCGATAGAGACAAGCCAGATTTCTTCACTGAGGAATTGAGCAAGGGAAAGCCAGATGAAGTAGCCTTGATGATCATGACATCAGGCACCACCGGGCTTCCAAAACTTTCTATGATCACCCACGAAAATTTCAACGAGATGGCCAGAAAATGGCTTGAGACAGCACCCATCGGCGTTGGTGATAACTGGATCTCCATTACTCCTCCGGCATGGATCGTGGACCAGATGTGGGGCATGGGAATAACACTTTCAGGTGGAATGGTCATGAACTTTCCTGAAACCCTTGAGACCGTTGTAGAAGACTTTCGGGAGATCGGGCCAACCGTTATCATCACTGCCTCCTGGTTCTGGGAAGATCTTGCCTCAAAGATCAGGGTGAAGATTAGTGATTCCGGCTTTATCAAGCGCTTTCTCTATAAAATCTGCATGAGAATTGGAGGTGCAGTTGTTGATAGGGAGTCCCAGAAAAAGGAGGTTCCCCTATATCTGAGATCTCTTTACTGGATATCATCTCATATTATGTTCAGGCCTCTCATGGACAGAGTAGGCAGTCTGCAATTCAGAGGCGCTTATACGGGAGGACATCCTATAAGTCCTGATGTGATACGATTTTTCAGAGCCAATGGTATAAATCTAAAGCAATGTTATGGCCTTACTGAATCAGGGGGCATATTCCAGGTTCAGCCAGATGATGAGGTTAAGTTAGAGACCGTAGGGGTACCGCTGCCACGGACCGAGGTAAAGATTAGTGAAGATCAGGAGGTTCTTGTTTCAACGAAATCAAACTTTGTGGGCTATTATCAGGACCCGGAGGAAACAGCCAAGTCTCTCAGGGATGGCTGGCTCTATACAGGGGATGCCGGATATATAGATGATGACAGGCACCTTCTTATTATCGGGAGAAAGGCAGAGATAATGAGGACAAGAGAGGGTGAGGCCTTTTCTCCTGACTTTATTGAGACACGACTAAAATTCAGCCCCTATATCAAGGAGTCTGTAATCTTTGGTGAAGGCCAACCTTATATCACTGCTTTCATAAATCTTGATTTCGGAAATGTTGGTAACTGGGCAGAAGAACGAAGAATACCCTACACCACCTATACAGACCTTTCCCAGCAACCTGAAGTAGAGGATCTTATCAGGGGAGAGATCAGTCAGGTAAATACCCAGTTGCCAGAACCGATGCAACTGGTTCATTTCATTCTATTATATAAATTGCTCGATGCAGATGATGAGGAATTAACCCGGACGGGTAAGGTGAGAAGAAAATTTGTCTTTGAACAGTACAAAGACCTCATCGATGCCATGTATTCCGATAAAAAGGAACTAGCGGTTACCGGTCAGGTAAAGTACCGAGACGGACACGTTGGTACTATTGAAACCACTGTCAGGATACTTGAGGTCTAATATACTTGAAGTTAAGACAAAAAACCAAACACGATTGGGGATAGTAGGCAGTAAGCATTCCGCTGACGGGTAACGAGTAACCAGCAACGAGTAACCAAAACCAAGGAGCCCTTTCCATGGAATTTTTCTTTCAAATCCTGATCAATGGTTTATCCATCGGTGTTCTTTATGCCCTTACGGCCCTGGGCTTTGTCATGATCTTTAAGTCCAGCAGCGTGCTCAACTTTGCCCATGGTGGATTAATGGCGATTGGGGCCTTTCTGTTCCTGGTTCTTTCAGTCTGGGCAAGGCTTCCTATTTGGTTGGCCTTTATGCTGACCCTGATTGGTTCATTTTCCCTCGGATTTATCATCGAGCGCTTTTTCTTGCGGCCCCTGATTGGTGAGGCGCTCATTGAGGTCATCATGCTGACGCTTGGGCTCTTTATCATGTTCAGAGGATTGCTGCTCTTTATCTTTGGGGGAGATATATATAGCTATCCAGATTTTCTGCCTCCTGCACTTACCTTTCACTGGGGGGCTGTTGAAGTTGCGGGGGTATATGTGGCTACCTTTATTATCGGTATCATTTTCCTGGGGCTCTTTGGGTTTTTCTTTAAGTATTCCTCTCAGGGAATCTATATGAGATCTGTTGCTGATAACCAGCCTGCTGCAATGGCGCTGGGTGTTCACGTACGGAGGGTTTTTGCCTTATCGTGGGCAATTGCAGCCTTGGTTTGTGCTATGGGTGGGATTGTGCTTGGCATTATGAACGGAATCAATGTGCACGAGGTGAGTGACCTCGGCATTAAGGTTTTTCCGGTGGTAATCCTGGGTGGCCTTGATAGCATTGGCGGTGCCATCCTTGGCGGAATTATTATCGGCCTGCTTGAGACCTTTACCGGTGGATATATCTCCTCTGGCCTCAAAGAAGTTGTTCCGTATATTGTCCTCATCATTATATTGTTGATTAAACCGTATGGGCTCTTTGGCCTGGTTGAAATCGAAAGGGTGTAGTAATTGAAGATTGACAATTGAAAATTGAAAATTGATCTGTCGGCGTTAGAAAGAATTGTCCCCGATTCCGGGACTCGGAAGCAATTTTCAATCGAAAATGGAAAGGGTTTGAGAAATGCGAAACCTGCAACTTCACCCCTGCGGAAATTTTAAAGAATCCTATGCTCAGGAACTTACCATCTTCGAGACAGATTTTGGCAGGCTCGCTACGGTAGTTGGACTTGTTCTTCTCTTTGCCGTTGTTCCCTTTGTGAGCGGTGCGTATATCCTCTATATTATAATTACCATCGGGATCTATGCCATTGCAGCCATTGGACTGAACCTCCTTATTGGATATACCGGCCAGATTAGTCTCGGTCACGGAGCCTTTTTCGGTGTAGGAGCCTATGCTGCTGCTATTTTGGCTACCAAGATGGGTGTGCCTTTCCTTATCGCCGTTCCTGCTGCCGGCGTGATCACCGCCCTGGTAGGTATGGTCTTTGGGATTCCATCGGTCAGGCTGAAACATCTTTACCTGTGTATTGCCACCCTGGCAGGCCAAATCATTCTCGAATATGTGTTCGTGCAATGGGAAAGCCTTACCGGGGGCGCAGCAGGTATCAGTATCCCTACGGCCAGCCTTTTCGGGATTGATCTGGGCTCTGACAGAAATTTTTTCTTTGTGGTATTTGTCTGTTTTGCGGTCATGACGTGGATGGCTGTTAATCTCATCAGGACGCGATATGGCAGGGCCTTTATCGCCATCAGGGATAATGACCAGGCCGCAGAGGGAATGGGAATTCCCATATTTCTCTACAAACTGCTCTCGTTTGCCATAAGCTCTTTTTATGCAGGGTTTGCTGGTGCGCTCTATGCTTACTACATGATGAGTATAACACCAGAACCATTTAGTTTATGGCTCTCCATAGAATATATTGCAATGATCATCATCGGGGGGCTGGGCAGCATTCCCGGTGCAGTCTTTGGTACTGTTTTTGTCGTCGTGTTGAATGAGGTCTTGAGTCTCATTACCGAGTTTCTCATGAACATAGGTACTACCGGGATGGGCATTACCATAGCACCCCTCAGGGAATTTGCATACGGGTTAGCCATCGTCTTGTTTATCATTTTTGAACCAAAGGGTCTGGCCGAGGTGTGGAGAATCGTCCGATCAAATTTCAGGCTCTGGCCGTTTTCATACTAGGGTTTGTTGGGTTCGTTGGGTTCGTTGGGTTCGTTGGGTTTATAGAGTTCTGAAGCAACGAACCTAAGAGACCAAATTTGGGGTAGATTACGTTATGGAAGATAATATCTTATTGAAAATCAATAATATCAGCGTTGTTTATTCGGATGTAATTCAGATCCTTAAGGCGGTCTCCTTAGACATTCCAAAGGGTCAGATTGTGTCCCTGCTCGGCAGTAATGGTGCAGGCAAGACCACCACCCTAAAGGCGGTGTCTGGTATCCTTAAGCCGGAGAACGGCAAGGTTACTGAGGGCACCATAGATTACGAAGGCCATAATATTCAGAATTCGGCACCAGAGATAGTCACCAGGCTGGGCATTATCCAGGTCATGGAAGGAAGGCAGCCATTCAAGTACCTCACGGTTGAGGAAAACCTCAGGGTAGGAACTGCTACCAGATGGGGAAAGCCCTACAAGAAAGATTTGGAAATGGTGTACCACTATTTTGCTCCCCTCGTTTACCGAAAACACTCCCTTGCAGGATACTGTAGTGGAGGAGAATTGCAGATGCTGGTAATGGGAAGGGCGTTAATGGCACAACCACGTCTCTTGCTATTAGACGAACCCTCTCTGGGTCTGGCACCCATGCTGGTAAAAGAGATCTTTGAGATTGTCAAAAGGATTAACAAAGAGCAAGGCACAACGCTCATGTTAGTGGAACAGAATGCTAATATGGCCTTGCAGATTGCCGACTTTGGGTATGTAATGGAAAACGGAAAGATCGTACTTGAAGGTGATGCAAAAGATCTGATAGAAAATCCTGATGTCAAGGAATTCTATTTGGGAGTAGCAGCAACCGGTGCGATCAAGACTTACAAAGATGTAAAGTCCTACAAGCGCAGGAAACGGTGGCTCTAATAATTTTCGATTGACGATTGACAATTGACAATTTTCCCCCCTTTCAATCGTCAACTTGCGCTTGTCGATCTTCAACAGGCTGTTGCCGAAATCCCTTCTTACTCTCTCTAAAACGTTTTTTGATAAATCTAAGGCTCGCTCCAGGCGATGTCAAAACTCGCCTTTAGAGCCAGGGTCACTTCATAGTGAAACCTAACCTATTGAGTTTTAAGCTTCTTCCAGGGCATAACCCTACAGCAACACTTTGGTTGAGATGTCATTCTGAGTGATCCCGCTAGGCGGGAGAGCGAAGAATCTACGATTTGTCGGATGATACTAGATTCTTCGTCGCTTAGCTCCTCAGAATGA
>JAUVXZ010000118.1 GCA_030603345.1 Pseudomonadota bacterium
CTTCATGGAGTCGAGTTGCAGACTCCAATCCGAACTGAGGACTGCTTTTTGGGATTAGCTCCTCCTCGCAGAGTGGCAACCCTTTGTACAGCCCATTGTAGCACGTGTGTAGCCCTGGGTATAAAGGCCATGAGGACTTGACGTCGTCCCCACCTTCCTCCCCGTTAACCGAGGCAGTATCTCTAGAGTTCCTAACTTAATAATGGCAACTAAAGACAAGGGTTGCGCTCGTTGCGGGACTTAACCCAACATCTCACGACACGAGCTGACGACAGCCATGCAGCACCTGTCACTCTGTCCCGAAAAATCGGGAAGATCCCCTTTCAGGGATGGTCAGAGGATGTCAAACCCAGGTAAGGTTTTTCGCGTTGCATCGAATTGAACCACATGCTCCACCGCTTGTGCGGGCCCCCGTCAATTCCTTTGAGTTTTAGCCTTGCGACCGTACTCCCCAGGCGGGGAACTTAATGCGTTAGCTTCGGCACAGCAGGGATCAATACCCGCTACACCTAGTTCCCATCGTTTACGGCGTGGACTACCAGGGTATCTAATCCTGTTTGCTCCCCACGCTTTCGCGTCTCAGCGTCAGTATCGATCCAGAAAGTCGCCTTCGCCACAGGTGTTCCTCCCAATATCTACGAATTTCACCTCTACACTGGGAATTCCACTTTCCTCTCTCGTACTCTAGTTGGGCAGTTTCAGACGTACTTCTTCTGTTGAGCAGAAGGATTTCACATCTGACTAACCCGACCGCCTACACGCTCTTTACGCCCAATAAATCCGAATAACGCTTGCACCCTCCGTATTACCGCGGCTGCTGGCACGGAGTTAGCCGGTGCTTCCTCCAATGGTACCTTCAGATCCCGCGTCTATTCAACGCGGGACTTTATTCCCACTTGACAGAGCTTTACGACTCGAAAGCCTTCTTCACTCACGCGGCGTCGCTGCGTCAGGGTTTCCCCCATTGCGCAAGATTCCCCACTGCTGCCTCCCGTAGGAGTCTGGACCGTGTCTCAGTTCCAGTGTGGCTGGTTGTCTTCTCAGACCAGCTAACCATCGTAGCCTTGGTAGGCCATTACCCTACCAACAAGCTAATGGCACGCGAGCCCCTCCTCAAGCGCCAACTTTCACGAAGAGGTCAGCTTTCATCCCTAGAACCGTGGTTCTCGGGACAGTATCCGGTATTAGGCCACCTTTCGGTGGATTATCCCAGACTTAAGGGCAGGTTACCCACGCGTTACTCACCCGTGCGCCACTTTACTCTCTCGAGCAAGCTCGAGATTTCTCGTTCGACTTGCATGTGTTAGGCGCGCCGCCAGCGTTCATTCTGAGCCAGGATCAAACTCTCAAATTAAATCCTCATATCATACTCATCACAAAAGCAAACGTAGGACCCGTGATCGGTATTCACTATTTAGTTTTCAAAGAACAAACAAGATAAATACTATATCTTTCTTATTTTTCTCTGTCAAGCTATTTATATTAGGTTTTTCCAAAAAACCCTAGCAAAACTTTAGTTAGTAACTATTTCATACCTGTCAAGAGCATTCTCACCTTTTTCTCTAAGTTATCAGGCAATTTTTTGCAGACATTTTCTGGCGAAATCTCTGATAGCCCTTATTGCACACTCACCCCTACCCATCTGTGCATATTTTCTTCTTTCTTCATCCGTAATGGATTCCGGGCAGAAATGCAGTTTCAGCTTCGTTACTGCCTTAAGGTCATCTTCCACAAACATCTTATAAGTTGCTGTCAAAGGATATACACAAAACTCTCTGTCGGTTATGGCGGCCGACCAGTCCACTATGTATGGCCTCCCGAACTCATCAATCATAGTATTAGCAGATCTCTTAAGGTCGCAGTGGGCTACGCCGCGCTCATGGCACTCTTGAATCAGTCTGGCAAGTTTCTGAAAAAAATCCAGATCCGGCCTCTCTTCCCCTGAAAGGTGTTCTAGATTCTTGCCCGGGACCTTAGAAATCACTAAAGCCAGACCATCTACTTTTCGGAATAGAACAGGAATTCCTTTAACCCCTTTCAATCTCTGGTATGCCTGGCCTTCCCTCCATACCAGGAACCGTCCAATAGTATTACGATATACAAAACCATTGCCACTAAACTCCTTTACAACCCCTTGGACGCCATTTTCTTCAACCAAACGAACAACAGGTCTAGTATTGGTTGGCTGCCGCATGAGACCTATCTGGTTCTTAGCGAGATTCTTTATCGTTAAAGATCGAAACATTGAAATAGAGCCAGCCTTATGAGAATAAAAACTAACGTTTGTTTATATCTCTTTAGTCTGTTATTTGTAAATCAAAATTGGGATGATAATCAAGGGCTTAAGAGGGTTAGGTTGAATGAGTTCGGAAATCCCCACAAACCAAAATAACCCCGTTGTAAGGATTGTATTTTTGAGCAGATTAGCCGATTGAAGCCGTGTCCGAAATCTGTATCATAAGTATTTTTTTCCTTGACAAAAACCCCTCCTTCAATTAGATAAATCTTGCTTTGTCTCTTGTTCGACTAGGATACCGTTAGGCTAGTCTCTGCTCTCATTCCTGAGCTTGGTGGCGTGACCTTGTTTTTCAATACGGTACCTTTTCTTAGAGTTCAGCATCCTATTAGATTCTCGCTTTTTTAAATAAATCAATAAACCAAAACACAGAGAGCAAAGAGAAACTGTATTGCTTGTGCGAGCAACGGAGTGCGTAAAATAGCCTGCTCATATCACTATAGCGATTTCATTTTCTAATAGATTTTCAAAAAGGAGGTACAAAGTGGCCTTTGAGATTCCCAAAATACATTACACAGGTAAGATAAAGGAAATAACCATAGGTGCTGGTGATAAGACAGCTACTGTTGGTGGTAGAGATTGCTATCCCTTTCATCTGTTTGAGGGGAACATGCCCCACGAGCCCATAATTGCCATGGAGATATGGGATATGGAGCCAGATACCTGGCCAGAAGCTGCCATCGAGCCATTCAAAGATGTCATTTCCGATCCCCCTGCATGGGCTAAAAAGTGTGTCGAGGAATATGGGGCGCGGATAATCGTTGTCCAGTTAAAAAGCACAGATCCAAATGGTGAAGACAGGCCGGTTGATGAGGCAGCGGATCTGGCCAAAAAGATTGTTGATGCAGTGCCAGTTCCAGTTGTCTTCTGGGGGACCGCAATCAACGAAAAGGATGAACAGGTTCTTAAGAAGATAGCAGAGGTGTGTGAAGGAGAAAACCTCAGCCTGTCCCCTGTAGAGGAAGCTATCCACAAAGGTGTAGGTGCAAGCGCCCTTGGATATAAGCACACAGTGGTAGCCTCGACACCAATTGATATTAATCTGGTCAAACAGCTCAATATCTTACTTGGCAACCTTGGTGTCCAGGATGAGCACCTGCTTGTTGATTCAACGACTGGTGGGCTTGGCTATGGTATTGAGTATGCCTATTCAGTTATGGAAAGGATCACCCAGGCAGGTCTGACTCAGGAGGATGACAAGCTCCAAATCCCTATAATTAACAACCTTGGTAATGAGATCTGGAAATGTAAAGAGGCTAGTTTGCCCAAAGAAGAGATGCCAACAATGGGTGAGCCTGGTAGAAGGGCCATTCTTATGGAGGCTGTAGGTGCAGTTTGCTATCTACTTGCGGGATCCGATATCCTCATTATGAGGCATCCTGAATCCATAAAATTGGCCCGAGAGATGATAAATGATCTAATGGCAGAGAATTAATATCCTCATTAACATTAAAAGATAGACCAAGAAGGTCTAAAGGATTCATCCTAAGGAGGAATTTAAAATGGCAGAGGAAGAGAAAAAAGAAGTTGAAAAAAAGGAAGTTGAAAAAAAGAAAAAGAAGGCTGCTCCGAAGAGCATAGATCCGGCAACCTTAAAGATGATTGCCAGGGCTGAGGAGCTCGAGATTGAAACCATTTTTGACAGGGCAGAAAAGATGAAACCCTGTCCCATAGGCAGCGGCGGAACCTGCTGCAAAAACTGCAGCATGGGCCCCTGTCGCTTACCACTCCCCAGAGCCGGGATCGAAGGTGAAGACGAGCGCAAAGGTCTTTGCGGGGCTACGGCAAATACAATAGCGGCCAGGAACTTTATCCGGATGATAGCCGGAGGTGCAGCAGCCCACTCAGATCATGGCAGGGGTGTGGCAGAGACATTCCTAGCTGTTGCAAAGAAAGAAACAGAAGACTATGTAATCAAGGATACCAAGAAGTTGCTTGAGATTGCCCCTGACTTTGGGGTAGCACTTACTGAAGGTAAGGGGGAGAAGGAAAAACCACGGAAAATAGATGATATCGCTCTTGAGGTTGCGGAAAAGGCCCTTGCCCAGTGGGGTCAACAGGAAGGTGAAGTTCTTACTGCCCGGAGAGCACCAGAGAAAAGAGTTGAACTCTGGAGGGAACAGGGTGTGTTCCCCCGTGGTATTGATCGAGAAATAGTTGAGATCATGCACCGGACCCATATGGGTGTTGATCAGGACTACAAAAATCTGATGTTTCAGGGTACCAGGGCAGCCATTGCCGATGGATGGGGCGGCTCCATGATTGCCACAGACCTTCAGGACATCCTGTTCGGCACTCCCTATCCCCTGAAAAGCCAGGCCAACCTTGGTGTACTCAAAGAGGATATGGTCAACATTATCATTCATGGGCATGAACCACTTCTCTCAGAGATGATTGTAGTGGCATCAGAGCTGCCAGAGATGCAGGAGCTGGCCAAGAAGGTTGGTGCAAATGGTATCCAGCTCTCTGGTATATGCTGTACAGCAAATGAGATTGTCCAGAGACACGGTGTTCCAATAGCAGGTACCTTCCTCATGCAGGAGCTGGCCATTATTACAGGTGCAGTTGAGGCTATGGTGGTAGATGTACAGTGTATCTTTGAGAATGTAGCAAATGTGGCAGCCTGTTTTCATACCAAGTTGATTACAACCATGCCGATTGCCAAGATGGAGGAGAAAAATGTCATCCATATGGAATTCCATGAAAAAGATGCCATGAAAACAGCCAAGAAGATCGTAAAGACCGCAATAGAGAATTTTCCCAAGAGGAAAGCTGATATTATGATCCCGGACGAAAAATCCGATCTGATCTGCGGCTTTTCTTATGAGGCTATCAACTATCACCTTGGGGGAGCATTCAGGGGTTCCTATGTCCCTCTAAATCAGAATATTATCAACGGAAGGATAAGGGGGATTGGTGGAGTGGTTGGGTGTAACAATGCCAGAACCGTTCACAACAATGATCATATTGCTGTGATCAAGGAGTTGATCAAAAATGATGTAATAGTGCTGACCACCGGATGTAATGCTATTGCCGCAGGCATGGCAGGGCTCTTGACCCCGGAGTCAGCAAAGGTATTTTGTGGCCCAGGCCTGGCAGAGGTCTGCGAGACAGTGGGCATCCCACCAGTACTGCACATGGGCTCATGTGTTGATAACAGCAGGATCCTTATGGCAGCAACCGAAGTGGTCAAGGCAGGAGGGCTGGGAGATGACATAAGTGAGCTCCCCGCAGCCGGATCAGCCCCTGAGTGGATGAGTGAAAAGGCAATAAGCATAGGTCAATACTTTGTGGCCTCCGGTGTATATACTGTGTTCGGGGTAACATTCCCTGCAACAGGTGCCCCTGTGTTCCAGGAATATCTTTTTAGGGAATTTGAAGAGATGTATGGTGGGATGTGGGACTTTGAGGCAGATCCAATAAAACATGCCCAGAAGATGATTGCCCATATTGACAAGAAGAGGGCGGCCCTCGGAATCGACAAGGCAAGAGAGAGGGTCCTCTTTGATATGGCTGCACGACGTGAATTAGAGGCAGCTTAAGGATATTATCGAATCGAATCGTAGAATCCCTTAAGAATAAGGAGGAAAAAGATATGTCAAAGTTAGTAGCGTTTGCTGCGATACAAGGTGGCTACAATATAGTTTCCAAGGCAGAAGGTAAATTAAAGAGGGCCATAGACAAATATGGCCCCAAGCAGGAGATAGGATTTCCAAACACGGCCTATTATCTTCCTGTTATCTATTCTTTGATGGGCGAGAAGGTTGAAACCTTAGCCGATGCCGAGCCGGTTATGAAACGGTGCAGGGCGTTACTCCCGCCTCATGTCAAAAAAGATTGCCATACCCCATACTTAGGTCCTTTGCTTGATGCAGGAATAGCCGCAATATTCGCTGAAGAGATTTCTGAGGCAATCAAGTATGTGGAAGAACCTGATTTCTACCAACCATCTGTAGAGGATCCAGACATCGAAAATGGTAAAATTTGGCTTGGTGCGGCAGATGATGCAATCATGAGAAAAAGAGGTGTTGAGTTTGTGGATGGTACTGCCCCGGGCTTTGCAGCCATTGTTGGCGCTGCCCCTAATCCAGAGATAGCCAAAGATATAGTAGAGGAATATCAGAAGAAAAACCTCTATATCTTTTTAGCCGCTAATCAGAATGGCACCACAGTTGCCGAACAATTGATTGAGGCAGGTGTCCAGATTGGCTGGGGTACTCGTATTGTTCCCTTCGGTCCTGATATCTCAGCTGCCGTATTTGCCGTCGGGTTCGCAAACAGGGCCGGGCTCTCCTTTGGCGGTATAGAACCAGGAGATTACAAAAGGATGCTGGCCTATCAAAAGGACAGGATCTTTGCCTTTATCAATGCATTGGGTGATGTAAATGCAGAATGGGCTGCCAATGCAGCAGGCGCCATCAACTGGGGTTTCCCAACAATTGCAGATACTGATATACCCGAGGTACTCCCCTGGGGTGTGTGCACCTATGAGCATGTTGTGGCGGAAGTACCCCATGATCAGATTGTTGCCAGATCCATTGAGGTTCGTGGACTGAAGGTAACTGTTACTGATATAGATATACCCCTTACCTATGGCCCTGCCTTTGAGGGTGAGCGTGTGCGTAAGGATGATCTATATCTGGAGATGGGTGGTGGTAAATCGCAAATGACCGAGCTTCTCCGGATTGCTGATATGGGTGCCATAGAGGATGGAAAGGTCATCGTTAAAGGCCCGGATGTAAAAGATATTAAGAAGGGTGATACGCTACCTTTGGGTGTCTTTGTTCAGGTAGCTGGCAGGGAGATGGAGGAGGATTTTGAGCCTATTCTCGAACGTCAGATTCACCATCTTATAAATTATGCCCAGGGTATAATGCATATTGGCCAGAGGGATATTGCCTGGGTAAGGGTTGGTGATGGAGCAATAGAAAGGGGATTTTCATTAAAAGATATCGGGACTATTCTTCATGCCAAACTTCATCAGGACTTCGGCAGGATATTCGATAAATTGCAGGTCACCCTAATGACCAAACAAAAGGATGTGGATGAACTGACCAAGACTGCCAAGGAGGTTTATTCAGCAAGGGATGACAGGATAGAGGGAATGACTGATGAGACCACGGATACATATTACTCCTGTACCCTGTGCCAGTCCTTTGCTCCAACCCATGTCTGTGCCATCAGCCCTGAAAGAACAGGTCTGTGTGGGGCATATAACTGGATGGACTGCAAGGCATCCTATGAGATCAACCCTACAGGGCCAAACCAGCCGATTCCCAAAGGTGAGGTACTTGATGAGAAATTCGGACAATTTAAGGGTGTAAACGAGTTTATCTTTAAGGCCTCCAGGGGAAAGATAGATCACTATAACTTCTACAGCATTGTTAATGATCCGATGACAACCTGTGGATGCTGTGAGTGTATCGCTGCAATACTTCCCTCATGCAACGGGGTTATGACAGTTGACAGGGACTATATTGAGATGACGCCATGTGGTATGAAATTTTCTACACTGGCCGGAACGATCGGTGGTGGGTTGTCCAGCCCTGGTTTTGTAGGCCACTCAAAATATAATGTATGCCAGAGAAAATTCATCGTGGGCGATGGGGGTTTCTTCAGGATGGTATGGATGCCCAAACATCTCAAGGAGGAGATCAAGGAGAGGATCATAGCAAGGTCAACAGAACTAGGTGACCCTGATTTCTATGATAGGATAGCAGATGAGACAGTGGGTACCACTGAAGAGGAGATCCTTCCATGGCTCCAGGACAAGAAGCATCCCGCCCTTGAGATGGAGTCTATGCTGGGATAATCAATTTTCGATTGACGATTGATTATCGAAGATTTGTGGAATTAAGGTTCCAAGGTAACTGCTCAATATGCAGTGGCAGCATAAAAGGCTTACGCCTAAATTCCTAACCCGGAGGTTAACCCTGTCTGCCGACAGGCAGGCGTAAGGGTTTTATCCACATCATATTGAGCAAATACAGACCAAGGAATAAAAATAGTTAGATAAAAAAAGGAGTGCGTTATGGCTTTAACAGGTATTCAGATCTTTAAACTGCTGCCCAAGACCAATTGCAAGGAATGTGGGCATCCTACATGCCTGGCCTTTGCAATGGCCCTTGCATCTGGCAAGGCAGAGTTAGCCAGTTGTCCTTATGTAAGTGATGAGGCAAAGGACCAGCTCGCAGAGGCATCCGCACCTCCAGTGAGGCCGATGCAGATCGGGGCAGGTGACAGATCCTTTAAGATTGGTGGAGAAACAGTGCTTTTCAGGCATGAAAAGACATTTCTTGGCCCACCCGGTATTGGTGTGTTGGTAAGTACTGACACAGATGAAGGAACATTAGCAGAAAAGCTAAAAGTGTGGGATACTTTCCAGTTTGAACGTGTTGGCTTTAACCTGAGGCCTGAGCTGGTAGCTATAAAGGATGCTAATGGTGATTCAGGAAAGTTTGCAGCCCTGGCTAAAAAGGTTGCTGATGAGAGCAACTTTTGCCTGGTACTGATGAGCGAGGATGTTGGTGTTATGAAGGCAGGGATAGATGCCTCGATTGACAGAAAGCCAGTGATATATGCAGCCACCAAGGACAATGTGGATGATATGGGGGCCCTTGCAAAGGAAAAGGGGCTTCCATTAGCTATTAAGGCAGATGATATGGATGGCCTTATGGAGCTGACAGGTAAACTGACTGGTATGGGGCTAAAGGATCTAATCCTTGATTCTAACTCAAGGACCGTTAGGAGGGCCTTCGAGGACCAGATCTGCCTGCGCCGGGAGGCTATTATGAAAAAAAACAGGGCCCTCGGTTTCCCGGCCATTACATTTCCTTGCGAGATGGCAGATAACCTTGATAAGGAGACTGTTATTGCATCTATGTTCATAGCCAAGTATGCAGGAATTATTATTCTTTCAGATTTTATCGGTGAGAGCCTCTTTCCCCTTCTTGTAGAAAGATTAAATATCTATACAGATCCACAGAGGCCAATGACAGTAGAGCAGGGTATCTATGAGATCAATGGCCCAGACGAGAATTCTCCTGTGTGTATCACGACCAATTTCGCCCTGACATACTTTATTGTGAGTGCTGAGATCGATGCAAGCAGGGTTCCATCCTGGCTATTGATAATGGATACAGAAGGGCTTTCAGTTATGACAGCCTGGGCTGCCGGGAAATTTGTAGGCGATGCTGTGGGTATATTTGTTAACAAATCCGGTATATTTGATAAGGTTAAGCATAAGAAACTTATCATACCCGGCTATGCCGCGTCAATAAGTGGTGATCTGGAAGAGGAGGTTAAGGATTCTGAGGTACTAATCGGACCACGAGATGCGGCCCAGATCACAAAGTTCCTCAAGGAGTTTGGGGGTTAAATTTGAGTAAGGGGGTAGATAAATGTTCATAATCGGAGAAAGCCTGAATGTTATCTCTACAAAAATAGGTCGTGCCTTTAAGGAGAGGGATCCGGTCCCAATCCAGGAAGAGGTCAAGAAGCAGAAGGAACTGGGCGCGGACTTTATTGATATTAATTTAGGCCCTGCCAGAAAGGGGGGCCCGGAATTGATGGAGTGGGTAGTAAAAACTGTGCAGGAGGTTGTTGACGATGTACCCCTTGCCCTTGATACATCTAATATTGAAGCCATAGAGGCTGGGCTGGCCGTGTACAAAGGTAAAGAGAAGGCTTTGATTAATTCCATCATGTGCCGGAAGGAAAGATATGAAAAGATGCTTCCCATGTGTGCCAAATATAACGCCCGAATGATTGCACTTCTATGGGGCCCTCATGGTATGCCCAGAGATGAG
>JAUVXZ010000231.1 GCA_030603345.1 Pseudomonadota bacterium
GGTGTCTCTCTTGAACTCGTCAGGCTGGAGTGACATTTAGCTTTGGCGTTCCATGGGAAAATGTCACGCTTGACGAGTATCAACTGCACTGTATTATGACATATAGCCCTTTATATGATTATCAAGTCTTCATTCTTGACACAATTAATTTCTTTTTTGTTTTATCAATCTTTTTTATCAGCTTCTTATCTTTCTCTATCTTTTGTGCTACACGCCTGCTTGCCTGGGATACGCCGGATTCTCTTCGATAATATATGTCAAGAATGAAGACTTGACCGCTATGTTTTACTTATTGATGGATGTCCCCCTATGCCCTTAAGTATAAGGGGCTGTTGATCATCCTATTCCCGTTTCTCCCAGACCTGGCTCAATTCTCGCCAGGTAGCATCTATGCTGCTGGGCACCTTAATCTGCTCGCTCCCAGGTTTGCGCACCAGGGTTAACGAGCCGGTTGGGCAGGTGGACACGCACAGCCCGCACCCGATGCAACGGTCGGAGTTCAAGACCACTCGATCGTCCCCAAGAGTTAGAGCCTCCATCTGGCAGCGGTCCACGCAGACCCCGCAGCCATCGCAGGCTTCGGGCTCATGCCTGGCCATGAAGGGGCTGGACACCACTTCAGATGGCCTAGGATGGAGCTTGATACGGGTCAGAACCGCGCAGCAGCAGCCGCAGCAGCAGCACATAAGAGCGATGTCCTTGGAATTGCTGGGTTGGAGAACCAGGTTGGCCTTATCGGCCTCGGTGAGGATCTCCAGCACTTCAGCTTGATCGATGTAGCGGCCCAAGCCATTGCGAACATAATAATCCGCCCAATCGCCGAACATGAGACAGGTCTCCTTAGGCGCATCGCAGCCAGTGCCCATTATCCGCTTCTCGCGGCGGCAGATGCAGGGGGCTACTGCGAACTTTTCCTGGCCCTTGACCAGCTCCTCAGCCCTCTCATAGGGTAGAGTCTCCAGGTGGGGTTCGATGCTCCGCCGTACAGGAATTGTGCGCAATTGGGGGATCCGTTGCGGCCGCGAAACCTTACCCCTTGTGCGGTTGTACTCGCTAAAATCTTGGACGAAGCCCTCATCCAGGTTATTGACCTGGAATTCATAGATACCGAACATCCAAGGGACGGCCTGGTAGAGAGCCGGGCCGCCTTCCGGCTCGATGGAAAAGATGAGCCCCTTGCGAGCCATCTCTTTAAGCATTTGCTCTGCTTGGGCGAGGTCAAGCCCGGCCCGCTCTGCGATAGTCTTGGCTTCCTCACGATCCAGGGTCAGATGCACGGCCAGCTCTGCCTCTTCAGGCGTGAACAACCTTTTGAGCAAGCGCAATTCCACCCCGCTGTCGCTAGGGGGGAAACCCCCAGGCAGTTTGTCTAGATGCTGAGCTAAATTTTCGTAGGCATCCGTTTCCATAATGTCCTCCTGTGTAGCAAGGATCGTGATCTCTCTAACAGTATGATCGCTGTTCTTATACTACAAATGTCTCCTTAGGCAACCTGTCGTTGAGGGCTGCCTACCCAATACGAGATAAAGAGGAGCTCCTTGTAAATCACTGGCATGCACCTCTCAGGTGTTTCCGGCCTCGTTACTCGTCGCAAATGGCCGCACGCACTTTGGCGAGGACCTCTTCTGGAATCTCTAAACCATCGTTGCAATCGGTTGCCACTGCCATGCCTCCCCCTTCTGGACGATATGTCCCAAGCCTGGGAAGGGGAAGTGAAAGGCAAGCACTAAGGCCTTCTCGGCCGCGGCCCGGTTGAGAATGCGGCGCCTGGTGGCCACGACTTGATCAGGAGCAAAATCGACCGCCGCACACCATTCTGGCTGCTCTAGATGGATGGGATGGAGCGCCGTATCGGAGATGCATAACAGTTGCTCGCCTCCCGACGAAATGACAAGCGCCATATGTCCTGGTGTGTGTCCGGGTGCCGCGAGAGCGTGGATGCCGGGCAGGATTTCCCTTTCACGCTCAATGAGGTCCAGCCGTTCTTGAATCGGTGGAAGGTTCTTGCGTGCAACGCTCAGGAGGACTTCTCTGACGTGTTCATCAAGTTTCTCTTCCGCCTGCTTAGAGGTCCAGAAATCCCACTCGTCTTTCCACATGGCAAAGCGGGCGTTGGGGAAAGCTGGCTTGCCGTTGTCAAGGGTATTTCCACCGATGTGGTCAGGGTGACAATGCGTGAGGATGACCATGTCAATGTCCTCAGGCGCAATCCCCTCGGCCTGCAGGTTCTGAAGGAGTTTTCCCGTATTTGGGTCAAGACCATCCGCACCCGTATCCACCAGCACCCTATGCTCACCCGTATTGACCAGCAGACAGATATACGGACTTATCCACTCTGCCCAGTGTTCTGGCTGTATGTTATGTTGACGAAGGGTGTGCTCAAGGTCGCCTCTTGGTGCGTTGCTAAAAAGCAAGGTGGTGGGTGGTGGGAAGGTCGGCGGTGTATATGTGAGAGTGCCGTCGCTAACAGCCATGCATTCGAAAGCCCCTACCTTAAAATGATAGACTTCAGTGCTCATAGTTGTCGTCCTCTTTATGTGTATCATTGATTGGGAATACTATTTTGCCTAACGCGAATCAGGAGCGAAGCCTGGGGCAAACGGAGTTTGCCACAGGTTGAGTCAGCCGCCGCTACTAGCGGTCGGCTGTATTTGCCATGTTAGGCCGGCCTTTATTTTTCCTGCCAAAAAAAGAGGGACGGGGCTAAGCAGATAAATAAATCAGTCTGTTAATTTCATACGTTTTTCGGTTGCTATGCGCTCTCGCCTTCTTACTGTGTACACTTCCCTCGGTTGACTCATTCCAAGCGGTCGCGCTCTCTTACGGGCCAATAACAACATAAACCCCGTGTTTCCGCTTTTTGACTAATTATTTAGCCCCGTCCCCCAATCTTTTTCAACTTCTTATCACTCTAAACCTGCATTTGCAACAAATGGAGTCTTTAACTAAAATCACACGCCGTAAAGCAATTTCTGCACGAACGTTATATATTAACATATCAAAGACTTACACCCCTCAGGGTAGCATAGAAAAAAATTATTTACTAGCTACCAAAAAAAGAAACCTCCTGTTAAGTAATAAGTGAAGAGATAACCAAAGTTAACTTAAACAGGAGGTTTCAAATGAACGAAGTAGATAGTATCAGGCTAGAGGAATTCCGTCAACTTAAGAAGGGGATTCGGGGCTCCAAAGAGCATTTAATTGTTGGCATAGATGTAGCCAAAGAAAGACACCATGCATTCTTTGGCACAGCCACAGGAAAGGCGCTCTTTAAGAGATTGGTCTTTGAAAACACCATTGAAGGATTTGAACGACTTCTCATCCAGACAGAGGCTCTCAAAGTCCAACACGGGCTTAAAAAGACAGTATTTGGCCTTGAGCCCACAGCCAACTACCATAAGCCACTGGGAGAGTTTCTGATCAAGTGTGCCCATCATGTGGTGTTAGTGTCCGGGGTTGCGGTAAAAAGAAACAGGGAACTATTAGATGGCCGCTGGGACAAACATGACACAAAAGATTCAGCCAATGTGGCAGATCTTATCTCCCAGGGAAAATGCCTCTTCTATGAATACCCTTCCCTGGCCTTGAGGGAGCTGAGAAGCCTTTTATCCCTTAAGAGAAGATTAAAGAAGGGGGAGCATGGGCTGAGAGTACGTATCCGAAACCATCTTTTGGCCCAATATTTTCCTGAGCTGGATAGATACTACGGACAATCGGAGTCCGATGGTCTGGCAATCGTGAGGTGGTGTGTGAATCCCTCGGTGATTGCCGGCTTAGAATATGAGCAATTCCTTCAGGTGGTTGCACCTCAAAAGAGAGGAATATGGCAACAGAATCGCCTAAAGGCTATCTGGGAGAAGGCAGTCGACTCTATTGGTTGTGATGCAGGTGAAGCGGTGGAATTTGAAGCCAAGGTGTTGGTAGAAGGATTAGAGCAGATTAGAGAAGCTATTCGTGCTACTGATGACAAGATCGAGGAAATATGTCTTCAGTTTCCTGAATACAGCTATCTTCTCACCATCCCTGGCTTTGGACCTGATGTCTCCTCCAAGGTTCTAGCTGCTATTGGGAATCCTTTTCGCTTTAAGACAGGAGGGCAGGTACTCAAGATGGCTGGCTTAGATCTGAGTGCCAATCGCAGTGGAAAGAGATCTGATGCTGCCACCCCGGTAATATCCAAGAAAGGCAAGGCTGATCTCAGGTATGCTCTGTATCAAGCGGCCTTTATTGCCTCTACGCGGAACCAACACTTTATCATCTATTTTACAAACAAGCTTCGTGGCAGAGAAAAGGAGAAAGGGATCAAGACCAAGATGAGAGTGAAATTAGCTGCAAAGATGTTAATTATTGCCTGGACATTGATGAAGAAGAAAGAGGTATTTTATACGCCTCAGGCGTATTGATTTTAAGTATCTAAACATAGAATAAAAAGTTTTTTCATTTCGGCGAGAGAGCCCGAGCACCAACGTTGAGGCTATATGATGACCTCGGGCGGGACAATACAGGGCCTCTCACTGAACTATGTAATTTGGATAAGGGATGATTGGTGGCTACCTATGGGTAGCATGCCGGATAAATGTAACGATTAAATACAGTGTTCTTTTGTAGTGGGAGACTCGCCGAATAAAAAACCCATCAATGGGCTAAGGAGAAGTGCACCCAAAATAAGCCATGATTTATATCTTATTGATATTACTAGAGTTATTAATTATTCATGTTTTTCCTTGACAGGGGGAATATAGGATGTCCCGCTTCATATGTCAAGAATGAAGACCCCTTTGTTTTCGATCTGTGAAGCCCGGCCTACTGCAACTGGATGTCGAGTTCCTTGCCGATCAGAACAGACAATTTCAGAAATGAGTTTCTTGCCTCGTTGAGCCATTCTGACAACGCCATCGAATGATCGGTCATAGGCTCACTGAGTTCTATGGTATCGTCAGAGGGAATCATGCCAAGTAACCTGGATAAAGCTGCAATCTGTTCAGCAATCTTTATTTTCCGGTCTTCCATGTCTTGTGATTTTTTCATCTTTCATAAGCCTCCTGTCTCGCTTTCACAAGTCTGGTTTAACGCTGCGTGCCACTTCTGTGTGGCTCATTGAATGCAGAGTAGCCTTTGTTTCCAAGTTCATCTGGTGTGCTTCCATGGGTGATCATAGTGGTTCAAGTAAATAAACTCCTCAAGGGGCTTCCGGTCCGAGGGGAAGGGCTCACCTTTGGGCATGCCAAAGGCCATACAAACTATGACCTTCTTATAGTCAGGCACTTCCAAAAGCTCTTTGACCCCGCTTTCATCGAATGCACCAATCCAGCA
>JAUVXZ010000044.1 GCA_030603345.1 Pseudomonadota bacterium
AATGTCAAAACCCCTATACACATCTACTGGGTAAAAAATACTAAAGAAAATCAATCCGATATCTGATGATCTGCTCTTGGTAGATTCCGATTGAACATGATCTACCTTTTGTGAGCCCCGCTGCACCACATCCTGCATGAGCCAAAAAACTTTCGCCTAATCATGAAAATATGAAATTCTCCTCCAAATCACCAAGAGAACACTCGGTGAGCGCATACCTCAGGCGTCTTCTTACCTCCTTTTTCTCCACACAAAAGATTCCGCTCCTCCCCTTACACCAGCAAAAAATTAGCCCCTGTTCTAACAAGAGTTGTTGATCTTATGTAAACAGTTCTTTAGTATGTCAAAAGATGGGGTAGGTTCGGTTTTGAAATTTTCTTTTAATAAGAAGGAGGAAAAAGATGGATGTCTTTACAGCTATTAGAGGGAGGCGGAGCTGCCGGAATTTCCTTCCCGAACCGGTCAGCCAAGACACTATTGAAAAGATTCTTGAAGCTGCCATTTGGGCGCCTTCTCCTCTCAACACTCAGCCGTGGGAATTTATAGTTATCACAAACGAGGAGGTGAAGAAAAAGATCTTTTCCGAGGCTGAAAGGTGCCGAAAATGGGCCATTGAAAAGAGTGGCTGGAAGTGGCTAGGAAGCTACCAGGTAGACTTTGTGCAGTCTGCCCCTGTCATTATCGTTGTGATAGGAGACCCAAAGAAAACCGGTGTCGACATGTTCCAGGAAGAGGGTGGGGTTGGGTATCAGCACGCCTGTGCTGCCGCCATCCAAAACATACATCTTGCTGCCCATGCCCTGGGCCTGAGCAGCATATGGTTCACCTTCTTCGACAAAAAGCCCATGAGAGAGATACTCGGCATTGACCCTGCCAAAACACCTCTGGCCCTTGTATGCCTCGGCAAGGCAGATGGTGATATTTCTCGGACACCCAGAAAGGATGTGAAGGAGAAAACCACCTATCTCAGGTGATCCTATGGGAATTTGTCCTCCCAGAAGACCACAAGGGTTATTATGCCAAATCTCTCTGTCTCAAGCTGGTAACGCCTCTTCATATTGTTATACTAACGGGAGTGGGGTTAAGAATCCTTTCCAGATCCCGTGGGGAGATCTCTGCGAGCAACCCCCTCTTCCCTGCATTGATGTAGATTTTGGGGAGATCCATGATGGATGCTTCAGTATACACCTTGAGGGGTTTTCTTGTCCCGAAAGGCGAAGTACCTCCCACAACATACCCGGTGTGTTTGTGGGCAACGTGAGGGTCACATGGTCTGACCGTCTTAACTCCCAGGGCCCTGGCAAGGGCCTTAGTGGAAACGTTCTTATTACCGTGCATAAGCACTAAAAAAGGATCACCCTTTTCGTCCTCCATCACCAGCGTCTTTATGGCCAGGTGCTCATCAATCTGTAACTCTCTCGCTGCAACAGTGGTCCCCCCTCTTTCCTCATATCTGTATGGGTGCAGATGAAAATCCACACCGTGTTCTTTCAGTGTTCGAATCGCCTGGGTCGTGTGAAATTTCTCCTTTGTCACTTTGCCTCCGCCATAACTTTTATCAACGACATGATTTTACATCTTTTATCTTTGTGATCCCTTATGCAACCCTCAGACCTCAGAGAGCCACTTCTTCCGTAGTTTAGAAAGCCCTCCCTCTTCTATGGCAAGCCGGATCCGGCGCATCAATGACTCCAGAAAGTGCACATTGTGAATGGTCGCCAGGCGCACGCCCAAAAGATCCTTTGTCATAAACAGGTGCCGGAGATAGGCCCTGGAGTAATTACAACAGCTATAGCAGGTGCACCCTTCCTCAATCGGGAGAGGATCATCCTTAAATCGTGCATTACGGATGTGTATCCTAAACCGATCCGTTTCTTTGGTCAAGACGGTCCCAGTACGAGCCATCCGAGTAGGTAAAACACAATCAAACAGATCAATCCCTCGCCCTACTATCTCAAAGATATCGTCTACCTCACCGATACCCAGAAGATGCCGTGGCCTATCTTGTGGCAGAAAGGGCATTGTCCATTCCAAAACCTGATTCATCTCCTCCTTGGATCTTCCGAGAGAACCGCCAATGGCATACCCATCGAAATCCCGCTCGGCAATGAACTTGGCGCTTTTCTCTCTCAGATCTCGATACGCCCCACCCTGAATAATCCCAAAGAGTGCCTGGCGCGTTTCAGACGTACGCTTGAATTCTGCAAATGCGCGGACGGCCCAGCGATGGGTCCGCTCCATCGCCTCTTTGGTGTAACTATAGTCATGGAGTGGCGAGGTGCACTCATCCAGCACCAAGATGATATCTGCGCCGAGCTTTCGTTCTATCTGTATGACCTGCTCAGGCGTTGCCCGATGCCGCGACCCATCAAGATATGAGATAAACTCCACCCCATCCTCATCGACACTTACCAAGGGTTTTTCTTTATTCGAGCTAAAAGGGCCTATGCTGCGATCCTTTTCCTGAGGAAAGATTGGTGCGATCTTCCCCACCCCGTGTTCTTTACCCGAACCTAAGCTAAAAATCTGAAAGCCCCCAGAGTCAGTCATCAATGGTCCTTCCCAACTCATGAATCGATGGAGACCTCCCATCTCCTCTATCAGATCTTCCCCCGGTCGGAGGTGGAGATGGTAAGCATTGGTAATGATAACCTGGCTCCCGAGCTTGCAAAGATCCTCTGCAGATAATGCCTTTACTGTTGCTAGAGTCCCTACAGGCACAAATGAGGGTGTTTTAATGGTGCCATGAGGAGTAACGAGTTTCCCGACCCGGGCATTATTTTCTGTTGCTAAAATATCGAATGAGAACATTTTTATTAGAAGCTAATTCTCATAAGTTATTCTCATCTTTTCAGGCTGTTGCCGAAATCCCTTTTCTCTTAGTCTAAAACGTTTTCTGACAAATCTAAGGCTCCCTCCAGGCGATGTCAAAACTCGCCTTTAGGGCTCAAACAGTTGACATCGCTTATCTTCCACTTCGCCAAGATTTGTTTTCAAAAAACGTTTTAATGACCGTTCAAAGGGATTTCCGTTTGGGCAACAGCCTGTTTTGATGTGACCCTTCAGTCATGGTGTTTTTTCCATCCAAGGCACACAATCTCAAATACCAAAGTCCCAATGTCAAATGAAATCCGAATGTTTAAAGTGCAAGAGTTTGAAATTTGGTATTTGTCATTCATTTGAACTTTGAGCTTTGTAATTCGACATTTTCTAAGAAACTCCTTCTTGAACAGATTCGGTTCTTACTTCCTTTTGACACTCAGGACATGGCATTTAGTAATAAATGCTCACTGTCCGATGATAAGGCCTTGCCTTGAACGCCAAATCCTGGCCCATATTCCAAAGGATCCAATCGATCTCGAAAGCTCTCAAGTCCCTTCCCATCCGATTAAGCTCCTGTCGCATCAGCTCAACTGCCCAGATGGTGTTTGCCCTAATCTCAACCTCATCAGGGCTTCCTGACGTTAGTAGCATCTTCTGATCAACCTTTTGGGCCAGGGCTTGGGCATAACGCAAGATTCCCACATGGCGGAGCACCTGGGGGAGCTTGTAATCAGCAAAGGCCGTAAGCCTGTCCATATCATTGAAACTACCCCATTCTCTACCATCGAATGCCCCAAAAAGATCGGCAGCAAATATTTGCGCCCGCTTGTAGAAAAAGACAGTATGACCAAGGTATTGGGCAACGTCCTGAAACGATGACAGCTTTTCAATCAACAACTGAACCACTTTCACCGCCGACATTCCAGCACTCTCTACCAACCTTGTGGCCTCGCCGCCATACTCTTCCAGAAGGAGTTGGCCCAATTCATTGAGGATCTTGACACGGTTTTGCAGGACCTGTAATTCCCCTCTCCCACCCAAAATCTGTTTCAATTTGCCCAAAGAGAGCTCAGCTAAATAGTCTGCCTTGGTGAATGGGATTCCTGACTCGAGGGCCTGCTTGAGGGCGTTTGCCAGAGCATAATACCCGGAAAGCTTTTCCGATTTGCAGTCGATCTCCCACTGCGCCTTTCCTGGTGACGGCCAGAAACAGAAATTGAGACTGTCCAACACCAGGAGGTAAAAAACCCTGTCTCTACCTGTGCCATCAAAGTGATAGCGTCGGTTCCAGGCCGGCACGGTGACCCGCTCTTCCACGATTTTCTTGCAGAGCCTGTTAAGGGCCTCCTCTTCAATCCTCACCTGGCTGCTAATCCGAGCAACATTCTGAGCTGTGTCAAGAACTTCCTGCATTCTTCTGTATTGAACCTAGGGATTTCGCGCCAATTTGAATATTGGAATACTGCAATTATGGGAACCGAAAATTGAGGCATTAGGGGATTGATTGATCTTCAATTCCAGAATTCCTAAATCCATCCTTTCATGTGGATAGCATAAAACTAATCTCATTGAAAGCACCATAACTTAAATTCATTATGGAATTTGCGGGAGTTGTTGCTACTTGAATGCTGGAAAGAATGTTGTTATGTTGCTGAAAAATTAGTTGAGTGGGAAACTGAACAACCTTACTGAGAACTTTAGGAATTCAATGTTTCCATAGGGAGTTAGGCTGTGGATTTCAATATGGAATTGTATTTGAAAGCAACACCTACCCTCGATGCAGGCCACGAGAGAATTGTTGAGACTGCGAGGACCCTGACAAGGGGTTGCTCGAGCGATGATGAGAAGGCAGTAAAGCTTTTCTATTTTGTGAGGGATTCCATCGGGTATAATGTCTTTATGATCTCTGTATTCATTGAGGACTTCAGGGCATCCAGGATTCTTGAGTGGGGAAAGGGCTACTGTGTTCAGAAAGCGGTGCTCCTTGCAGCCCTTGGAAGGGCTGCAGGCATCCCGAGCCGGCTGGCCTTTGCCAAGATCAGAAACCATAAGCTGCCTGAACATGTCTTTCAAATTATCAAGACCAACACCTTCCACGGGCATGGGTACAACCAGTTCCTGTTGAATGGACAATGGGTAAGCGCTGCTGCGACCTTTGATAGAAACCTCTGTGAGAAGAATGGATTGCCTACGGTGGAATTCGATGGAAAAAGCGATGCAATCTTACCGGAGAAAGGCCTGAAGGGCGAACCCTACATAGAATATGTGGAAAAGTTTCCTCCTCACGATGACCTCCCATTTCATTGGATTGCTGAGAAGATCTCCGAGATCGTAGGCCCAGATAAGCGGCCTTGGTTAGATAAAGATCACGAAGGGAAGATCTGATCGCTCATAGGCTGAGCTTTTTGGCCATGATCTCTTATGGTGCCGGCTGCAGAATATGTGAGAGGAAGGTGTGTGACGGATAGCTGATTTAAGCCTCTCTCAGCTGTTTGACCGCTGAAACAACCTGCGAAACCTTCTCGCTGGCCTTTCCCTGAAGAAAAATATCCGTGATATGGTCAGTAAGGACGGTCCTCTCCAGGTTTATCTCGATTATCTTGGAACCGGCCTGTTTCGCCTGCCTCGGAAGTATGTTAAAAGGAGACACCACTGCCGAAGTGCCGACTATCAATAAGGCCTGACAGGTAGAGGCTAATTGGGAGCTCCTTGTCATGGCCTCAACCGGGATTCCCTCTCCAAAAAAGACAACGTTTGGTTTCAGAATCTTTGTGCACACACACCGAGGTGGATACTCCCCCTTCTTCTCTTGATAATCATACCTCTTGCCACACTGCAGGCACACCAGTGAGCGAGAGTTGCCATGATATTCGATAACATCCCGGGAACCACCCTCCTGGTGGAGATTATCTACATTTTGGGTAATAACACTCTTCAAGAGACCCATTCTTTCTAGCTCACCTAACCCAAGGTGCGACTCATTGGGCCTGGCACTGTCAACAGTCTCTTCCATTTCCTTTAACATCTGCCAGACCTTTTCCGGATCTTCCCTAAAGGCCCAAATGGTAGCATATTCCTCCGGATCAAACCTATCCCACAGGCCACCTTTGCTCCTGAAGTCTGGAATGCCTGACTCCACTGAGATACCAGCCCCGGTGAGTGCTATGGTTAGTTTAGAATCCAGAATAATCCGGGCTGCCTTTTCGATCAATTCATCCATTAAACTAAATTAGGACGCAGATTCTCGCAGATATCCGCTGAAAAATATATAATTAAAATCTTGATAATCTGCGCCAATCAGCGTCCAAAATGAAATTCCTTTCTTATAAATTCATCCTTCTAAATCATCTCAAGGCTGATATCAACAGACCTGGCAGAATGGGTAATGGCACCAACAGAAATCAGATTCACACCGGTTTGGGATATCTCCTCAATGGATTCTAAGGTAATACCACCAGACGCCTCTAGCAGGACTGTGCCTCCGGCTATAGTGACCGCCTCCTTCATTTCTTTGACAGACATATTATCCAAAAGAATTGCATCTGCCCCTGCCTCAAGAGCCTGTTTAAGTCCCTTGATATCGTCTACCTCCACCTCAATCCTTAGCGTGTGGGGCACGGTAGCTCTAATTTTTGCCACGGCCTTGGATATAGAACCAACCGCAGCAATATGGTTATCTTTGATGAGAACCCCGTCAAAGAGTCCAAAGCGATGATTGAAACCGCCTCCCACCCTCACCGCATATTTTTCCAATACCCGTAAACCAGGGGTTGTCTTCCTGGTGTCAATCACCCGAACCTTTGAAGGATCTGTTTTTTCAACATACCTCCTCGTAAGGGTCGCTATCCCGGAAAGGTGCTGCAAGAAATTGAGGGCTGTCCTTTCCCCACTCAGTATCCCGCGTATTGATCCTTTCACTACACCAATATCCTTTCCCTTTGCCACTACATCTCCATCATGGAAATTGCACTCAACTGCTATTTTAGGATGAAGCCGGGATAGAACCTTTCCAAAAATCTCTATTCCCGCTAACACTGTCTCTTCCTTTGCCAGAAGCCGTGCCTTCCCTTTTATGGATGGATCGATAATGGCCCAAGTAGTGAGGTCACCGGGCCCCAGATCTTCTTCTAAGGCCAGTTCAATTATCTTATCGATGAGGGGACGAGAGCCCGTATTCACTTGAGTCCTTCAAGAATAGTGAGGTTTTGGTTTAGTTTTTCTAACTTGAGACCTATCAAATCCACCTTCTCTTTGACACCCTCTACTATAGAGGGAGGTGCCTGATTTAAGAAATCCTTGTTTTCCAGTTTCTTTCGAGATAGAGCCATCTCGCGCTCTATCTTTTTTATTTCCTTCCGCATCCTCCTTCTCTCATCCTCGTAGTTGATCAGTCCTTCAAGGAGAACATGAACCTGGATATCGCCAAAAACATACGTAGCAGAGGATTTTGGTTTTTCGATGCCAGAAACAAAATCAATAGATTCAACCTTTGCCAGGCTGGTAATATAGGTAGCACTATTCTCAAGAATCTCTCTTTCCTTTGGCCCCTTTACATCTATGACTGTTTTTACAGACGTCTTTGGAGGAATGTTCATCTCTCCCCGGATATTCCTGAGACCTGTTATTACTGCTTTGAGCAGATCCATCTGCTCGATTGATTCCATATCAGAGATGAATTCTGAAGGTTGAGGAAATGGGGCCACCATGACGCTTCCTTCGGCATGAGGGAGTCTTTGCCAGATCTCTTCGGTAATAAAGGGCACAAATGGATGGAGAAGCCGCACCACTCCACTCAAGAGAATTTGCATCACAGACTGGGCCACCCCTATCCGTTTTGGATCTTTGCTATAAAGCTCCAGCTTTGCTATTTCCAGATACCAATCACAAAATTCATGCCAGACAAACTGATACGAGATGCTCGCCGCGTCATTGAATTCATACTCTTGAAAACGGTCGGCTACCTGTTCGGCAACCTGCCCTACCCTGGTCATAATCCAACGATCAGCCAGGGTAAGATCACTCTCTTCTATATAGGGGAATTTACCGTCATCCAGGTTCATAAACACAAATCTGGCAGCATTCCAGATCTTATTAATGAAATTCCTGTATCCCGCTATCCTTTCTTCTGAGAGCCTAATGTCTCTTCCCTGGATAGCCAATACTGCAAGGGTAAATCTGAAGGCATCAGTCCCAAAACGGTCCAAGACCTCAAGAGGATCGATGATGTTTCCCTTACTCTTGCTCATCTTCTGGCCCTGCTCATCCTTGACCAGCGCATGGATATACACGTCTCTGAAGGGAATATCTCCCATGAACCAAATCCCCATCATCATCATTCTTGCCACCCAGAAAAAGAGGATATCGAAACCAGTTACCAAGACCGAGGTCGGATAAAAGGTTTTCAGCTCATCGGTCGAATCCGGCCAGCCCAAGGTGGAAAATGGCCAGAGCGCCGAACTAAACCAGGTATCCAGCACATCTGTTTCCTGCTGAAGGTTCGTACTCTTGCAAGAATGGCATGCGCTCGGATCGTCCTTAGAGACGATAACCTCTCCACAGTCCTGGCAGTACCATGCAGGGATCCGGTGGCCCCACCAAATCTGCCTCGATACACACCAGTCCTTAATATTGTTCATCCATTCATAATAGACGCCTTCCCAATTAGAAGGTACTATCTTTGTTCTGCCTTCTTTCACAGCAGCGATGGCCTTTTCAGCAAGAGGGCCTATTTTGACAAACCACTGCTTGGAAAGAAGAGGTTCGATCATGGTCTTACACCGGTAACAGTGTCCTATCGCGTTCCGGTACGGTTCCGTCTTTTCAAGCAGGCCCGATTCCTTCAGGTCCTCGACAATTTTTTCACGGCACTCAAATCTGTCCATACCTTTGTAAGGACCTGCCAGCTCGTTCATTCGACCGTCGTCATCAAGAACCCTTATGCGTTCCAGGCTATGTGTGTTACCTATCTCAAAGTCATTGAGGTCATGGGCAGGCGTAATCTTCAGGGCACCGGTACCAAACTCCCTATCCACATAGGCATCATAGATAACCGGAATAGGCCTGTTGAGCACCGGCAAGACGACGGAAAGGCCTGAAAGATCTTTGTACCGTTCATCTTCCGGGTTTACTGCAACGGCGGTATCACCCAACAGGGTTTCGGGCCGAGTCGTGGCCACAGTCAAATGGCCCTCCTGGTTTTCAAATGGATAACGAATATAATAGAGAAAGCTGTCCATCTCTTCATGCTCGACCTCAAGGTCAGCAAGCGCAGTATGGCACCGGGGACACCAATTAATGATATAATCTCCCCGGTATACGAGTTTTTCCTCATAGAGACGCACAAAGACTTCCCTCACGGCCCTGGAAAGCCCCTCGTCCATAGTAAACCGCTCCCGACTCCAGTCACAGGAACTTCCCAACCTTTTGAGCTGATTGATAATCATTCCCCCATATTTTTCCCGCCACTCCCAAACCAATTCAACAAATCTTTCCCGACCAATCTGGTGACGATCAGTTCCTCTCAAGGCAAGATCTTTCTCCACGACATTCTGGGTGGCAATACCTGCATGGTCTGTGCCGGGTTGCCAGAGGACATTGTATCCCTCCATTCTTTTGTATCTGCACAGGATATCCTGAAGGGTGTTGTTGAGGGCATGGCCCATGTGCAGGCTTCCCGTCACATTGGGCGGAGGGATTACAATAGAGAAAGGAGGTTTGTCTGTTTTGGTATTGGCATGAAACAGATCATGTTTCTCCCAATAGGCATACCATTTCTGTTCCACTTCCCCAGGTTCGTAGGTTTTAGCCAAGCCACTATTTTCCATTGTAAGATGCTCCCACCTGTTTGTTTTTCACTCTTAAGTCAAGGTCAGGGTAACGTCAAGGTCCAGGGTATGGGCCAGGGGCATAACCAAAAAAAAGATACCCATACCCTGCAAGAAGCTTAGGAATTAATAGGTTAGGTTTCACTATGACCTGGCCCTGACGTCAAGATACCTGAAAGTAGCCACACGTAAATGGGCACAATGACATTCTTGAAAACCTCTTTCATGTAGTGCCGTTGTGCCCATTAATTTCAAAATAATGTATCTCAACCCTCAGACATGATACTCTTTTTCAAGACATCTATCTCCTCCCTGATAATCTTTTCAGCCACTTCAGGAATAACGTTTCTGGCCACCCTTTCTAAAACATCGCCTACCACCTTTGTCAATAAGGCCTCAATCCTCTCTTCTGAGATTGGCAAAGCTCCCTCTTGTGCTAGTTCTTCCTTCAACTCAACCATCCCCTCAACGGGAGGCATTCCGGTCAAAATCTCCTCGGCGGGTTCCTCTATCCCTGGACCCTCACCCGTTTCCTCTGCAAATACGTCTTCTAACCCCTCTGCCTCACCTTCAGAAATCAATTCCTCCAGTCCCTCATCCAAGTTAATCTCTTCTTCCAAATCTAAAAAAGGTTCCTCTGGCCCCTCTTCAAGAGCCCCCTCCATCCTTTCCATGAGCACTGTGTCTTCACCAATTTCTTCCACTTTACCGGATGGATGATCAGGGACACGGCCAACGTCCGCAGCTGCCTCATCGGCTACTTCTGTTAACTCAATCTCTTCCGCGAAACCGGCCTCCTCTTCCCCCTCGGATAACGGTGCCTGCTCTTCTTCGCCTTCTTCCTCCTCTAGTATCAGCTCTTCCAGACCTTCTATTTCGTCTTCAACCGCTTCGGGTTTCTTTTGCTCGGCAACTACATCAGCAAGCTCTATGATCTCTTCTTCATTCTCAGATTCAGCCTCTTGCTTTTCTTCGTCCTCACCTAACAAATCCTCATCGAAGTCGAAATCCAGGAGATCTTCATCCTCGGCGTCACCGACATTTTTTGATATGTCATCGTCCTTTGCCATGATCATCCCCCTATTTATCATCATTTATTATAATATGTTTTTATTGTTAACATATATCGGCAAGGACTGTCAATGCCTTTAGAAGACGCACAGGATATCGTCAAAATCCAGGGTATGGGTGTCTTTTTTTTGGATTATGCCCCACATAGTTTAGACTAGTGGGAGTTTCAAAATGGTTTATATAGATGGACCCTATGATTCTAAGGCTTAGGAGGCCCTTCGGCCTCGATCCATTCGGCATCGAGCTCATGGCCGAGAGGCTCAGGGCCGAGAGGCAATAAACCATTTTGAAACGACCCAGTAAGGGGCCATGTCACAGGCCTGCCCTGGCGCGACACCTCTGGAATACAGTGTGGTCGTTACAGTATTTCGTAAGTAAGCTCTTTGTACTGATGCTTTGCATGCCAGGTCTGGGCCAGGGGCATAACCAAAAAAAAGATACCCATACCCTGCAAGAAGCTTAGGAATTAATAGGTTAGGTTTCACTATGACGTGACCCAGGAAGGCGCACTACTTCAGCACGTTTCAGTATACCTCCCGTGGATTGCGACCGGATAAGTGAAAAGACCCTTACGTCTTCGTCAAGTCATAGCGGCCAGCAGAAATAATGCTATCAGCAATCGCTCTCCTCAAGACAATAGTGTTTACTGGGGTGAAGCGCGCGAATTTTTTTACACCCATGAGCTGGGTTCTCAGCTCTTCACCCTCACTGATGGCAGCAAAAACCTGTCTAGCCATTAAATCCACCCGCGGAAATGAATCATTGATATACACCTGGGTAGCGGCAGTTTGAATCTTGGACTTCTCTTCACCATCCTTTTGGATTTTTTTCAAGGTTCTCAGAAGAGCACTCTCCATAGCAAAAATCTCGATAATCATATCGGCTATCAGGGCGACAACTTCCTGCTCATTTGCAAGTTTATCCATATACTTCTGGGTTGCCGCACCAGCAGCCAAGAGAGCCATTTTCTTTGCATTTCCAACCATCTTTTGCTCTCTCTCAAGGACCCCCTCTTCTTCGCCCATGGTCGGCCGGTAGCTCATAAGCTCTTCGGTGAGTTTTTTGATTGCCTCAAGGAGTGGAAGCTCCCCCTTCATGGCGCCTCTCATGAGCATGTCCACCATTAACAGGCGATTAATCTCATTGGTTCCTTCCCAGATCCGGTTGATCCTTGAATCTCTGTAGGCACTCTCTACCTTGTTGTCCATAATATACCCATAACCACCCATGATCTGCACACATTCATCTGCCATGAAACATAGCATCTCTGAACCGAAATTCTTATTTATGGAACACTCTAAGGCATATTTTCTGAGGGCCTCACCAGTTTTTTTGCCTGCATCTTCTTTAGTAGGATCAATTCCCTCTAAGGCCATATCAAGCAGACCTGCAGTGCGATAGACCATGCTCTCGGTAACAAATGTCTTGATGACCATCTCTGCAATCTTATGCTTTATCAGGCCAAAGTCGGAAATAGGTCTCCCGAACTGGACTCTATTCTTAGCATACTTAACGCCTTCGCCAATCAGAAGCTTGGCTCCGCCAACCGTGGCAGGACCCAACTTGTATCTGCCGATATTTAAGGTGTTGAGGGCCACCACATGGCCACGGCCGATTTCTCCCAAAACATTTTCCACCGGCACCTTGACATCCGTATAGATGACAGATCGCGTAGAACTGCCGTGGACTCCCATCTTTTTCTCTTCCTCGTCCACCGAAACACCATCCCAAGAATTCTCTACAATAAAAGCGGTAAACTTCGTTCCATCAATTTGGGCATATGTGAGGAAGAGACCAGCAAACCCGGCATTAGTGATAAACTGCTTCTGTCCATTCAAGATGTAGCATTTTCCATCATCGGATAAAACTGCCGTGGTTTCTGCGGTCAGCGCATCGGAACCGTGTTCTGGCTCTGTCAGGGCAAAGGCACCGATCATCTCACCGGTGCACAATTTTTCGAGATATTTTGCCTTCTGATCCGGAGACCCGAAAAACACGATAGGAAGACTTCCAATACCTGTTTGCACTGCAAAAGATATATCGAATCCGGATATCCCTCGGGTGAGCCTCTCAGTAACCAGGACAGTGCTGATATGATCCAGTTCCGAGCCTCCATAGATCTCTGGAATCTCTGTGGAGAGGAAGCCAAGTTCCCCTGCCTTTCGTAACAGGCTCTCTATCAATTCGGGGTTGAGCTCCTCAAGCTCTTCCCTTCGGGGGTCAATCTCACCTAAAGCGAATTCCTCGGCCGATTTGCCGATGAGACGATGTTCGTTGGTGAAATCCTCCGGGGTGAATATCTCCTCCGGTAGAGCATCGGTTATCAAGAACTCTCCACCTTTAAAAAGTTTTTCCTTGGCCATGTTCATCACTCCTCTTTTGATTAATAGTCCTCTATCTCAAAGATCGCAGCGGCTCCCATGCCAAACCCGATACACATGGAGACTAACCCCCATCGGAGCCCCCTTGCTTGCATTTCATAGATCAATTGCGTGGTCAATTTGGCACCGGTGCAACCCAGAGGGTGTCCCAGTGCAATGGCACCACCATTCACGTTGGTAATCTCTTCATTGATGCCGAGTTCTCTAATACAATAGATAGCCTGGGCTGCAAAGGCCTCGTTCAGCTCAATCAACTCCATCTGATCGAGGGTCATACCGGCGACCCTCATTAGTTTTGGAATCGCCACTGAAGGGCCCAGCCCCATGTATTCGGGCGGGCATCCCTCTGCCACATGGTACCGAAAGGTAGCCATGGGTTTCAAACCGAGTTCTCTGGCCTTTTCCTTGGACATCAGCACAACCCCTGAAGCTGCATCACTGGTCTGTGAAGAATTGCCGGCTGTCACGGTTCCATTTGCCTTAAAGGCCGGGGGAATCTTTGAAATACCCTCCTTGGTTGTGCCAGGCCGCACACCCTCGTCTGTGTCAAAAATACTCTCTTCATACTCAAAATGTCCGTTAGGCAACTGCTTTTGCTTTTTGACCTTCAGAGGAACAATCTGGGTCTTGAAGCGATCTGCCTTGATGGCTGCTTCAGCCTTCTGCTGGCTCCTGGCCCCGAATTCATCCTGGTCATCACGGCTGACCTCATACCGTTCGGCGACATTCTCAGCAGTCAACCCCATCCCCGTAAAGGCTCCCGGTCGTAATTCTACGAGTGCCGGATTCGGATACATCATGCTCCCGCCCATGGGAATCTGGCTCATACTCTCCACGCCACCGCTGATCACCACATCGGCGTATCCACACATGATTTTTTCGGCACCGATGGCAATGGCCTGGAGACCTGAAGAGCAGAACCTGTTGACGGTCATGCCAGGAATGCGATCGGGCCACCCCATGGACATAACCAGGACCCGTCCGAGATTGAGCCCTTGAGTAGCCTCAGGGAAAGTGCATCCGATAATCACATCATCAATAAGCATGGGATCCAGGTTCTCTGCCCTCTTTATCAAATCAGTGAGTACTGCGGTCCCCATGTATTCAGGGCGTGTATCTTTTAGTATTCCTCGAGGGGCCTTTCCCGCTGCTGTTCTGCAAGCAGCAACAATCACGGCTTCTCTCATCATCTTATCCTCCTTACTGGTGTTTCTTGTGTTTCTAGGGTCTATTGGGTTCATCGCGTTCGTTTTAGTAGAAAGTTCAAGGCGGTATTTGCATTAGGCACTTTGTTTCGTTGTAGGTATTTTAGGGACTTCAAACCCTATGAACTCAATAAACACAACAAACCCTAGTTTCTCAGCGGTTTACCGGTGTTCAGCATGTGCTGAATCCTTGCCTGGGTCTTGGGATCTCCGGACAGATTCACAAAGGCCTCTCGCTCCAGATCCAGGAGGTATTGCTCACTCACCTTGGTATCCGCAAGTACATCTCCCCCACACAGGACATAGCCCACCTTGGTGGAAACAGTTACATCGTGCTCGGTGATGTAGCCTGACTCATGCATGGACCACAGACCAAGCTTGATCATGGCGAAGGTATTCTCTCCGGCCACGCGGATGTCATCTCGGGGACGAGGCTGTTGGTAGCCTTCCATGTTCATTGCCAAAATTGTCTTTTTGGCATCTTCTATCAGGTAATCCCGATTCACGGTCATCTTATCAGTGGGTCTCAGGTATCCAAGCTTGACTGCTTCAGGCCCTGAAGTTGCGACTTTGGCCATGGCTATGGTCTCAAAGGCCCTGGCAACAAAGGGCATCAACTCGATCTGTTTCGGATACAGCCCACCCTTCTGGACCTCGAAGAGGTGTTCGGTGTTCCGGAGGAGCAACTCCTTGGTTCCTCCTCCAGCAGGAACCAAACCCACGCCAGCTTCCACAAGGCCCATATAGGTCTCGGCGGCAAAGCGGACACGATCCGAGGCCATACAGATTTCACAACCTCCACCGAGGGCCATCCCGGCAGGTGCAGCCACCACAGGTTTATCCAGATATTTGAGCTTCATTAAAGAATCCTGAAAGCTCTTGACCATCCACTCCAGTTCATCCCATTCCTCCTCCTGTGCCGTAAATAGAATCAAAGGAAGGTTAGCCCCGGCGGAGAAATTATTAGCATGATTCGCTATCACCAACCCTTGGAAATCGTTGCTTACGATGTCGGCCGATTTGACGACCATTGCAATGATATCATCTCCCATGGCATTCATCTTGGTGTGGAATTCCAGGCAGGCCACCCCATCGCCGATGTCGATCAGGCTGGCACCCTTGTTTCCGGCCACCATTTTTTCCCGATCCTTGAGGGAGGGCAAGAGAATGATCCTCGGCTTTACTGGAACCTCCTCATAATCCTTGGAAGCAAGATCATAGGAGTAAAGCGTACCGGCTTCTCTCTTGTAAAAGGACTCTTTTCCGCTTTCAAGCATCTCCTGGATCCATACAGGGATCTGGTAACCGGCCTCTTTCATTTTGGCTACCGACTGGCCCACCCCAAGGGTATCCCAGGTTTCAAAGGGGCCCATCTTCCACGCAAAACCCCATTTCATGGCATTATCTACATTTACAATGTTGTCAGCTATTTCGGGAATACGGTTGGCTGAGTAGATGAGGGTTTCAGTCAAGGTGCGGAAGATAAACTGCCCTCCGACATCTTGAGCAAAAAACAGCGATTTTATCTTTGCGGAAGTACCTGAGATGTTCTTGGCAGCCTCCAGTGAAGCCAGCTTCACTTTCTCTTGTGGGGTATGCTCGAGCGTCTCATAATCCAGGGACAGGATCGCCTTTTTTCCTTCTTTGTCCTTGGTTTTCTTGTAAAAGCCAAGGTTGGTCTTACTACCAAGCATGTTCTTTTCGATCATTTTTTGAATGAACTCAGGCGGTGTGAACATCTCTCGTTTTTCATCGTCAGGCGCCCCTTCGTATACATTACTGGCCACATGCACGATGGTATCGAGGCCAACCAGGTCTGCCGTCCTAAAGGAAGCGCTCTTAGGGTGTCCTATTACAGGACCAGTGATTTCGTCTACAGCTTCAATGCTTAGCCCTAGGTCAATCATTGCCTGCATGCTATAAAGCAGGCCAAAAATGCCGATCCGGTTTGCAACAAAATTCGGTGTATCCTTTCCGTAAACAATCCCCTTTCCCAGTACCTTCTCACACGTTTCCGACAAGATCTCGATAACCTCGGGGAGTGTATCAGGCCCCGGCACGATCTCCAGAAGTTTCATATACCGCGGAGGATTAAAAAAATGGGTAATCGCAAAATGGCTTCGAAATGCCTCAGTCCGGTCTTCACACATGGCCCTGGCCGGTATGCCGGAGGTGTTGGAGGTAATAATGGTTCCAGGTTTCAAAACAGTTTCAATCT
Source organism: Pseudomonadota bacterium (assembly GCA_030603345.1). Lineage (GTDB taxonomy): Bacteria > Desulfobacterota > DSM-4660 > Desulfatiglandales > B25-G16 > JADFWK01. The sequence goes on from JAUVXZ010000044.1 coordinate 16,523, forward strand.
TTTCAAAAACGCTCTTTTTGATGTCCAGCCTTTCCACCACCACTTCAATGATCCACTCGGCATCACTGAGCCACTCGAGATTGTCTTCCAGATTTCCGATGGTGATCAGCTTGGCGTCTTCTGGTATATAAAAAGATGCCGGTTTTGACTTCAGTGCCCCATTTAGTCCATTCTGTGCCAGTTTGTTTCTGAACGCTTTGCTCTCCTTGGTAAGCCCCCTTTTCTTATCATCGTCTGTGAGTTCAGGGAGTACAATATCGAGAAGAATTGTATCGATACCTACATTGGCCAACTGGGCGGCTATGGTTGCCCCCATAACGCCAGCTCCAATGACCGCGCACTTTTTGATAGCCCTGTCCATGGATAACCCTCCTTTTTTGCGAGCAAACCCCTCGGCGCCTATTGCGACCTTTCCTATCGAAGAAAACCGGTCAGCATAAAAGGCTAGCCAAAAATGAATGA
>JAUVXZ010000023.1 GCA_030603345.1 Pseudomonadota bacterium
TGAGTTGGGTCGAATCAACATGGATGATCTCCAGGAAGTTTGGCAGGAAAATTCCGAACTGAAAAGGCTACGGGAGCGGCATAAGATTCCGTTGAGCAACTTCGAATTTTGCCAGGGGTGCGACTACATTAACTATTGCACCGGAAACTGTCCCGCTCTGGCATATACGATTATAGGTAAAGACGATCATCCAAGCCCGGATGCATGCCTCAAGCGATTCCTGGAGGCTGGCGGAAGGCTGCCGGAAGGGATTGTTTAGCCGCATAGCGCATAGCGCCAAGCGCATAGCGTATCCCTTCGGTGAACAGTGACAAGAGATGACTGATAAGACTGAAAATCGTAAATATCCGTTGAATCAGATTTACTTCTATCTGACCGAGGGGTGCAACCTTCGTTGTCGGCATTGTTGGATTGCGCCTAAATACCAGAGCGAGGGGAATTCCTATCCTGCGCTGGACCTGGATCTTTTCAAATCGATAATAGAACAGGCGAAACCCTTAGGACTCGTAGGTGTCAAGTTGACTGGTGGTGAGCCCCTTCTGCATCCGCAGATAGGTGAAATTTTGGATTATATTAGGACCGAGGAACTTCGCCTCACGGTAGAGACCAATGGGGTCCTCTGCACGCCTGAGCTGGCACGCAAGATGGCCGCTTGCAAGAACCCTTTTGTCTCAGTGAGCCTGGATGGCGCTGATGCTGAAACCCATGAGTGGGTACGGGGCGTGACGGGCTGTTTTGAGGCTGCCTTAAATGGCCTTCAAAATCTGGTAGATGCGGGATTCAGGCCACAGGTAATCATGACCATAATGCGCCATAACAAAGACCAGATGGAGCCGGTTGTCAGGTTGGCCGAGCGCTTGGGTGCCGGGTCAGTTAAATTCAACATCATGCAGCCCACCGCCAGAGGGAAAAAGATGCATGATGCTGGTGAGGCCCTGAGCATCGAGGAGCTTGTGGATCTTGGACGATGGGTGGAGAGTGCCCTTTTGGGCTCCACAAGTTTGCCCCTTTACTACAGTCACCCAATGGCTTTCCGTCCGCTCGGGAAAATGTTTGGCGAGAATGGGGATGGCTGCGGGGTCTGTGGGATCCTAGGCATTCTGGGTGTGATAGCCAACGGTTCGTATGCGCTCTGCGGTATCGGAGAGACAGTACGCGATCTAGTCTTCGGGCACGCAGCCACGGATTTATTGGTGGATGTCTGGAAAAACACCTCTGTCCTTCAGGAGCTGCGAGAAGGACTTCCCAAGCGGCTAGGAGGGATTTGCGGCGATTGTTTGATGAAAGGTACCTGCTTGGGCAGCTGTATAGCCCAGAACTACTACCGCAGCAAGAATCTCTGGGAGCCATACTGGTATTGCGAAAAGGCTTGGAATCGAGGACTCTTTCCCGAGACTCGTATGTTTCCGGTAAGTGCTAATAGGGGGTGACGAGAACCATGGTATTGACCAAGATTGAAGGTTCGAGTGTAAGAAAAGCTTCAGTCCAGGGAGGAGCGGGCAGCCTTTTTTGCTCTACAAAACATTGCAGGCACGCTCGCAGCATATGTCAGACACAATCTAAGTCAAAACTAGGAGGAAATTGCTATGTCTCTGAAATATGAGAAACCCCTCATCATCCCATTCGGTTCTGATCGAGATGAGATTGGGCTGGGGCTTTGCCAGCCTAGTGGATCGGGGGACGCAGGAGTCTGCGATGATGGCAATCGGGCAGGGGTTGACTGCAAATCAGGTACTGCTGCCGTTAGTAAATGTGCCCCAGGGATTGGCGGTTGAAGTTTGCTAGGGGAGGAGGCTTGTGGGTGCTCAAATGGAATAGTTGGCTCGTCTTAAATTCTTTAATAATTTGTCATGAAACAGGTCTCTCAATGAGAGGAAAAGCTACCATATGAGGAATGACCGAATGCCTCCTAGAATACAAGTTCTCAAATGAATATTATCAGGCCTATATCGGATATTAAGAGCGGGTACTGCATACGCTTGGCCAATGGGCAGGGGTGGCGAATCATAGCCACCGCAGGGGTAACCTCGTTTGTGGAAAAGCTGGCCTCGATAATGGAACTCCAAACATGTAATCGAAACGGGCAGCCAAAGCTGATCTTCATCCTGGGTGAATTAGCCGGAGAAACGCTTGGAGAGCGGATAGGATGCTTGGAACCTAATATAGGGGACAATCTTCCTAGAAAAGGTTGGAGGGCTTGGAAGCTGCCTGTCATCCGACTGTGGTTTCATCGTGACGTGCGAGACGTGTTTTGTGAGATAGGACGTGAGTTAGGTTATGAGCTGGACATTCTAAGGATGTTGTTTTCCCTCTATCCCATATTTGAGATGGCCCAAGACTCGGGAGGAATTCGTCTCCATGCTGCATTAGTTGAGCGTGATGGCATTGGTATCTTGCTGGCAGCTTCTGGGAACACTGGAAAATCGACCTGTTGCCGTCGACTTCCAGGCCCGTGGATAGCTCTTTGCGATGATGAAGCGCTGGTCGTGCGCGATCATAAAAATCAATATCTAGTGCACCCTTTACCCACTTGGAGCGATTACCTGATGAAGCGTTCCAAGCGGACATGGGATGTCCGGCACCATGTTCCTCTATCGATGATATTCTTTCTGGAACAGGCTGAGGCTGACGAGGTGGTTCGCATAGGGCAGGGACAAGCGGCTGGACTAATGACAGGATCGGCCATGCAAGTTTATGATCCGAACTGGAATAATCTGGATAAAGAAGAGCTGAGGGTTTTCAGAAAGAAGCTTTTTGACAATGCGTGTGAACTCGCCAAAGTAATCCCGACTTTTAGGCTTCGAGTAAGCTTAAAAGGACGATTTTGGGAGGAAATAGAAAAAGTCCTGTCACATAGAACCAAATAGAACTGATGGAACACACTGCACCTAGAACAACAAACTATCTTGGCCCAAGTATGAAACCAATCCTCAAACCGGGGGACAGGCTTCAAATTATACCGTATAGCGCAGAGAAGATTCGGCGTGGAGATGTGATTGTTCTCATTCCTCCTGGAGGTGATACTAAGGTCATCCACCGCGTAGTATTCATGGATTCGCAAGGAATCAGAACGCGGGGTGATAATTCCACTCATGTCGATCCATGGATTTTAAGTCCTAATGATATTCTTGGGCGCGTGGTTACCGTAAAAAGGGGAAAGAGGCGGCTACGTATCTTTGGCGGAGCGATAGGACAACTGTTCTCAATGACCTTTAGAGCGGTGCACACGATCGACTCAACTCTGTCCTCCTTGCTCCGGCCTGGCTATCGCCGGTTGGCCACTGACGGTACTTTTAGGAGATGGTTGCCGGATCAGATGAAGCCGCGAGTCATCTCTTTTAATCGAGGTGAAGGAACGGAACTGCAACTCTTTATGGGGCGACGTGTGATCGGCAGGTGGCTTCCGGGAAAGAGTGGATGGAACATCCGACGTCCTTTTCGGTTGTTTGTGGATGAAGAATCCTTGCCGGAAAATCCGGGCAAGGCGTCCGTTGTCAGTGGTCAGTTGTCCGTTGTTGATGAAGACATATGAAGGGATACAATTCCTTTGAATGAAGCAGTCTCAATAGATTCCGAAAGAGCTTCCACACTTAGGGAGGTGATGCAGGATATTCACCCGAGCCTGAAGCTCTGTGGAACTTCAGATAAATCTCTTCATGATCTTTCAGATGAACTTCTGGCCTACGTAAGGTCAGTTTTGCAAGACGAATCTCCTCTGGCTCCAGAGGCATCTGTAGATGAATGGTCTAGCCTGCTAAATTTCCTCCAAGCTCACTGGATAATTCCCTTCCTTTATAGAAAAATAGGATTCTTACCACAGGAATGTCACCCACCGGAAGCTATAGCCGATGAAATGAGGCAGGCTTTTCTGTTTAGTCGTGTACGATCTCTTCATATGGAGAGGCAGCTTCGGGAAATCATTGAAGGGTTCCAGGAGGAAGGTGTACGAGTGCTTGTTTTGCGAGGACCCGCCCTGGCATTTTCACTGTATCCAGATCCAGCGATGAGGCCAAGTTGTGATCTTGATCTGTTGGTGCTTCCGGAGCAAGTGGTTCAGGCGCGAGGCATATTGGAGAGCTTGGGCTACAAATGTTTGGGAAAGAGGTTCGAGGTCGCCAGGGACTTTTTCCGCGAGGAGTGCTTTGTCCACCAAAAGAACCCGGGTAACAAGTTTCCGGTTGATCTTCACTGGGTCCATTGGGAATTGCACCCCTTTTTCAAGGGCAGTGAGGAGGTTGACATACAGGATCTTTTTCAAAGGGCCTGCAAGATTGAGACCCCAACTCTGGCTTTCGAGACCCTACACCCAGTGGACTATCTCATTCATTCGGCAATTCACTTGATAATGATCCATAAAAATGAAATGCGGTTAAGTTGGATCTATGACACGGCACTGCTTGCCCAACGCCTTCAAGTGCCCGATGACTGGGAAACACTGCAGGAAAGGTGCGTAGCTTGGACGGCTCGGCTGCCGTTGGAACATTGCCTGAAAATGGCCCAAGCCTGGGCTGGACTGGAGTTGCCGGACGGATTCGATGACTTCTCCACCTGGCCACGACCCACAGAGGACGAGTCTGCTGTTTGGGCAGATACGATGCGGCACCATTGGGTGACCATTTTGTTGAAACGATCGCTTTCGAGTCGCTCCTTGCTCCTAAAACGTATTCCATCCCTTTTGGGGCTGCTCTTTCCCCATCCTGATATTGTACGATTTTGCTACCCGACCTCCAGTAATTGGCTGCTGCCTATCTCGTATGTGCGTCGTTGGTTAAGATGGATTGATGACCTGGTGATCGACCGCTTGGGAAACAAGGCTAAATCGTGAAAATTAGCTGGTTAAAATATTCAAAGGCGGGGCTTTCGCGGAAACTACCCGAAGACCGCATCGGTGGGCAGGACGGCTACGGGTCCATGAAGGCCAGCCTGAAGAATCTGCACCCTTCTGTTGGCCGACACTACCCTAGGGTGCAATGGGTGCCCTCCTCGTCTTGATTACCTCTTTGTTTGGTATTCCTCAACCGCTCATCATGCGCTGTTTGGTATTGACAGAGGGTTCCCATTCGTGATACTTTGGTATGAAAATTACTCTACCGTAGGGGGTTTGTATGGGAAAAGCCATTAAGTTTGCAGTAAGTATGCCTGAGGAAGAGTTCAAAGAGATTGAAGCGATTAGGTTCAAAGAAGGAGTGAGCAGGAGTAAAGTCATTCTTGAGGCTTTTGAACTTTTGAAGAAATCAAGAATGATGGAGGACCAGATCCGAAGCTATGAAGAAGGGTATAGAAATATGCCGGAGAGACCTCATGACATAAAGGCATGGGAAGATGTCTCTTTGGCTACATTCTCCGATGAGGACTGGTAATGAAAAGGGGTGAGGTATGGTGGGCCAATCTCCCTGCGCCCATAGGCAAGAGGCCGGTCGTGCTTCTTTCCAGAGATGAAGCTTACCCCGTGAGAAGTGCAGTTACCGTGGCTGAGGTAACCACCAGAATAAGGGGCATCGCGGTGGAGGTGGAACTTGGTCCGGAAGATGGCTTACCAAAAAGATGCGTTGTCAATCTAGACACCATAGTCACTATTAGAAAAGAAGTGCTCACAGAACGGATTACCCTACTTCAAAAAGACAAGATCGATCAAATAGAGGATGCAATTAAGTTTGCGCTTGGGCTTTAGCTTTCTGACCGCTCAAGGAACATGATGGAGGTATCCCAAAAAATGAGTTGGAAAGGCTGATCTATCTCCATTGATGAATCAATCCATTCATTAGCCATTGCATCTTCCAGCAAATGCGCTATAGATCCATTATTCCACTATCCCATCTTTCCTTGCAGAGCAGAGGTTCACGGGGTTCCTAGCCACTCCATCTGGCAGCACGGGCTATGACCCTGGCTAACCTTCCATCTGCTGGGCAGCTACCAGTGAGCGATAGTAGTCATTTGTCTCCATGAGTTCGTTATGGTTACCAGTGGCCACAAGCTGATTCTCATCCAGCAGGAGAATGTGGTCTGAACCTTTGATAGTGGAGACACGGCTTGTGACCACAAACATGGTCTTGTCGCCAACGAAGGCAGATAGAGATTGGAGGATCGATTCCTCAGCCAGGCTATCTAATGCAGAGGTAGGCTCATCAAGAATCAGTATATCCGGATCCTTCACAAGCGCCCGGGCAAGTGAAAGCCGTTGCCTTTGTCCTTCCGATAGATTGACCCCCTTTTCGCCGACCCAGGTCTCATAGCCCTCAGCTAGGCTGGCTATGAAGTCATGGATACCTGCTGTCTTTGCGGCTCGAATGACGTGGTCCTTCGTGGCCTCGGGATTTCCATAGCAAAGGTTGTCCATGATAGTTCCAGATATAAGGAGGGGACCCTGGGACACATATCCCATCCGTTGGCGCAGGGAACTCAACTGGTAGTCCGATGCAGGTCTGCCATCGAAGTAGATCTCCCCTGCACCGGGCCGGTAGAAACGGAGTATGAGACTCAAGAGCGTGGTCTTGCCTACGCCGCTCGGTCCAACAATCGCCACCTTCTCGCTAGGCCTGATGTTGAAGGATAGATCCTCAAGCACCATATCGCGCCCATCGTATGAGAAGGAGATATTCTTAAACTCGATTTCTCCGGTCAGGCGATCCGCTTTTATGCCCGTGTCTACGTTTTCCTCGGGAACGATGTCAAAGAGGGCCGAAACCCGTTGGAGTGCAGCCAGCGCGCTTTGCAATTGCAGATTGGCTGTGGCAAGAAGTTGGGCAGGACCGAAAACATACGCTAGGTAAGCCTGAAAGGCAAGCAGCGAGCCCAAGGTCCAGTCGCCTGTAATCACCCAGTAAGCCCCCAGTGCCAGCACAAAAAGGCGGGCGAGCCCAGGCATAGAAGTGATCACCAGGTTGGCCACCGAACCCACGGAGGTATGTTCTAAGGAGATGTGAAAGGCGGCCTTGAGCTCAGTCATCAGCCTCCGCAGTGTGCGGGCTTCCGAGGTGAAAGCCTTGATCAAAGAGGCCGAGGACAATGACTCCTGAAACTGGCTTGAGACCCGGGCTTGTTGCTCCATCTGCTGATGGCTTAGCACGTGGATCTTACCGGAAAAATAACGCATACTGAGTGCCAGCCCGGGCAAAATGATCACCACAATAGCTGCTAGCCTCCACTCGAGGTAGAATAAAAAACATATACCACCTATGAATCGGACTACATTGCTCACGAGGTAGACAATTGTGCTGGAAAAGAACCACCGGATCCCCTCTGCGTCGGCGGACAGGCGAGACATCAGGTAGCCAGTCTGGGTGTCGTCGAAAAAGGCCTTGGGAAGGTGCAGGACACGTTCGATGAGATCGTGCTGGATGTCCAAGGCTACCCGCTGCTCGAAGCGGGCAAAATAGAATTGCTGCAAGAGGGTTGTGAGTTTCTCCCCCAGCACGATTACGACCAGCAGGAGAATAGCCCCAGCCAGGAGCGCCAGTTGACGCGCCAGTATGACGTCGTCAACGATATACCGGGTGATGATCGGTTGGGGAAAAGCTAAGAGAGAGGCGAAGATAACGAGAGCGCAGCCCAGCACCGCTTTCCGCCAGTGCCGGTCCAAATAGGGGCGCAGATTCTTAAGGTTGGCCCGAATCCCGGAGTAACCAGATTCACCGGCAATTCGATCCTTCGGCAGTGACCGCGAAAGCCCCTGCTTCAAATATGTGAGCCAACTCGCCACCTATAAAACCTCATCCATGATCTGTTGCACAATATGTTGTAATTGTTTTTTGGCAACTATACATCATCTTGCCTACGGGGTCAAATCTTTACTTTTGACAATCCCTCCATCTTTTGCTATCAAACAATCATGGCACGAGCTTTGCGTATACAATTCGAAGGAGCCCTGTACCACATTACCTCATGCGGTAATGAAAGACGCGAGATATTTAAAGATGACGCTGACAGGGTAAGGCTCCTTGACATTTTGGAACTCTCTTTGAGTAATTACCAGGTCTTACTATATTGCTATATTCTTATGCAAAATCATTACCATCTTTTGGTTGAGACCCCTCACGGCAACATAAGCGAATTCATGAGGCATTTCAACATAACGTATACCTCTTATTTCAACAGGAGGCACAACAGGGTTGGTCATCTCTATCAAGGGAGATTCAAAAGCCTGTTAGTCGATAAAGAAAGTCATCTTGGCATCCTATCCCGCTATATTCATCTGAATCCTGCAAGGACAGAGCACGTGGTTTTTAGACCTGCAAAACACAAGGAAAAGTACCTCAAGGAATATCCCTGGAGCAGTCTTCCCGGATACATTGATGAGGCCAAGAAATCACAGCGTATAGATTACAGCCTGGTCCTTGCAGAGTATGGCGGTGATAATAGTGAGGGGAGGATGCAGTACTGGAACCAGATCTGTCGGGACATAATGGAGGGTTTGGAAGTAAAGAGCAAGGTGGTCGGCCAGAGTGTCTTGGGCAGCGATGGATTTGTGCAGTGGGTAAAAGACACATATGCTCACAGGGTGACAAGCCCAAGGGAGGTACCCGCTGTGAGGGGAATCTTGAGATACCAATCAAGAGATAAAATCCTCAAGGTTATCTCCCGCTACACCGATAAAATAGATGAGGAAATACTCAGTGAAAAAGGGCCTGTGAGGCAAATAGCAATGGAGCTTCTATTCAGGTATGGCGGGCTCAAGGGTGTGGAAATAGCAGAGATAATGAACGTGGATTACAGCACGGTGAGCAAAGAAAGAAAGCGGCTCAGGGAGAGGTTAAGAAAGGATGTGAGATTACGACGACTTGTCGAACGCATAGAGAGCCAATTGCCAAAAGTAAAGATTTGACCCCAGAGAAGTCCCATGGAAGCTACAAAATATGAGGAGTGGAGTTTAGGGCTTCATCAGCAGGCGGCAGCTCAGCGGGTACCCATCAGCGGGACTGTTGAGGTGACCAGGCGCTGTAACCTGACCTGCGTTCATTGTTACAATAATCTCCCCTTGAGTGATAAAAATGCCCGCAAGAGTGAGCTCACATACGATGAGCATTGCCGCATTTTGGATGAAATTACTGAGGCTGGCTGCCTCTGGCTTCTGTATACAGGTGGCGAACCTTTTATCAGGAAAGATTTTCTAGATATCTACACCCACGCCAAGCAGAAGGGGTTGCTCATCACCCTGTTTACGAACGGGACGCTCATTACACCAGAAATTGCAGACTATCTGGCCCAGTGGCGCCCTTTTTCCATCGAGATCACGCTGTACGGTCGGTTTAAGGAGACTTATGAGCGGGTCACCAGGATCCCCGGTTCCTATGACCGGTGCATGCGGGGAATTCGACTGCTTAGGGAGAGGAATCTGCCGTTGAAGCTCAAGACTATGGCCGTCAAGCCCAACATACATGAGCTCTGGGAGATGAAGCGGTTTGTGGAGGAGGACTTAGGGCTTGAGTTTAAGTTCGACGGCATGATCAATGCGCGGTTCGACTCTTCTCAAGGCCCGCTAGTAGTCCGGCTTTCACCTACTGAGGTCGTGGAACTGGACCTGATGGATCCTCAGCGGGCTGTAGAGTGGAAGCGATTCGATGAGCGGTTCACCTGCCAGGTTAACTCTTCTGAAGAAGCTGACGAGCTTTATCACTGCGGAGGAGGCATTAACTCCTTTGCCATTGACCCTTACGGTATGCTGCGTCTTTGTATTCTTTCTCAAGGTAGTTTCTATGATGTCCGTGAGGGCAGTTTTTGGGAGGGCTGGGAGAGGTTTCTCTCTCAGGCGAGGCAGAAAAAGGTCACCAGACAAACCAAGTGTATGGCGTGTGAGATCAAGGCTATGTGTGGGATGTGCCCTGCCAATGGAGAGTTGGAAAACAGAGATCCGGAGGAACCGATAGATTTCTTCTGCCAGGTAGCGCACCTAAGGGCATACGCTCTTGGTATCTCCATATCGCCCCATGGTGAATGCGAATACTGCAGGGGTGGGAGTAAATATGAAGAACTGATGCGAGCAGTAGCCAAGCTGCGAAGAAGTAGTAATACGCGATAGTCAAGGAGGCGGGGGATATGGTTTCTATCTCTCACCCCAGTGGAATAGAAACAAGCATTCCACGGGGTAAACCCCGGTGGAACACGAGAGGTTTCTGGAAAAGAGAACAAAATAGATGAAAAGATCTAATACTCAGACTCGCAGCCCTAAGGTGTTTCCTGATATAACTGCTGAGCTTCTGGAGGGGGGACACAGTATCCGCTTTCGGGCTCCGGGGCGGAGCATGCTTCCCACTATCAAGGAGGGGGAGGCCATCACGGTGGAGCCTGTAGAGCTGTCAGCCGTGCGGACTGGAGACATAATCCTCTACCGCAATGGAAACAGTGTTATTGCCCACCGTGTGGTACAGATAAGGCAAGAGACCAGTGCCGGCAAATCTTCCCTTAAAGCCCGAAGGGCTGGTCCTCGAGCGAAGCGGTCCTTGAGGCCTGAAGGGCCGATCGTCGTCACTCATCCCTCATCACTCAGTCCTCATCACTCATTCCTCCTCCGTGGTGATGCATCGTCCAACTGCGACTACCCGGTCAAGCCGGAGCAGATCTTGGGAAAAGTAGTTTCCGTGGAGAGAGATGGGAAAAGCATTGATCTTTGCAGCTTCAGGGCAAAAGTCCTGCTCATAGCACACCTTGGCATCGTGAAGTTCAAACGCTGGATCAAGCAAGCCTTGTTTCGGCGGGAGGCCTCTCTGACGTGATAATGTTGCATGGGGCTGAATCAGAAAGTGTAAAAGAACTTTACGATCTACGGATAACTTAATTTACAAATCCTCTAAGCGCTGAACTTCCTCCAGCATGCTCCAAAGATTTCCTCGCCAAATGGTAAGATACCCGGGAATGGATCAAGAAGAGGTTTGTGAGTGCTGTAATCAAGTAGAAGATCAGGCTAGAGCGGGAGCCCTAGGTGCAGGTAGCATGTTGAAATTCCAAGCGAAAAAAAGGTGCTCGCGAAGCCGTAATAACTAGGCAAATTTGGTCACCCTAGGTGGCAAAAATTGTCACATGACCCCCCATAAGTATCTTCCCAACCCCCAAAAAGACCTGAAAATACAAGGGCTTAGCGATTTCATTTTCATGGCATAGCTCTTGCTATTTAAGATATCGATTACATAAAGATGATCCGGATAAATTTGCCCAAAAGGGTTCCAGGGCTTTTCGAGAGGATGGAGAAAGAAATGTCAAAAGTAAAGATTTGACCCCGGGAAGTCCTGAACAGTACTCATTATTCAGTCCTGAGCACTTGCGTTAGCGGAGCGGTTGACATGGAAAAGTTACAAAAGAAGTACAAAAGGAATGAGAATTTCGTGTATCGAAAGATAGAGGACGAGACGATTCTTGTTCCCATAAAGGATAATGTTGGGGACATGGGCTCCATTTATAGTCTGAATGAAGTGGCTGCATTTATCTGGGAGCATATTGATGGTGAAACTACATTGGGCGATATAAGAAAAATGATACTAAAGGAATTCGAGAGTTCTTCCGAAAAAGCAGAAGAGGACTTGTTTGAATTTGTGGGTCAATTAAAGGAGATAGAGGCGATTCGGTCATTCGACGAAAGTTCATGAACAAATGCCCCGTAATTGCAGCAGAGTATTAAGAGGGCTTAGCGAAGCTGAGTTGCAGAGGGTTTGATGGAAAAAGATGGAAAAAAGGAATATAGCAAACCTGGCATAACCAGAGTCAAGTTAGATGCCAAGTGCGCTGTGTTAGGCTTTTGTAAGACGTCTGGAAGCATTGGCCCTGGTTGGAGTGACTGCAATGCACCCGCCTACTGTTGGTCTCCAGGAAGCTAGTCGTTTTAAACCTTGTTATCATCGATTTTCTATTTTCCCATAAAAGAATGGTTAAGAACCTCCAAATCAAGATCGGCGCAGTATCTATTTCGGTTGAAGGAGATGCCCAACTCGGTAGTTGGGAGATTCCTGCGGCATATCGCCCCTTTATTGTTAAATCCGGCAAAGCGGACATTACCCTCAGATCACATAAAGGAATTCCCGATACTATAATCGGGGAAAGGGTTTTTGATTGTCCCCCCATCTGGACCCTTTACCGTCACAACGGAACTTCGATCATACGGATTGTCGACGACTTATCCGGCCTAGAGAGAATCCTTGTTTTCCCATCTCACCTTGAAAAAGCTGACCTCTACTTTGCGGAAAAAGCTGGCCGCTTTGCAGACCCCTTCTATGGCCCCAGCATGGAGCTTCTGATGGTGAACTACCTGGCACAGAGCGGGGGAGCCATCATTCACTCCTGTGGCATTGCATGGAATGAAAGGGGAACCCTTTTTGTCGGTGAATCCGGGGCTGGGAAAAGTACTCTGGCGAGAATGTGGGCTGCAGAGAGTGGTGTTGTGGTATTAAGTGACGATAGGATAATTATCCTGAAAAAGGGAGACCTCTTTTGGATGTATGGTACGCCATGGCACGGCGATGCGCCATATGCCTCTCCCCGAGGTGTGAGATTGGAAAGAGTTTTTTTTCTGAAACACGGCCAAGAGAATTCTGTTGAGCAGATCAAAGGAACTGATCCGGTTCTGCACCTCCTCACCTGTTCGTTTCCCCCCTATTGGGACCCCGATGGAATGGCATTCAGCATGGATTTGTTTACGGATTTGGCGGCACGCGTACCTTGCCAAGAGCTTACCTTTAGGCCGGACAGAAGCGCGCTTGAACTAGTAAAGAAGATCACTGAATGATCTGATTCACCACAAGCACCCCAGTTAAATAGGTTGCACATTTAACGGGGCAGGCAGAGGACACAGAGAAGGGAATTTTTTGGTTTGTCCTGAGAACTTTCGGGACAAATCAAAAGACTCAGTCCCGCTACGCGGGATAGGATTACGGTGAATCACATGATGGATATCAACAAACTAACTGGCGATGTTATAGAGCGGCAATTGGAGTTTATAAAGGGATTAAGGAAAATAACCTCTGTGAGCTCCTTGCCCTGTTGGATAGTATGCTGATGACATTGCACAGAACTATATTCTATTGTCTCATTGAAAAAACTTTCTGGTATCTATCGATTTTCTAACAGGGTGAATCTCCGTGGTGAAAAAGGTTGTAGGTTAAGTAGATGAATTCGGTTGAGCGGAAAATATTGGCTTGTGCGGCGGAGTTGGATCCTGGACCAGCTCGACAGCAGAGACTGCGCACCGCTATGTCCGGTGATGTGAATGTGGATCATCTGATAGACGTAGCTTTCAAGGAGGGCCTGGCAGGTCTGCTCTATAAAAACCTCACAAAGGCAGGTGTGTTGGAAAGCCTTGACCACCGGCAGAGTGAAAGGCTTAAATCCCTCTATTATAAAACAGTACGCTTCAACCTGAAGCTTATTCACGACCTAAAGGAAGTGCTAAAACCGGTGAATCGAAAAAATATCCAGGTGGTCCTCGTCAAGGGGATTGCTCTGCTGGGCCAGATTTACAACGATATCGGCCTGAGACCACTGACAGATATTGATCTCTGGGTATTGGGCAGGGGTTACGCTGGGCTCGTCGATGTACTCATGAGCCAGGGCTACCAGAGAGACCGCCTATATCCTAATACCTTCAGAAAAGGCTCAACCATTTTTGATATCAGTACTCATCTTCTGTGGGCTGACCGCATTAGGACCCGCAAACTGCTCATCAATAAGGGCCAGGAACACATCTATAGCGATACGCAGATTATACAATTTGAGGGCCGGAAGGCCCGCTCCTTGAACCAATACGACCAAGTGTTATTCCTCAGCCTTCATGTACTGAAGCATAGTGTCAGCAGACTAATCTGGCTCGTTGATATCAAGAGCCTCGTCGGTAGTTGGGATACGTCTGACTGGGAGGCCCTCGTGCATCGCGCTCAAGAGGTTGGCCAGGAAAAAATCATTGTGTACATTTGGTTCTTGCTTCGTCACCTCTTTGATTTCCACAGCCCTTTGCAAGGTCGACAACTTCTGAGAAACGGGAACATATCCCTGCTGGAAAAGAAGATTCTCAGTCGAAGAATGAATGGGGAGCCTCTTACCCTCTGGGCGCCACTTATCCTCCTCTCCTCTGGGATGGGGTGGGCTCACCGCTTTGCCTTTTTTTGGGAAAACCTCTTCCCAGGGCCAGAAATCCTCAAGCAGGTATTTCCTGGTTCCGCCAATAGTAAAGTCTGGCAACTCTATTTGAAGCGGGTACTCCAACTTATAGGCATGATCAAAATGTCATGAAGAGCAAGGCGGTGTCTCAAGGCGCACTGAAACAACTGAATGCCAGACGGGCTCAGCCCTGCAGGAACTCTCGCCCCCTCCAGTTACTCACCTCAGGTACTGTCTTTTCTAGATTATCCCTTGATTAAATGCCTCTATGATCGGCTGTTGTGTACTCTTCATTTCTCGGCGTCCATTTAATACTCTGAAGCTAGCCCTACGTATTTTCCATTGCCTGCGCGTACAATGTCATCCCTGCTTGCCTTTGCAGTGAGGGGCGGATTGCTTGCTCCATCTTTACCCATGCTGTATAGATCGAAGTCAGAATTCAAGTCTTGAGATTTATATTTCCTGATCTTTCCCTTTCCGTGAACATTCTCGAAATTCAGGTACTCATAAGGATTCCCCCATGGATCCTCAAGATTTCCACGACCTATGTCGGTAAGGTCGTTGGGTAGAGTTTCATGTTTCTCTTGATATAGGAATATTTCCTTTTCCATTATGCGGATTTCAGCTATGGCCTCGGTGGTTCTGGCCTTGTCAACATAGTGTGAGTAAACGGGGATCGCAATACCAGTAAGGGCTCCCAATATGCCAATCACAATCAGCAGTTCAATGAGGCCAAAACCGCCATAACTCACTTTCCTTTTCTTACCGAACGATTGCAGAAATGCTCTCACCCCATGGCGGAATGGAGGAACTTGTTGGTGAAATATTTGATTCATAACTTTAGACAGATACAAGTGGCTTGGCGCCACAACAGGCTTGAGTTTGAAGATATTTCTCTGTTTATTTTTAAGCAATTGTTATGCCATAGTTGTATAGGTGCCAAAGTAGTCTATAACATGTTAAATTTTCAATACTTTTTGGGAATTCGGAAAAAGGCTGTAAAGAGACCCTAGCAGGCTAATATAGAGCAACCCTTCAATGAATTGTAGGCTATTTTGACGGTTTACCGCAACTATCAGGCAGGGGAGGAAGGAGGTGGGCGCAACAAAATGATAAGCATATCTGTAAACTCAGGAATACATAGTGCTGCACTGAAACCCTTCAAAACCGAAGAATGCCCTGATATAGCTGATTTGCCCGCTTTTTTCCCAACCGGGAGTCAAGAACCTCGCTGAGGGCTGTGTAAGAAATAAGACTATTGTCTTTATGGGCTCTGACCCTTCATGTACTTACCGATTGCCCAGACCCATCATCTCATATATCTTTACATAACTCTCAGACCGCTCGGGTTCGATCCTCATCTGAGGGTTCCTCGGCAGTTTGGAGCCATGCTTTTCAACGTGTCTCAGTCCTGCCAGCAAATCCTCAATTTTCTGCGTTGGGACGGAAAAGATGATTTCGTCATTGCCTGACAGTGCACCATAACGATCACCCCGGCAGGGTATGGCGACTTGACATTCCCTGCGTTGGATTACTGGCACAACAGAATAAACACATGCTGCATGGCTGGATAGATGACAGGCTAGGTCATGGCCATCCTGGTATTCTCTTCCGAGGAGCAGTAAACTCAATTGCACAGAGTCGCAGTAGATCAAGACTAAATCAGGATCAAAATTTGCCGTTGTCAATGGAGCTGATACCACGCCCTGGTACCTGCCGACTTCCAGTCGAGGGAAATCGCTCACAAAATTCTTGCCTGCCTCCAGGTCCTTAACATCTTGGGGGAAACGGTTATGTCCATCTAGAAAGTACTGGGGGGCTTCTGCCCACCCATACCCCACAACCGGTTCAAAACACCACATATCCTCTTTAAACATTGCAATCGTTTTTCCTTCCTTTCGCGACAAGGCATAGCCCTGGCAAAGAAGTACCTGGTAGCCAAAGTCCCTTACGGGCCTCTCGGCCCCTTGTGGAATGTCTGTTTCTCGTTCCAGGAATTTTACTGCTAAAGGGAAGGTTTGCAGTCGTATCCGCCTCTCAATCTCCTCTCCGTATTCATGGAAAACCTTAAAGTCAGTCATATCGTCTACCTCCTTCGCAAAGCTCTGTTGAATAGTGTTGGTGAATTTATCCCTACAACGACCCTTTGTCATTCCTTCGCTTCGCTCGAGGACAGGTCTGAGGAGCGAAGTAACGAAGAATCTAGATTTATTGTATAGGAATTTCCTTTTTTTGGACAGGATAGACAGGATGTTCAGGACCTGCCTGCCGGCAGGCACGTATAAATAAAATCATGTTAATCCTGTTAATCCTGTCTAAAAAGTTCCGCCGCAGGCGGCTAAGTTTTAGTTCTAGTATCTGCCCGCAAATCGTAGATTCTTCGCTCTCCCGCCTGGCGGGATCACTCAGAATGACTTTCCAACCAAAGGGTCGTTGTAGCCATAAGACCTGTCTCAAGTTGTTGTTCTATTTTTCCAGCACCTCTACCACCTCAATAGCAGTAAAAAGCCACTTGTCATCGTGTTTCTGTAGGCTACATTCAAGCTCGAGGGTGTCATCAACAAGGTCTCCTCCTCTCAGTGTGCCTGATGCCTGGGCGGTTACCGTTACTCTTGCGGTTTTCTTTTCTGAAAATTCAATGTGAAGATCATAGAATCGTATTGAGAGCCTTGAGAATGGTAATCGGGCGCGGGCTGCCAGCTCGGATATCTCTTGACGGGTATGGCTACCGGAAATTGAGGTAATGTGAGCCCTAAATTCGCACTGTTCCGCAAATAACTTACTTATGTCTCTGGCTTTCCGGGCCGTAGTGAAATTGTTTTCATGGTGATCTTTTGAGGCCTGTTTGGACAACAATCTAAACTGCTTTTTTATCTTCTTCCCTTCGCTTTGAAAACAGAAAACTCCAGCCAAAATCCCTACGACCACGACAAACACAGTCAATATGACATGTTTGCCTTTCACCATAACGGCGCTCCAGCGATGCGCTTAATTGAGGCTTGCCCAAAATTATGATTTTCTATTGACATATTTCTGTTATCACCTACAACATACACGCAATCCTTTTTAACTCGGCGCGGCGGCAGATTCCAGTTGCAAGGATAACGGACGTACGGTTCATCTACTTCTACTCCATCGACGAAAAGTTTGCCACCACGAAACTCAACTGTCTCGCCTTCCAGTGCGACTACCCGTTTGAGAAGCATTACCCTGTTTCCCGCAAACCGTACGAGTACGAGGTCGTGCTGTAAAGGCGCTGAAAAAATATACCTGAGCCGCCAGCAGAAATTGATGCTCTTGTCGCCATACGTTGGTTCCATGCTGCTTCCTTTGATGCGCAAAGGGATACAAATATGGCCGAAGAACAGATACGCAGAGAGCGCAACGAGTACCATCCTTATGATGGCTTTAGGTGTTGGGGATGGGAAAATGAACTGATGAAACTTCTTACGTACAGCCATAATCCTCAAGCATGGTTTTCCGGCACCATGTCTCTCAAAGGAAGCATTACTGTTTGGTAATCCGGTATCGGCATGGTTTTATGACTCCTTGTTTTCAGCTTCAGTTCACAAGGGATGGCTCAAAGATTCAAACGTTTTCTGACAAAGCCTTCCAGAACGGAATCATGGGGTTCGATGCCTTTTTGGAGAAGCAAGTTCAGGGGGATTTCTGCCCTGGCAGCCCCTCGATGTCCGCCGGCAGCTCCAAAGGAACCAAAGGCCCTGGTGGCCAATTTTCCGGCATCTTTTCGGTATCCATCATTTCGAATGATAACTATCAGCGTATCTCGGTAAACTCCTGACACGAAACTCCAACCTATCCCATAAACGCGCATAAAATAGTCGGCTATCTGCACGCAAATATCAGTGCTGGTGACCTTGCCTAAATGGGCATAGATGGCCTTCTTCGTTATGATTCGCTTTTCCAGGGCAGTTTGAAAGTATTGTAGGTCGCTGACCCTAAGCTCCGATTTCTCAATCTTACGCAGAAGGTTAATGTTGGCATAGTGGAACACATATCGAAATTGCTTGACGTCCTCTTCGGTGGCATCTCGTTCGAAGTTGGCCGTATCCGTCTTGATGGCGTAAAGAAGGGCTGTGGCAAGGTTAATGGAGGGCTTTATCTTTGCAGCACGGAGATACCCGGTAAGGATCGTGGCAGTGGCTCCGTATTTAGGACGAATATCCACATAGGGGGCATTCCATCCTTGTGTTCTTGGGTGATGGTCTATGATCGCATCGTACGTAAATTCACCGAAGATTTCGGAATGATCGGGTTGAGCGTCTACCAAGATCCGACGTATGAAATCCCCCGAAGCCACTTTGTTTATCTCGACCATCGGGATCTTCAGTAATTCCATCATGGCCTGATTCTCCAGGCGCTGGATTTCTCGTATATAAGCAATCGACGTCTTTCCTACGTGTTTCCAGAGCAAGCGTTTAACGGCCAAGGCACTGGCCATGGCGTCAGGGTCCGGGTTGATGAGGATCAACACACTTTCGCTGCCTCGAAAGAGCTCCAAGAAGGTTCGCACTCGTTCCTGTGTGGATTTTGGTCGGCTCTTGGCACTCTTAGGATTGCTTTCGGTCGCTTTTGTCCTCATGGTTTCTCTTTAAGCTTGGATTGGGCCAGTCTGAAAAATATGAGTCTGTCTTTGATAGGGTTGCATTCCCTGTTCAGGGCCTTAGTATGTCATATACACAACGGTCGAGCCTGACACTTACCTTTCTTGAAACATCTACCTCTTATTCAAGGGACATGCTTTCAAACATTGGAGGCATTATAATCAACTTTTCTTGTTTTTTCTATAGTGTTAAGAGGTTTTTTGCTCTTTGTTCTTGATCAAGATCACCTGTCGATTTGGACCTCCACGTCGAACAGGTTTTTCGCCCTGAGAACAACCTACCAACTTTTCCTCAAACCGGTTGCAAATTGACAACAATTAACCACCTGAAAAAAACTCAGGTGAAGACTATTAATTTTTTCTTGACATACAATATATGGTGCCTTAAAGTGTTTTTGTCACAATATGTTCTGCTATAAGGAGGAGTTTGGTTTTTAACATTTGGAGGGAGCAATGCGGGCAGAGATGGTGTTAGTCTTAAGAGATGGGAATCTAATCCCAAACGCAATGAAGTGGGAAGATCAGGTGATCAGCGATATTCTGAGTACCGAGAACCGGATCAGAAGTGAGGATGCTCTCACCATAACACGGTCCCTAAGGGAGGATATAGAGAGAATGGGTCTTAATGAGATAAAACTCCCCCTGTTAGAGAAGATAATAGATGCAAAGATGTTAGAGTATGGCTTTACAGAGACGAGGCCGATTCACTTGAATCAACAACTCTTTGAAGAGAGGAATGGGTCTAAGCTTTCTGCGAATGCCCTTAGAGTTCTCGAAAGAAGGTATCTGAGAAAGGATGCCAATGGAGAGGTTGTTGAAACCCCGGATGAGATGTTTCGGAGGGTAGCGCATCATCTTGCACAGGCCGAGAAAAACTACTCAGGAGTCGAGCAGGCACAAAAGATGGAGCAAGAATTCTATGCCATGATGACCGAATTTAAATTTTTGCCGAACTCTCCGACTCTCATGAATGCAGGCACAGAATTGGGTCAGTTGGCTGCATGTTTTGTCCTCCCGGTAGATGATAGCATGGAGGGTATTTTTGATTCATTGAAGTATGCTGCTCTAATCCATAAGTCTGGAGGAGGAACCGGTTTCTCCTTTTCTCGGCTCAGACCAAAGGACAGTCGAGTGGGAACAACAGGTGGGGTGGCTTCAGGTCCTGTTTCCTTTATGCGGATATTTAACACTGCTACAGAGCAGGTCAAACAGGGTGGTACCAGAAGGGGAGCCAATATGGGGATACTGCAGGTCGATCACCCGGATATAATGGAATTTATCTGCAGCAAAAAGGATGACAAGGACCTGGTCAATTTCAATATTTCGGTGGCCCTGACTGAAGGGTTTATGGAGGCCCTAAAAGATAAGACGAGCTACCCCCTCATAAGTCCTATGACCGGAAAAGAGGTAGGTCGATTGAATGCAGGAGCTGCTTATGATGCGATTGTCAATCAGGCATGGGAAAATGGTGATCCTGGGGTTATCTTTCTTGACAACATAAATAGAGACAACCCCACCCCTGATATAGGTGAAATTGAGAGCACCAATCCCTGTGGAGAACAGCCTCTTTTGCCTTTCGAGGCCTGCAACCTTGGTTCCATAAACCTTGCTAAATTCGTAATCCACAAGGGGGATAGACCCGAAATCGATAAGAGCGCATTACGTGAAACGGTTAGGTTGGCGGTACGGTTCCTGGATGATGCAATTGATATGTCACGGTATCCTTTGGAAAAAATAACAGAGATGGCCAGAGGCAATCGAAAAATAGGTTTGGGGGTAATGGGTTTTGCCGATATGCTTTTTCAAATGGGCGTTCCCTATAATAGTAGCAGGGGCCTTTCTGTTGCAGAAGATGTTATGTCTTTTGTCCAGGATGAATCAAAAAAGGGAAACATTGCACTGGCTGAGGAGAGGGGAGTTTTTGCCAATTTTGAAAAGAGCGTGTTCAAGGATAGAGCTGATTGTCGGTATAGAAATGCTACCACAACCACCATTGCCCCAACAGGGACCCTCAGCATTATTGCCGGCTGTTCCAGCGGGGTAGAACCCCTCTTTGGATTGAGTTTTGTAAGAAATGTCATGGATGATGATGAATTGATCGAGGTCAATCCTTGGTTTGAAATGATTGCCAAAGAAAGGGGCTTTTACAGCAAAGAACTGACGGAACGGGTAGCCATAGAAGGAACGCTCAAGGGGATTGAGGAGGTTCCGACGGATGTTAGAGAGATTTTCGTGACTGCCCACGATATAAGCCCTGAATGGCACGTGAAGATGCAGGCAGCTTTCCAGAAATACACTGACAATGCTGTATCAAAGACGGTTAATCTGTCTCATGATGCTACGCCTGCCGATGTATTAAAGATCTACAATCTCGCCTATGAGCTCGGCTGCAAAGGGGTCACTATCTACAGAGATGGGAGCAAGAGCAAACAGGTATTGAGCTTTGACAAAGAGCGCGAGGACAATGGCTTTTACAGTGCAATAAGGGAGAGGCCTGAGACGGTGGAGGGCTTTACTACCAAGATAAAGACAGGTTTTGGAAATCTTTACATTAATGTGACTGAATACCACGGGAGGCCATTTGAGGTCTTTCCCATAATTGGCAAGAGTGGAAAATCAACTACAGCAAAAACAGAGGCCATTGGTAGGTTAGTGTCTCTTGCACTGAGGTCAGGTGTAAGGGTAGATGATATCATCGCACAGCTAGAGGGCATAGGTGGAGAGCATCCGGTTTTCCAAAAGGATGGATTAGTCCTCTCCATACCGGACGCAATTGCAAAGGTCCTTGAGGCCCGGTATCTCAAAGGGGATGGAAAAAAGGTACTCCGGAAGCAAGAGTCCCTGAAAAAAGAGGTTTGCCCTGAATGCGGTGGGCCAATCAACTATGAAGAAGGATGCATGACCTGCCATTTTTGCGGCTACACCAAATGCAACTAGTGTCTCCCATCCTCAATTCGCCTATATCGTGTGCCGCGTTTGCCAATCAGTGAGCTACTGCTGAGAGCATCAAATAGTTTGCAATATCGGGGGGGGCATGAGGTCTTTTCTGGTGTGACTGGTGGGAGGCCGCTGTCCTTTTCACGACTTATCAGTGGGGGAAGCCGCAGCTCTCCCGACTTGTCGGGAG
>JAUVXZ010000292.1 GCA_030603345.1 Pseudomonadota bacterium
TACCAGAACCCTGCTCAGACGATGGCGTTCTTCTCCCATAACAACGGTAAACTCCCAGGGTTGAAGATTGATTGCAGAAGGGGCCCTCGTGGAAAGAAAGAGCAAGTTTTCGATCGTTTCTCGTGAAACTGGCTTATCTAAAAACACCCTCGTGCTGTGGCGCTTAGTTACTACCTTTTCAAATTCCATAGGTTCATCTCCAGTCGGTTTACTATGGGAACCCTGTCAGAGACTTCAAAGGAAGCGTCAATACGGAAAGGCCTTCTTTCTGACAGGGTAAAAATAGGAGAAGGGTCCGGGTGTTGTCAAGGGTTTTATGAGTGCTTTGGGATCAGAAAAGGCCCTATTGTCCTCTCCTGAACATTGTGTTTTCATGCTAGAGAAAGGGGTTTGACAAACCCGGAATGGTGGCCTCTTTCAATCAGCTTGACAGTTTCGGGCGTTGTGAATATATTAGGCCAGAATTGTAACAAGGGGCAAGAACATGATCAGGGCGAAACTGTGGTTTACCTGTGCTGCGATGTATGATCCGGTGACCCCTATTATCGTTCAACCGTCTGTTTTGGGATGGAACGCCAAGAAGAGGCAGGTTGACCTAACCATCGAACGGGCATTTACCGGAGAAGAGCTCGTTCTAAGGATGAAAGGGTGGGTTACTACCGAGGTAGAGCAGGTAATTGGAATCGTCAAATCCTACGGATACCTTAAGGTGTTGGATGAGCAGGATCTGGTTGTAGAGGTAGACTCAGAAGAGGACTATGAAAAACTGAACAAGGCCTTAGTAGAGAAATTCGGTAATGAGGTTTTTTTAGAAGAATTATAGGCTATCTTCGCGCTCTCCCCCTATCCCTTTGTCAGCTTCGATGGACTCTGATTCCTTCCTATAAATGATCAGCCGGTCTCCAGGATAGATTGCAGCCCTTAGATCCAGCTTGTTCCAAATGAGGAGGGATACCAGGGAAATATTGAACCGATCTGCGATCAACGAGAGATTGTCTCCCGCTTTTACAATATAGATTGCCTCCTTTTTCGATGCCACCCACCGCTGGAGGAGTTTGTGATACTGGTGGTGAAAATCTTTGGGTGAACCCTTTGGAATCAGAAGGGCATGACTTCCTTGAGCCAGATAATGGCCCCGAATTTCTGGATTCAAGTCCTTGATTGCCTTGAAATGGGTCTTAGCTGCCTCAGCAATGATCCGTATGGGCGTATCATGGGGACACGTCAGGTTGATCCGGTCGAATTCCAGGGGCGGGTAGAAATCCCCTTCAGACAGATAGAAGCCATATCGTTCGGGGTTGGATACAATCAGTTTTACGGAGAGAATCCGAAAGATAAACCGTTGGGTTTCTAAGGGGAGATAAAGGTGATAATAGTTACCGGTCCCTTGCTCCAGGATCTCTGCCTCCAGGCCCTGTTCACCCATGTTGTATGCTGCAGCTGCCAGGGTCCATGATCCCAGTTTTTCATGAAGGTCCTTTAGATACCGGATTGCCGCTCGAGTAGAGGCAAACAGGTTTCGTCTTTCATCAATATGTTCATTGATAGTGAGGCCGTATTTTCGGCCTGTGTCCTTCATGAACTGCCAGAATCCTATTGCCGCCTTCTTTGAGCTCACATGAGGCCTCAGGGCGCTTTCGGCAATAGCCATGTATTTGAGATCGTCGGGCACATTGTTTTCTTTGAGCATGCTTTCGATATGGGGCATATAGCGGGGGACCCTCTTTAACCAGAGAATCACCTGAGGTCGATCCCAGAGGCTCAGAAGGAGCTCCTTTTCAAGCCGCTCTTTTATACCCTGAATTTCAATCGGTACCCTTTCCTTACAAAAATCAAGCTGCGCAGGGACATCGAGAGAGGATATCAGGGAGGGGAAGCGCGTACCCTCAGATTCCTCGCCATAGGCACTGGATAAAAACAACAGCACAATACCAAGCAAAAAAAAGATCCTCAATTTCACCAAATTCTCCTCCTTGAATAAGGTTTTTTCCATTATGACTTTGTTAAAGGATACCATGAGGCTACCATAATGTAAAAAGAAGATTTGTACACTAAGGCACTAAGTAATGGATAAGCGAATCAAATATGTGAAGACTGCTTAAAAATGAAAGTGATTGACAAAAGCAAGCAAAATCTACCATATTCATTATCAAAATTGGATTGTGATTTGTCACTGAGCGGATTTGAACTCAACAAACACAATAAACCCAAATAACTCAACAAACACTGTGCGGAGGTTATTCATGGCAGATTTTATGGAAATCATCAAAGGAAGACGGAGCATTAGGAGATATGAAGAACGAGAGATACCAGAAGATGCACTCAATAAAATCCTCGAGGCCATCAGGTGGGCACCTTCCTGGGCTAACACCCAGTGCTGGGAGGCGATTGTGGTTAACGATTCAACAATCAAACAGAAACTCCAAGAGACCTTGGCACCGGGAAATCCGGCAACGAAAGCCATGGTAGAAGCCCCCGTGGTCATTACGCTGTGTGGCAAGCTTCAGAGCTCAGGTTATAAAAAGGGCCAAGCTACGACCAAACTAGGGGATTGGTTTATGTTCGACATTGGACTTGCCACACAGAACCTGTGCCTTGCTGCCCACCACCTGAACCTGGGAACAGTTATTGTTGGTTTTTTTGATCAAGACAAGGCAAAAGAGATACTGCATGTACCAGATGGGTATGAAGTGGTAACGCTGATCCCGGTTGGGTATCCTGTAAAAGAGGGTAGGGCACCGGACCGCAGAGAGATTAGTGAGTTTGTTCACCATGATACGTTTTAGCATGTGAGGGCTATTGCAGGATTAGATGGAGAGGGGGATCTGTGGAGGGATTCGTCAGTTTGATTTTTTTGAAAGGACTTGATATAGTCTGAAATTATAGGGTCGAGTCAAACAGTGGTATCCCCGGCATGAGGTGAGGGAGGAGTTCCACACTCTTCGCAAGGTTCGGCGGAAAACCGTGAGGGATGAGGTAGAGGTTTCTATATGCACCGGGAAAAAATAAGCCTTCAACTCTTTATTCATGACCTCAAGGTTCCCTTGGCAGTGATCGAGGCAGGGATCACCTCACTGCTGGGAAAGCTGGAAAAATATGGTCCCCTTACAGAAAGACAGGAAAAAGTCCTGGTAAGAACACTGAGGAATACGAGGGTGGTCCAGGCACTGGTGAACGATTCCCTGGAACTGGAGAGATCCAAGCAGGGAGTGCTGAATGTAACCCGGATAAGAGTTTCGGATCTGATTGAAGAGGCTCTGGTGGAAATATTTGACCTGGTCGACTACCAGGCATCAGAAAAGATTAAAGTGTGTAGCGATCTGCGGCAACTGCGAGGTGCATTAGAGGAAAAGGGGCTCATGATTTTCATAGATGAAGGTCTTTGGTGCGAGGAGGTTTCGCTGGATGAGCCAAAGATAAAGCAGATTCTTCGGAACCTCTTGAATAATGCATTAAAATATCGAAAAAGCTGTGTGGAACTGACAGCTGAGAAACAGCATGATCATCTATTTTTTTCAGTAAAGGATGATGGTGAGGGGATACCCTCAATATATCATAAAAGGATTTTTGAGAGCTATTTTCAAATGAATGCCACTGACTCTTACAGTGTCAGGGGTCATGGGTTGGGCCTGGCTGGAGTAATGGTCTTGATAGAGGATATGGGTGGCCAGTTGTCTCTTGAGAGCGATGAA
>JAUVXZ010000065.1 GCA_030603345.1 Pseudomonadota bacterium
CTTTTTACGAAAGTCATGGGAAACCTGGTGAAGTACCTAATTTTATTAGGGGTTTAGGGGCCGATGTTATCATCGCCGGTGGCATGGGGCCGAAAGCTATTGATTTCTTTAATGAGTTTGGAATTCAAGCGATTACCGGTGCTTCTGGTATGGTCAAGGATGTGATCAAGGCCTATTTGAACGGCGAGTTGCAGGGAGCGAGCGGATGCAGTGATCATGATTCATTACCCCATATGCATGCCCCTGAACATGATGAGGCTACCCGATTGAAAGAGGAGATCGTTGCCCTCAGAAGGGGTTTGGCTGAAGCTGCCGAAAGGCTTGCGCGGTTAGAGGACAGGAGGAAAAAATAGCCTGGGTAAAGTCACCTGTGCGTCATCCTACCAAATGATCTGCATGCATAGTATTGCTTTTATTGTAACCGTTTTGGCAAGCGGCTCTGGTGATGATGAACCGCCAGGCCTGCAGGGAGCTTTTCTCATGTTCTCTGTGCAACGGGCTGTTGCCCAAATCCCTTTGCGCTTGGTCTAAAACGTTTTAATGACCACTCAAACGGATTTCTGTTTGGGCAACAGCCCGTGCAATATCTGACATAGACCTTCATGTTGGGTCAAGCACCGGTGGTGGCTGTGAATGGTTGGATGTTCCTACAGAAAAAGTAGCCGTTCACGGGTTCAAAGGTTCAAGGTTCACTGAAAACCCGCCTGCCATACATCGGGCAGGTCTGAACAGTTGTTTCGTGAGTGCTGAGCGGTCTTGCACCGAAGTTCAGAGTGAGCTTTACCCGGTGTTGGAACAATCTGATGTTTGAGGACGTGTATGATCGTGCTCGACGCACTGGCGCTACCGGTCGTGGTTTCATCCCCGCATAGGTCTGGCGGGCTGACCTACAAGCACGATCAACGAAAGAAAGATAACACTGAACGGTGAACCCTGAACCTGTGAACGCTTACCAGAAAGTGCATACAAGACAGACTCGCATAAGGTAGGATTATACGCCAGTGCGCCCTCGTGAGCATATCTGTAAAAGGGCAAGAAACAAACGACAGACAAGGAGGTATCGCAGGGATGAAGAATCAGCGCCTTAACCTAAACAAAAAAATTCTTATGGGCTTGGCTATTGCCCTCGTCTTAGCATTCGGGCTCGGCCAGGATGCCTCAGCAAAAAGGGGTGTTCCTGACAGTTTTGCAGAGCTGGCAGATCAGCAGAGCCATGTTGCCGTTAATGTTAGCACCACAAAAACAATTAAAGGAATAAGGAGATTCTCCCCTTTTGGGGGCAGGGAATTTAGGGATTTTTTTGGTGATGAATTTTTCAAGCGCTTTTTTGGTGAAATGCCTGAAGAAGAGTTGAAACAGAAGAGCCTGGGATCAGGTGTGGTTGTGAGCGAAGACGGTTTTATTCTGACCAATAATCATGTAGTAGCAGATGCAGATGAAATCCTGGTTACCCTTTCTACCAAGGAGAAATCCGAGCCAAAGAAGGCAAAGCTCATTGGCCGAGATCCCAAGACAGATATTGCACTCATAAAGATTGAGGTTGATAAATCGCTCTCAGCCGCTAGGCTTGGGGATTCTGATAAACTAAGAGTAGGTGATTGGGTTGTTGCCATAGGAAATCCTTTTGGTCTGGGACACACTGTCACTGCTGGCATTGTGAGCGCAAAGGGACGGGTAATAGGTGCGGGACCCTATGATGATTTCATCCAGACCGATGCCTCTATCAATCCTGGGAACTCTGGTGGACCTCTCTTCAACCTTGATGGAGAAGTGATAGGAATCAATACTGCGATCTTTACCCACGGTGGGGGGAATATTGGGATAGGTTTCGCTATCCCGATTAACATTGCCAAATCGGTTATGGCCCAGTTAAAAGAGAAGGGGAAAGTTGTGAGGGGCTGGCTCGGTGTAACCATTCAGACAGTTACGCTTGCAATTCAGGAAAAATTCGGTCTCAAAAAAGCGGAAGGCGCACTCATCGGTGAGGTAACCGAGGGCAGCCCTGCTGATAGAGGCGGCCTCAAGCGGGGAGATATCGTAATTAGCTTTGATGGGAAAAAGGTCAGAGAGATGAACAGTCTTCCGCCCATGGTTGCGGACACAGCGGTAGGCAAAAAGGTAGAGATAATTGTAATCAGAAAGGGAAAAGAAAAGAGACTAACAGTTACAGTAGGGGAGCTCGAAGAGGAGATTAGAATGGCCGCTACCGAAACCCCGGAGATTGAAGAGAGCTTTGGGTTCTCGGTCCAAGAACTCACCCCTGAACTTGCAGAATCATTGTCTTTGAAGGGCGAGAAAGGAGTAGTGGTCTCAGGTATAAAAAGGGGTAGCCCTGCCTATGAGGCAGGATTACAAAGAGGTGATCTCATTCAGGAGATAGAAAGAGAGCCTGTTGGAAATATGAACGATTACAAACGAATAATGCGAGAGTCAGCGTCAAAGAAACAGATCCTCATGGTCGTTAGACATAGGGGACATACCAGATATATTATTCTAAAAAAATGACCTAGAGAGGCAATCTGATACCATTTTTTGCCGTTGATTAACCGAGCAGTTCCTGTCTTTTGCTACGGTAGTAATCGTTAGGCCTTTTCCTGTTTGTCATTGTGGAAGCCCGCCTGCCATCGCTTGGAGTCCCGCCTAGATAGGCGGGATCAAAAAACGTTTTAGACCAAGCGCAAAGGGATTTCTGCAACAGCCTGTCAATATTGTATGATAACTTAGTGCTTCGATTCGCAAATACAGTAACGTATTTTGACGAACGGAACTGGAGGAAAAGCTCACTCAGCACTAAGTCCTGAGTGAATTAATTCGTTATCGAATTAATGAATCGAAGGACTTAGGATTCTATTTTTTCTTAGAGACGGCAGTTAGTTGCCTGTTACAGGGCACCAAGAAGTGTTGAATATATTTCGGAGTTTGGCAAGAGTGGATCAGGGAAAATGCACCAGAAAGCCCTTATTGAGAGATATATCCCCTAGCTCTCAAAAAATGGGTTGACAACGGTTTGCAACAGGGATAGAAAAGACATAAATTTTTCAGCATCCTTATAAAAAAAGGCATCCTCTCCAATGAGACGCTATGAAACGATTTATATCGGCAATCCCAATCTCGATGATGAAGCTTTAAAAGAAGTTGTTGCCAAGTTTTCAGATCTAATAAAGAAACAAAAGGGCTTTATCATAAAAATTGATGAGTGGGGAAAAAGGAAAATGGCTTATGAGGTGAAGCGATTTGATAAGGGCCACTATGTCCTCCTTGATTTTTGTGGTCCCCCTGAGATGGTTACGGAGTTGGAGAGGAATCTAAAACTTGATGATCGGATCCTAAAGTATTCAACTGTCAAAATTGATGAAGATGTTGATCCAGCAGAGCTAATCGTTGAGGAGGAGAAAACGGAAGATAGCAAGGAAAATCAAGTGGAAGAGAAGCAAATTGAATCGGCTGAAGAAGCATAATGGTTTTTGATGGGGGCAAAAGAATGTTTATTAAGCACAAGGTTTGCCGTTTCTGTGCTGATCCGAGTTTAAAGATCGATTACAAAGAGCACAAGCCTCTTGCGGTTTTTACGAGCGAAAGAGGAAAGATCATACCACGAAGAATTTCTGGCAACTGTGCCAAGCATCAAAGAATACTGGCTGTGGCTATAAAAAGGGCCAGAAACATAGCCCTTTTACCGTTTACCACTGCAAAAATTAGGACCAGAGGAAATCGAGAATACTAAGAAATAACGTTTCGGTTTAGAGAGCTGAATATGGGGGCTAGGGGAGTTGCTCGTTCTGTTTTTGCGGCCTCCATTTTGTTTTTTGCCATACTGTTCCATGCCTCAATTTCTGCTGTTCATCGTGCACCTCTCTTTTTGGAATCTGCCCCGTTGAATAACCTCTTGTCAGGGCAGAAGATAGAAAGTTCTCCAGGAGAAAATTTCCATGCTGTGGCTTTGAACGAACAAGGAGTCAAACTTAAGTACCGTTCGTCTATTTTCAGTAAGAACTTGAAAGAGTATATCAGTGGAGCAGAGAATTTAACGGGAGAAGGGATATGAGGATAATACTGAAGCAAGATTTTGAATCTATTGGTTTTGAAGGTGATACTGTGGATATTGCAAGGGGCTATGCCAGAAATTACCTTATTCCAAAGGGCATTGCTGCAGAGGCCACTCATGCCAACCTAAAGGCATTGGAGATGAGAAAAGACAAGATAATGACCAGACGCATGAAAGATAAGGAGGAAGCAGAGAGGGTGAAGGAAAAGATCTCACAGCTAACGGTAGGTATCAGGCAAAAGGCAGGTGCGGAGGGTAAGCTCTATGGTTCTGTGACAACTCGAGATATTGCTCAGGGGCTTGAGAAAGAGGGAGTAGTTGTAGACAGGAAAAAAATTAGCATGGATGAACCAATAAGGGCTCTCGGTGAGTTTGATGTGGCAATCAGACTCTACCCAGAAGTTATAGCCACCATAAAAGTAATCGTTGAACAAGAGGAAGAAAAGGCGTAAGAATAAGAAAATGGATATGCCCAAGAAAAAAGAAGATCCTGCTTATCTCACTTATAAGGTGCCTCCCCATAACCTGGAGGCTGAACAGACTATATTGGGTAGCATATTGATCAATAATGATGCGCTGAATCAGGTTGTGGATATCTTGTCAGGCGAGGATTTCTACCGGGAGACCCACACCCAGATATTTGAAGGCATGCTTACCTTGTATAACAGAGATGATCCCGTCGATCTGATTACGCTTTCGCAGGTGTTGAAGGAAAGGGGTGCTCTGGATAAGGTTGGAGGAACAGATTACTTGGCTTCACTGGCAGAAGCAACGTCAACCTCAGCTGGAATAATGCATCATGCCAAAATTGTTAAAGACTTATCCACAAGAAGAAGCTTAATCGGCCATTGTGCCCGGATATCTGAATCCTGCTTCGAGTTTACTAATGACACTGACGAAGTCCTTGATTTAGCTGAGCAATCCATATTTGAGATAGCAGAGAGGAATATAGATACAAGCTTTTTACCACTAAATGAAGTTGTTAAGAACAGTTTCAAGAAAATAGAGACCACTACGGGTAGCAATATAACTGGTATTTCAACCGGATTTACTGATTTTGATAATCTCACCTCTGGGCTTCAGCCCTCTGACTTAATTATTGTTGCTGGTAGGCCGAGCATGGGTAAAACAGCGTTGGCCTTAAATATGGCAGTTAATGCTGCGCTGGAGGATAAGGTAGGTGTAGCTGTATTCTCCCTTGAGATGTCGAGCCTTCAACTTGGCATTAGGCTATTGGGCTGTGATGCTATGATAGATGCGTGGAAATTAAGGAAAGGGGCCCTACAGGATGATGACTACCTTCGTTTGACAGACTCGGCTAACAGACTCTCCGAACTGCCTATCTATATTGATGATTCATCTGCTTTGTCTGCCTTGGAAATAAAGGCTAAGGCCCGGCGATTGAAAAAGAAGCATAATATATCTTTAGTTATTATTGATTACCTCCAGTTGATGCAGAGCAAAAAGGCGGTTGAATCGAGACAGCAGGAGATTTCTGATATATCAAGATCTTTGAAGGCTCTTGCAAAGGATTTAGATATCTCTGTTGTGGCAGTTTCACAGTTGAACAGGAAGGTTGAGGACAGGCCCAATAAGAGACCGATGTTAGCTGATTTGAGGGAGTCAGGCGCTATAGAGCAGGATGCAGATCTGATCTTGTTTATTTATCGAGAAGAGATGTATAACCGGACAGAGGAAAACAAGGGCAAGGCTGAGGTTATTATTGCGAAACACAGAAATGGGCCCACTGACGTTGTCAAGCTGACCTTCAGGGAGAAATATACAAAATTCGATAACTTCTACCAGGAAGAATTGGTAGAAGGGTGATTTCTTAAACCGAACTTCTTTTTATCCTTTACCAATAACTTGAGGCAGAGCCATAAACAAGGTATATGGCAAAATTGGTGGTCTCAAGGCCAGCCATCTCAAAAGACTTCAAAACATCTATACACGACGTATTTCCAAGGGCGAAATCATCTCTCGTGAGATTGCACGCCGATTAGCGGAGATCTCCGCTGACATCAAGAGACAAGTGGCACTCCTCATCGGAAGGAGGGGGGATGTAGAGTATGTGGTTGTGGGCAATGACCACAGCATCCTGATCCCTGATTTAACTCGGTTTAGATCTGGTGCTGGTAGATTGAAAGGGCTAAGATGTGTCCACACTCACCTGCACGGAGAGCCATTGAATCATGAGGATCTCATGGATCTCGCTCTACTCAAGCTGGATTTGATGTTGTGCATTACTGTAAATGCTCAAGGGATTCCGGCCGATCTTTACTATGCCCATCTCCTTCCTACCAATAAATCAGGGCAGCCGTGGATTGTGGAGCAGGTAGCTGATATTGGCAGGCTTCATTTCAATTTTTCGGACTTTATCAGAGATCTTGAAAGTGAGCTTTCCAAAACAGGCCAGGGTCTCGGAATGGAAAGGAAGGAAAAGGCTGTCCTTGTCAGTGTGACCAAGGCCTCCAAGAGGCAGGCTGAGGAATCGCTTCAAGAATTAAAAGAACTGGCCACAACGAGTGACCTTCTGATTGTGGGTTCTTTTATCCAGCGGAAGGCAGAGCCAAATTCTCGTTTTCTCTTAGGCAAAGGAAAACTGAGCGAGCTCGTTGTTTACGCTCTTCAAAAGGGAGCTGATCTTTTAATTTTTGACGGTGAACTAACCCCTGCCCAGGTCAGAGTTCTGACAGATTACACAGAAATGAAGATAATTGATAGAACTCAGCTGATCTTGGATATTTTTGCCAGACGGGCAATCACCAGGGAGGGAAAGATTCAGGTAGAACTGGCGCAATCACGGTATCTCCTGCCCAGACTAATTACTAAGAATACGGCAATGTCAAGACTTACCGGTGGGATAGGTGGTCGGGGTCCTGGAGAGACCAAGTTGGAGATTAATAGAAGAAGGGTGAGGGATAGGATTACCCTCTTAAATAACGAGCTAGAGAAGGTCAAAGGACAGAGGAAAGAGAGGAGAAAAAAGAGAAGGATCGGGGGTTGCCCGGTCATTTCAATTGTTGGATATACCAATGCAGGAAAATCAACACTTCTTAATGCCCTTACCAGAAGTCAGGTGAGGGTAGACGATAGGCTTTTTGTTACGCTCGATCCTACGAGTCGCCGCCTGAGGCTCAATGACAGGGAGGTTATCCTCACTGATACGGTGGGGTTTATTCGAGATTTGCCAGGGGATCTTTTGGAGGCCTTTGCTGCAACGCTCGAGGAACTTCACGAGGCAGACCTTCTTCTCCACGTAGCGGATATCAGTGATCCCATGGTAGAAGATCAGATAGCATCAGTAGGCAAGACATTGCACAGGCTTGATCTGAACAAGATACCGACTATTCTGGTCTTAAATAAAGTGGATAGACTTGATGGGGCCCAGATAGCTCACCTTGCAAAAAGCATCGGTGGAATCCCAATTTCGGCCCTCAATCCTGCTACCCTGTCAGAATTACGAAAAGAGGCAGAGGCTATGATATTCTGATCCCCTTCCATCCAGGGTAGCGTCAAAGTCCAGGGTATGGGCTGTTGCCCAAGGGAAAAGAGATTTCGGCAACAGCCTGTTTGGATTTGACTATGATGTAGCCGTGCCCTGCCACCCTTTGGATTTGATTTTGTTCAGATTCCTCGTAACTATGAGTCCTTCACAGTGGGGCAGGGCATTTATTAGTCGCATCGCTCGAGTTGGGCTGAGGACAAAAAAGGTAGTTGAAAGGGCATCAGCCTCCATGGCTGTGGAGGCCTTCACTGACACGCTAGCATTAATAAGCGGTGATAATCCAGTTTTGGGATTGATAATATGATGAAAGACTTTTTCCTGGTCGAAGAATACCTCATAGCTGCCAGAGGTGGCAATAGAGCTATTGGTGAGAGGGACCGTATCGGGGTAATTTCTTTTCTTCAAAGGGTCTTCGATTGCTATTTTCCAAGGCCTATTATTTCCTTTGTCACCTATTGTCCGAATATCACCACCAGCGTTTAAGAGAGCATGTTGTATCCCTTGCTCCCTCAACTTTTCAGCTGCCTTATCAACAATAAAACCTTTAGCGATGCCATCCAGAGTGATTTCCATACCATCTCTCATGAATGTTATGTTTTTTTCACTAAGGAAAATTTGGTTGGCATCAACCAGCCCTAAGAGTTGGGCTATCTTTTCTTTATTTGGCAAAACCGTTTTCGGACCCTTACGTGATTGGGCAAAGGCATCTAAGAGTGGTTTTACCGTAATATCAAAAAAACCATCGCTTATTTGGTGGTAATACATGGATTTCTTAATCACAAACAAGAGTTC
This sequence comes from Pseudomonadota bacterium, assembly GCA_030603345.1. GTDB lineage: Bacteria > Desulfobacterota > DSM-4660 > Desulfatiglandales > B25-G16 > JADFWK01. Next base: position 8,346 of record JAUVXZ010000065.1, read on the forward strand.
AGGTGGAGCTTCTTCGAGCACTTGGTAGCGATTCAGGTGAGCAAGAGGTGTATCAGGGTCATACCTGCTCATCTGCTTGGTTAGCCGTCCGATCTCTTGAAAGGCGAGGGCGATGGCTTCCTCTGCATGGTCTCTTGAGGGGTCAAGAACAGTCATCGAAACTATGGTTCCCATACCTATTTGGGATTTTGATACCTTGTACAGTGTTTTGTCGAATTTTACCGCCTCGGCTGAGGCCACCCCGATCGGGCTGGTTGCCAGGCCAAGACCAAGAATACCGGAGAGTTTTAGGAAGTCCCTCCTATTAAGGTACCCGTGCTCCATTGATTGAAAGGCTTGTCCAAACATGTTATCCCCACGAAAAAGTTTTTTTGCTCTATATCATTTGAGTCAGTGAATTACAAGATTTTTTTCCCTTTCATTCGTATTTCACGGTTTGTGCTCCACGGTCATTTCACACCATGGTTTCCTATACTTCATAGAGAGTTTGAAGGTCACCTGCTTTCCATCTATGATGTGCTTTTCCGATTGCTGCCTCAGCATACCAAAGTCGGCCGTCTCAAGGAAGGCTTTAAGGAGCTCTATTCTTTCCTTAAGTCTCTTATCTTCATTTGCCTTTTTCAAATATTCATCTGCACTTTTCCAGTATTCTCTTTTAGCTGTGGTCTCAATGCAGTGAGAAGCTGTCGGAATAAGCTCGATAACAAGATTCACTGTATTTAGTCCCTATTGGTAATCAATCTAGCCGTCTACAGAAGCTAAGATCTTGAGCTATAAAGACATCTAGTGTTTCTCTTGTTCCCGAAAAAACTCTCGTGCCTGTTCAATATCTCGGCTGATCTGTTGGGAAAGCTTTTCGACAGTGGTGAAGGTTATTTCATCACGCAAACGCGAAAGGAAATTTACCTTAATGCTTTGCTTCACTATATTGGCAGAAAAATCAAAAATATGGGTCTCCACCGACAACGTTTTGTCTTTGAAGGTAGGATTGTAGCCTATGTTCGTTAATCCCTGGTAGAGCTTGCCCTCCAACTCTACAGTAACGATATATACGCCTTCTCGAGGTATTAGTCCATCAGGCAGTCTGAGGTTGGCTGTTGCGTAACCGAGGAGAGGTTCACCCCTCTTCCTGCCTTCGATAACCTTTCCTCTAATCTGATAATTTCTTCCAAGCAACCGATTTGCCTCAGATACACTGCCCTCTACAATAAGGTTACGAATTGATGTGCTGGACACCAGAGCTTTTCCTGCGTAGACAGATCTGACTTGATGGACCGTAAATTTGAACTCTTGGCCCATTTCCCTCAGGAGTTGGATATTACCTTCTCTGCTATGACCGAAGGCATAATCGTAACCGACCACTATCTCTTTGATACCTATCCTATCCACTAAGATATCTTTAACAAAATCTCTGGCGGAGATCCCAGCAAACTTTAAGGTAAACTTGATTAAAAGCAGTATGTCGATACCTTGGCTCATTACCAGCTCTTTTTTTTGTTCCGAGATGGTTATGAGTGGTCTCAGTTTTTCGGGTGACATCACCTTTATGGGATGGGGCTCAAAGGTGATCACTACCGATGTTCCCTGCAAATCCATTGCCCTGTCTCTAACCTTTTTAAAAAGCGTCTGATGCCCCTTGTGAACGCCGTCGAAGTTACCAATAGTGACTACAGGGTTGTTGATATTATCAGGCAGATTATCAAGAGTGCAAATGAGAGTCATAGAATCACGATCCCTTCTTTTTAGCGCATAAACCTTTCCACGTTTCGGCAACAACCTGTTAACACCTACGTGGCATGTAAAGCAACATACTTCTCTGCCGTTGCCAATACCTTTTTCGACTCTGGTGTTTCTGGGAGTCTGCGAGCAGTTTTTTGCCGAAGGTTTTTTACCTTATTTTCTATTTTTCCACAATCTTTATTCGTAGAGGTTCACGGGTTCACGGTTCAGAGGTTTTCGGTGAACTCTGAACCTGTCCACGGCTACCTTTATTCTATCACGCGTTCTCTTACTCTACAGTAGAGACACGATCGAATTCTTTTAGACCAGTTGCAGAGGAATCCGAGGGCCTCATGGGTATAGGCAGGTTAACGTGGGGCTCTGAACATTTTGGGCAATAGCCAGTAACCCTAAGGGGGAGAAGGGAGAGGGCGTGAAGCGTTACGCAAACTGATTAGGCTGGGGCAATGGGTATTTTCTATGCCTGGGCAGGTGCGTTTAGCTCGAATATCGTTTTAAGTCCGTCAAGGGTCAAAAATTCTTCGACGTAGTCAATCGTTGTGGCCTCAGATTTAATTAAAGGGGCCAGACCTCCTGTTGCGACAACCGTAGTATCAGATCCTACCTCTTTTTTTATCCGGTTAACTATTCCATCAACCAGGCCAGCATATCCATAAATAAGACCTGCATTCATGCTGCTGATGGTTTCTTTCGCCATAACAGTTTTGGGTTTGACAAATATCTCAACTCGAGGCAACTTAGAGGCCTTTTGAAAAAGAGCCTCAGCGGAGATGGTTATCCCTGGAGCAATGGCTCCCCCTTCATAAACACCTTCAGGGGATATGTAATCAAAGGTAGTAGCTGTACCAAAATCCACTATGATCAGCCCTGTCCTGTATTTCTGGTACGCAGCTACTGCATTTACTATCCTATCAGCCCCAACCTCTTTTGGATGTTCATATTCAATGGGCATTCCTGTGTTGATATCTGGTCCCACGATCATTGGTTCCTGGCCAAAATAACGGAGGCAAAACTCTCTAAAGGCACTCAACAGGGGTGGCACAACGCAGGAGACAATGACAGCATCGACACTGCTCATCTCTAACTTGGCTGGTATAAACAGATTGTTAACTAATAGACCCAATTCATCACCGGTCATATCTCTTTCTGTTCTTATTCGCCAGTGATCCAGCATGGTATCATCTTGAAAGATACCAAGGACAATGTTGGTATTGCCCACATCTATGCATAGGAGCATAATAAATCCCTTGAGATCTTTGCATAGCCTCGTAAATACAACTCGGCCTACGTGTAATAGTTTAGAATTGGGGTAACATTTACAGGTTACGGTTACGAATCCCGTTTCGTTCTTCGGTAACGTTATTCGTCTTTATATTCCCAGGTTATCTTAACCGTTACCGAAATACTGGGTTATACAAAGGTATCAGTAAACCCAACAAACACAAGAAACTCAACAGACACAACAAACCCAACAAAGTTTATTCAGGTTTTCGGCTCAGAACTGCCAGATTCTATGGCCTCGATCATGCGTACTGTTTCCCTAGCAGCCTTAACATTGTGGACCCTTACGATATCTGCTCCATTCATCACGGCAGCAGCAATAGTGGCCATAGTACCAGTTTCCCGAGATTCCCCTGGAAGACCAAGAACGTGGCCTATAAAGGCCTTATTTGAGGTACCCACCAGAACTGGTTGTCCAAGAGAAGAAAATGTATGCAATCCTTTTATTATCTTGAGATTATCATCAAAAGACTTACCAAAACCAATACCAGGATCAATGATGATGAGCTCTCTCTTGATGCCAATCCCAGCCGCCTGCTCTATGGCTCTGCTTAAGAATCCTGCTATCTCCCCAAGAAGATCCTTATAGGTTGGCTTTATCTGCATATCCTTAGGCGTTCCCTTCATGTGCATCAACACAATGGGCACACCTGCCTCTGCAACAAGAGGACCCATAGCAGGATCAAACCTCAGAGCACTTACATCGTTCACCATGGTAGCGCCTGCCTCGAGGGCCTGTCTGGCTACCTCGCTTTTATAGGTGTCTATGCTTATGGGCACTTTGACTTCACGGCTGAGGGCCTTGATGACAGGTATTACCCTCCCGAGCTCTTGATCAAGGGGGAGGGGATCAGAAGAAGGTCTTGTTGATTCACCCCCGACATCAATGATATCAGCACCCTCCACGGCCATGCTTAAACCACTCTTCACAGCGTGATTTAAACGGAAATGGATACCTCCATCAAAAAAAGAGTCAGGCGTAACATTCAGTATGCCCATGATAGAGGTTTTTGAGTCAAGATCGAGATGATGTCCTAACCAGTTTAGGATTTTGGGTTTTTCTACCTGGCGAGTCACTTTTCTTTTTCGCGGTTGGCTTTCTTGATTGTCTTTTTTTTCTCTTATTACCCATTATTTCTTCTATCTCACGCCCGTTTAAGGTCTCTCTTTCCAAGAGCGCTTTAGCGAGCTTGTTAAGGGTATCAAGATTATCACTGATCATGTTATGGGTCTTTTCGTAGTTCTCGGTTACAAGACTATTGACCTCTTGATCAATTCTTCGGGCTGTCTCTTCACTATAATCTCTATGTTGGGCAATCTCACGTCCCAGGAATATCTCTTCCTCTTTTTTGCCGAAACTCAACGGGCCGAGTTTCTCACTCATACCGTACTCGCAGACCATCTTTCTTGCTATTTCCGTGGCCCTCTCTATGTCATTGCTTGCACCAGTCGTCTGAGTATGTAAGGCAATTTCCTCAGATATCCTTCCTCCCATTAGCACGCAAATGTTAGTGATGAGGTAATCCTTGGTATAGGTGTGTTTATCATCCAAAGGGAGCTGCTGTGTCAATCCGAGGGCCCTGCCTCTGGGAATAATGGTCACCTTATGTATCGGATCGGCATCGGGAAGAAGTTTGGCTACCAGAGTGTGCCCTGCCTCATGAAATGCAGTAGTTTTCTTCTCTTCATCGCTTATGATCATGCTCTTTCTTTCGGTACCCATGAGAACCTTATCTTTTGCATCTTCCAGGTCTGACATATCAATTTTGTCTTTATTTCTCCTGGCTGCAAGCAAGGCTGCCTCATTGGTCATATTCTCGATGTCTGCGCCGGTAAAGCCAGGTGTCCCCCTGGCAATTACAGAAAGATTAATATCGTCTGCCATCCTCGTTTTTTGGGTGTGGACTCTGAGTATAGCCTCCCGTCCCTTCACATCGGGAAACGGGACAACCACCTGGCGGTCAAACCTTCCCGGTCGCAATAATGCTGGGTCCAGCACATCCGGCCGGTTGGTGGCTGAAATAAGAATGACCCCTTCATTGGATTCAAATCCATCCATTTCCACCAAGAGCTGATTCAACGTCTGTTCTCGTTCATCATGACCCCCTCCTAATCCAGCACCCCGGTGTCGGCCAACAGCATCAATCTCGTCTAAGAAGATAATGCACGGGGCGTTCTTCTTTCCCTGTAGAAAGAGATCTCTCACCCTTGAGGCACCAACACCAACGAACATTTCCACAAAATCAGAGCCGCTAATACTGAGGAAGGGAACCGCTGCCTCTCCTGCGATAGCCCTGGCCAAGAGAGTTTTACCCGTTCCAGGAGCACCTACCAGAAGTACACCCTTGGGGATTCTCCCTCCGAGGCGGGTGAATTTCTTTGGGTCTCTCAGAAATTCTATGATTTCTTGAAGCTCCTCTTTGGCTTCATCGATGCCGGCCACATCCTCAAAGGTCACCTTATTTCCATCATCACTAACGAGTCGGGCGCGGCTCTTACCAAATGAAAGTGCCTTGCCGCCCCCCACCTGCATCTGACGCATAAAGAAAATCCACACCCCTATCAAAAGAATCATAGGGAACCAGGATACGAGGACAGTCATGTACCATGGTGACGCTTGGTCTGGTCTGGCAGTTATTTCTATGTCCTTATCGCGTAAGATTTTTATGAGTTCAAGATCCTTGGGCGCAAATGTTCTAAAGGGTCGGCCCTGATTTGTGATACCAGAGATTTTATCGCCCTGAATAGTGATTTGGCCGACATCTCCTCTTTCTACCATATTCAGAAATTCGCTATAGCTTAACTGCCCCGTCTGGGTAGTCTCCTTTTTGAAGATCTGAAAGAGTAAGATCAACATCAGGCTGATGACCAGCCAAAGGGTTAAGTTCTTTGAAAATGCGTTCAACTATTTTCTCCTTTGCCTAAATTGATTAACATTAGCGGAATTATGAAAAATGCCTATTTGAAATATAAACATATACCATAATTTATTCAACTCCACATCTTAAAATTCTTTTTGTGTCCTGGCTAACCCTGTATCTCTGATCAATCTGAATGCCACACACCCACACTATGTCATCACGACTTTTGAGAACAGGAACCTTCTTTCTTTGATCAGATGGAATCTTATTGTCAATAAA
>JAUVXZ010000192.1 GCA_030603345.1 Pseudomonadota bacterium
TTGGCTATGGTAAAGGTCTTTCCGGAGCCTGTTACACCAAGCAATACCTGATGCCTGAGCCCTCGTTCTACCCCTTCAGAAAGGGCATCAATGGCGTGCTGTTGATCACCTTTCGGTTCAAATGGAGAAATAAGCTCAAAAACTGAGGACCTTTGCACTACTCCTCTATCCTCAATCGCCAACTGGTGCCCTCGGGCCCATCTTCAAGGATAATACCCTGTTTGGACAACTCTGACCTAATGCTATCGGCCTTGGCCCAATCCTCTCTCTTTCGTGCCTGATTCCTCTCTTGGATCATGATCTCAATCTCCTCTGTGCTTATTTCAGAAGGGGCCTCTGCTATCTCTTTTAAGAATTTGGACGGTTCTTCTTGGAGCAGACCCATGGTCATTCCGCAATCGAGAAAATCCTTTCTCTCCTGAAGCAATTGGGATTTGATGTCTTTTTTTGGTGTCGATGAGTCCATGAGCCTGTTAATATTCCTTATCTTCTCAAAGACTAGCCCTAATCCCCCAGCCGAGTTAAGATCGTCATCCATCACATGCACAAAGCGGCTCGTAAAATCATCCCTCTCTCCGTTGGAAAAAAATGGAGTGCTAATTCCTTTGGAAGCAGATTTCTGCGGCCCGACTATTTCTTCCAGTCGTTGAAGAGTTCTGTATATCCTCACCAGCCCAGATCTCGCCTCCAAGAGGCCTGAACGAGAGAAATCCAGTGGACTTCTATAGTGTTTTGAAAGCAAGAAGAGCCTTAATTCCTGTGGGTGATACAACCTGAGTGCATCTTTTATGGTAATAAAATTACCGAGAGACTTAGACATTTTTTCTGATTCAACGGTAAGAAACCCGTTATGCACCCAGTAGTTGGCAAAATTGACCCCATTGGCTGCCATTGCCTGGGCCCTCTCGTTTTCATGATGCGGAAAGATAAGGTCTCGTCCTCCCCCATGTATATCAAAGTTTGCCCCGAGATATCTGCAACTCATAGCTGAACATTCTATGTGCCATCCTGGTCTTCCCTCACCCCAAGGACTTTTCCATTTGGGCTCCCCTGGTTTTGCCCCTTTCCAGAGAACAAAATCCATAGGATTCTTTTTTTTCTCGTCAACAGCAATCCTAGCGCCTGCAACCATTTCGTCAAGTCGCCTGCCTGAAAGCTGACCATAGCTTTTAAACTTCTCAACAGAAAAGTAAACAGTGTGATCGACCACATAGGCAAATCCCTTTTCAACCAAGCGGCTCACCATATCGATAATATCATCCATATGCTCTGTAGCCTTGGGCTCTATGTCGGCATCAAGCACACCTAAGGCGTGCATATCCTCGTAAAAGGCATGTATGTACCTCTCGGCCAGGGTTGTGGTATCCTCTTCTACTTGTTTTGACCGCTCAATGATCTTATCATCCACATCGGTAAAATTTCTGACATAGGTAACCTTAAAGCCCCTGGCCCTGAAATACCTCACCAGGACGTCAAAAACAATCGCCGAGCGGGCATGCCCTATATGACACAGGTCATATACGGTAACTCCGCAGACATAGATACCAACCTCTCCCTTGTTTAGAGGCCGAAGAATCTCTTTTTTCCTGCTTGCCGAATTATATAAGGTAATAGCCACTAATGAATCTCTTCTATAGCATATACATATCTAATTAGTAGAAATGACAAATGCCAAAATCCAAAGTTCAAATCAAATCCAAATTACCAAATGTCAAAAGTAATGATCGGGGTTAGTGTATATGTCAAGATTCTAGTGAAATCGTGGACAAAATATCCTTCGTATTTCCCTTTGGATCACTTTCGCCCTAAACTCACCACCGCATAGGCGGCAACCCCTTCTTCTCGCCCGCAGAACCCTAGCCCCTCAGTAGTGGTTGTCTTTACATTTAGGAGATCTGGATCAACCTGTAAAACAGTTGATAATCTTTCTTTCATATCGTTCAAATAAGGGCTCAATTTTGGCTTTTGTGCAACAATAGTCGCATCGAGGTTGTTCACGGTGAGTCCCTTATCATGGGCAAGGCCCACGATTTTCTTTAGGAGAGTGAGGCTATTCGCGCCCTGGTATGCTGGATCGGAGTCCGGAAAATGTTGCCCAATATCGCCTTTTCCGAGAGCCCCGAGCATGGCATCAATAATAGCGTGTATCAAGACATCTGCATCAGAATAGCCGAGGAGGCCTTTGTCATTTGGGATAGTGACTCCCCCAAGGATGAGAGGCTTTCCTTCAACGAGCCTATGAACATCGTAACCAAAACCAACCCTGAATCTCTCTTTGACCATTTCTCTTTTCTAAGAAAAATTCTTGTTAGTGATAGTGGGATAATCAGGTAATGAAACCCTGTTCAAAAAACCTTATTACTATCTAAATTCTCAATCAGGGCTGCTGCAAGCAAGGGAAACATAATTTCATGGTGCCCAATGAGAGAAAACCCCTGGCCACCTTCTAAGGTAGGTCTCCTGACTACGTTATTCATAGGGCGATAGTGTCGCATGAAGTCCATATCGACCGTTGTAAATCGTTTGACCTCAAATCCTAGGTTTCTGACCAAGGTCAGGGCCTTCAGGAATACTTCTGGTAGAACCACTGCGGAACCAAGATTGATGTATACACCGCCTTCAAGGCGTGAGACGAGGGTTGCGAAGATTCGAAAATCACGATGTGAAGTTTCTCCTATCGCAGATCCATTTACCGCTGGATGAATGTGGATAATATCAGTACCTATGGCCACATGAACGGTAACGGGTATATGTAACCTCGCACCTGCAGCTAATAAACTATACCGAGCATAAGGAAGTGATGCCTGAAGAATATGCTTACCGACCGACGCTCCCAGCCCTATCCCTACTTTGGCCCCTTCTGTAATAGCGCCATTAAGAAACTCTCCTGTCTCCCGGGCCATCCCAAATTTGCCTTGGGGGAGTGCAGACTCTACATCTTCTGATGTAGCCCCAACCATGGCAACCTCTGAATCATGGATAATGCCAGCGCCGTTCATAGCCAGACCGCTAATAATTCCTCTTTCCATCAAATCCAGGATTACAGGGCTCAACCCGACCTTAATGGCATGAGCCCCCATAGCCAGGATAATAGTCTTTTGTTCCTTTACGGCCATGCTCAATCTCTTTACCAGGTTCCTAAGATCACTTCCTGCCAAAATGTTAGGCAGTTTTTCGAACCACTGGCCCATGGTACCACCTGGTTCCCAGCTTGATGCAAAGTTCTTTACCGAGACCTTGCTTGCTCTCTTTTTCAGGGAATAGGTTTTCAGATTTTTTAACGATATTGGTTCTAATGTATCCATTTCTTTAGTCAATCACCCTGCTTACTATTTTCATGTGAACAAAACATAAAGGATTACTATCGTTCAAAAACAGCCACGACCTCTTTTAGAACGTGAACGGCTACTCACTATGGTTCATGCCAACACTTTTGAACGATACCAAAGGATTTAGTTTTCAGAAGGATTTTTGTGAAAAAGAATATGTTCAACGAGCTCGCAGATGAGATGTCCAGCTAAGATATGGACCTCTTGGACCCGAGGCGTGTGCTCGCTTTCAACGAGGAGGGGTAAGTCCACCAATCGAAGCATATCTCCCCCTTCCCCTCCAATAAAACCAACCGTATATACCCCCTTTTTCCGTGCAGTCCTTATGGCGGCAAGAACGCTTTGTGACCTTCCGCTCGTAGAAATGGCAAGGAGGATATCTCCCCTAATACCAAGGGCCTCAATTTGCTTAGAAAAAACGTCCTCATACCGATAATCATTTGCAACGCTTGTAATAATCGAGGTATCGGTGGTAAGTGCTAAAGCTGGCAAGGGAGGCCGATCTAATTGAAATCTATTAACAAATTCAGCAGCAAGGTGCTGGGCATCAGCTGCGCTTCCGCCATTGCCGCATATCATAAGCTTTTTAGCATTTCTAAAGGCGTTGGAAAGATACTGAGCAAATTCAATCAATTTAGTGGTGTTTTTTTTAACGAAATCCTCTTTGATTCTCAGACTTTCTTCCAGCGCATTTGCAATAATGTTCTCCATTGATGTACCCATTCTTTGTATGCAGCCGGCCTCTAGCGAACAATGTCCTAACGTTATAATCTCACGAAACATTTGTCAATGCTGGATTTGGCTCTGGCCAAAGCGGCAGATATGAAAAAGTTTGCCTTAAGAAAGTGGATTATATAGTTATCGTAACACACTGATAATCAGCTCAATTTAAAAGATCTCTGTAGAGTTAGTTTAGATAGCAAGGAAACATTATCGAACACCGAGACTATTTTTTATTGAAATTGCGATCTCACTGTGCTAAAGATCCTGCTAAATCTTAACAGCAGCAGGTCTGCAGCCTGCATGCATGCTTCTGAAATACAGCGCATTTCGTACAATCATAAATTATCTATCCTTTTTCAATAGATCTAGAAACCAGTAAAAGCAAACGGGAAGATCAGTAGGAATTTGCAAGGGCATGTTTCCTATTTAACAACCTACAACAAATGGAGGAGTGTGAGTCATGACAAAAACAGAGTTAATATCAGGGATGGCAAAAGAAACTGGTTTAACTAAGGCCGATTCAGAAAGAGCTCTTAACGCTTTCCTCGCTGTTGCAAAAGCGACGATCAAAAAGGATGGTAGATTTCCCCTTGCCGGTTTTGGAACCTTTGTGGTAGTCAACAGAAAAGCAAGAACCGGGAGAAATCCACGAACTGGCCAACCGATTCAAATCAAGGCCAGCAAGGCTGTCAGGTTTCGGCCCGGGAAGGAATTGATACAAAGCATTTCATAGAGGATTGCTCAAGGAACGATGTGGTGGTGCGATCTTATTAATCAGCCGGTTGCGCCTTTTCAGGCTGCTGCCGAAATCCATTTTCCCTTGGTCTAAAACGTTTTTTGATCAATCTAAGGCTCGCTCCAGGCGATGTCAAAACTCGCCTTTAGGGCTCAAAGGGATTTCTGTTTAGGCAACAGCCTGTTTTTGGTTGACATCTTCTGTATGGCCGCAGCCACAATCTTCACTTCCTTTTCCTGGATTGTTCTCAAATCCAGCAAAACGTTGTTTTTTTCCAGTCTTACGACAACGGGTGGATCATAGGACCTCAGAAACTCCACGATACGGGAAGCTGAGAGTCTACGGGGTGATAGGCAAAGGAGTCTGCTTTTTATCCCCTCCAAAGGCAAGGCGCCACCACCGACTTGTGAGAAACCATCACTGAGGCTGATCACAAAGTTGCTGGTATCTATTTTCCCAATCAAACCCCTTAATCTCTCTGCCTTTCGACAAACGCTTGGATACGACTGGCATATCATCCTTAGGGTAGGTATTTGCCTGATTGCCTTTTCTTCGTCCCGGTATATGGAAAGGGTCTCCTGAAGCGCAATGAGGGTCAATTTATCCACTCGGAGCGCCCTGTTCAACTGATTGGCCTTTATTTTTGAGATAATATCTTTTTTTCCAAGAATTATTCCACACTGAGGCCCACCCAGCATTTTGTCACCGCTGAAGGTGATTATGTCTGCTCCTTTCTCTACAGAATCTTGAACGGTTGGTTCTTTCTTAAGTCCGTAACGGGAAAGATCAATCAAACACCCGCTACCAAGATCCTCCATTACAGGGATGCTGTATTTCCTCCCCAGACCAACCAGCTCCTCTAGGCTTACTTCCTGGGCGAATCCTACTATTTGGAAATTACTCATATGGACTTTAAGGAAAAGAGCGGTATCAGAAACAATTGCTGCCTCATAATCTCTGATAGTTGTCTTATTCGTTGTCCCAACCTCAAACATCTTGGCCCCACTCTTTCTCATGACATCAGGCATGCGAAAGGAGCCGCCGATTTCCACTAGTTGACCTCTGGAGATAACAACTTCCTTACCCTTGGCTATGGTATCTAAGGCAATAAGCACAGCAGCTGCATTGTTATTAACAACGAGGGCATCCTCAGCTCCGGTGAGCTCCCTCAGGATGTCTTGTACATGGACATACCTACTCCCCCTTTTGCCAGTGTTGAGGTTATACTCTAGGTTGCTGTAACAACCTGCCAGGGAGTTAAACGCGCTAATAACCCGTTTTGGTACAGGAGAGCGTCCCAGATTAGTATGCACAATAACTCCAGTGGCGTTGATGACCTGTCTTAAACTGGGCTGTGATAGGATCGATACCCTCCTGGTGATCTGGTCAACAACCGTGCTCAGCCCTACATCTGGCATTTCGTCACCGACAGGAGCTTTTCTAATCTCTTCCCTTAATTCATCTAAAATCTGGCGAATGGCGCGCAAAATCAAAGCCCGTGGTATAGTGGACAGCATGCTTTTAATGCCTGAGGTCACCAACAGCTCATCAACAGAGGGTATCTGTCTGAACATTACATTCTTGGTATCTTCCACTGAGAACTCCCCCTTGTGAAGTTTGCCCAAATTTCGTTCAAGTATTCCATCCCCTTTTGGAAACTGCTAAGAGATTCCACATAGGATATGGCATGTGAGATGAGCAAGCGCAAATCGCCTATCCCAGATTACCCCTCCCAAACAGAAATATTCCATTGCCAACCACATCAGAGTATGATAGAGACAATAGGAATGGTGGGTGTAGCTCAGCTGGTAGAGCACTGGGTTGTGGCCCCAGTGGTCGCGGGTTCAAGTCCCGTCACTCACCCCAGCAAAGCTTATACGAATAAGGGGTTGCATGCCCCTTTTTTTTGGTGCTCGTGGCTCTCCCTGTGCCACCCACCCACATGAATAATACTAAACAAACACGCCGTGTCTGGTCAAGTCTAAACAGGCTGTTGCCCAAACAGCCTGTAAAGGGTTTCCTCCAAGGGTAACGTCAAAGTCCAGGGTATGGGTGTGTCTTTTTTTTGATTATGCCCCATAACAAAAAAAG
>JAUVXZ010000194.1 GCA_030603345.1 Pseudomonadota bacterium
CGGTCAAACCACGATTGTCTCTTCTGATGCAGGTAAATTATGTGACACGACCATTTAAAGATACCGGCCTTGAGATGCTGGATAGAAGAATACTCGATCTCCTGTTAGGTGTGAATTATTGTACAAAACATGGAATACTCATCCAGGGAGGGGCGGTGGAAGATTTCTTTGACTCAGAAGATGCTGGTGCTGATATTACCTTTTTTCTGAACATAGGAATGTACTTTTAGTGTTTTTTTATTGCGCCGTTGCCGAACAATCCTTTACAGCCCTGTCCTCAGTTGCCCGCAGGCGGCGGAGATGTCACACCCTTTACTTTTCCTGATTATTGTTGTGTAGTTGTTTCTGATGAGCTCATCCTGAAACGCGAGAATTGTTCCTTCATCAGGTGCCTCAAAGGGACTCCCCTGATAGTGATTGAATGGAATCAGGTTTATCTTCGCGCTAATAGTCTCGAGAAGTTTCGTGAGATGAGTGGCATCGCTCAGGCGATCGTTAATATCCTTGATCAGGATGTATTCAAAGGTAATTTTCCTTCCCTTTGGGAGGGGGAAACGGCTGAGCGCCTCAATCAATTGCGTTAGAGGATATTTTCTGTTGATGGGCATGAGGAGATTTCTGGTTGCGTCATCTGCAGCATTCAGGGAAACAGCCAGATTTACCGGAAGCTCTTTGCCGAGTCTTTCTATCTCAGGCACAAGACCACAGGTGGAAAGGGCCACCCGTCGGCGAGAGAAATTGAGGGCATCTGGGGAAATGATATTTCTAACGGCCCTGGCTACAGCCTCGTAGTTGGCAAGTGGCTCACCCATACCCATCAACACAATGTTGGTAAGTCTATCCGGTTGATCCATTGATTTCCTGATCTGGATGACCTGGTTTACTATCTCTGAGCACTTCAGGTTCCGGGTAAACCCCTGCTTGGCAGTCAGGCAGAACGTACATCCCATGGCACAGCCAACCTGGGAAGATATGCACGCAGTATAATGGTCCCTCTCAGGGATAAGCACAGACTCAATACTGTTGCCATCCTCGAGTTCGAACAGAAATTTCTTGGTACCATCATTAGAGACCTCGGTTTTCGCTGTTTTGAGTTGGCTTATATAGGCATGAGATTTGAGATAGTTCCTTAAGTCCTTAGAGAGAGTGGTCATTTTGTCGAATGATTCGGTCTGATGGCCAAAAACCCACTTCCTGATCTGTTCGGCCCGGTAGGCCTTATGACCGCGTTGTTTTACCCATGTTTTGGTCTCTTCCAGATCAAGATCTTTGAAATCAACTTTGGTCATGATACACGAGAACCTAAAAGAAGCTTACGGAAGCTGAACCACAATATGTTGTCTAGATTTAGGGAGTTGGGTGGGAGGATCATCGATGTCCTAGGATTTGCCTGCTCCGTCCGGGTGGGACGAGAGTCCCTTCGGGAAAGGGCATGAGGACTAATAGTTCCGCCAGCGGAACTGTGTGTCTGCGTGTGTCTGCGGTTTTTACGATTTCATAGTTCGCAATTTTGCTAATTCCCAGATATAGTCATAAAGATGAAGGCCTTTGCTGGCAGCTATAATTTCCCCATCTCCAACACCTATACTCTCGGCCATGTACTCCTTCAGCAATTGGATAGCACCCAAATTGGCGGGAAATCCGTTCCACAGGTCCCATGATCGGAAATAGACAGCAAAGTGGAGCCTGTTTTCCTTGATCCTCGTATCAATCCCCCTGAGACAAGGTGGATCGCTCAGGTAGATTGTTTCCGGATTACCGACGGTCATGTAAGCTTGGTTTGTTTCGTGGCCATTCTCCCGGTACATCCTGATAACCTCACTTATCTGGGGTTCGAGATACTCGCCATAGGTATATTCTTCGCCTTCCTTTTTTTCAGAGGTCATAAGGTATGGCAGGTATTGATCCAAGTAATCATCGGCAACCGGGTTGGGTATTCCGAGAGCTGGAGGGATGTCGGGCAACAGGGGTCTCGAGCCCGGAAATTTTATATGCACTGTTACATAATCAAATTCGAGCCTCTTCTGCCCTTCATAACTTCCTCTGTCTATTAGGTAGGTTCTCCCCTTTTCGAGTATATTGTATACACACTGAAACCAGGCATCAGGTAGGTCACGGGCCTCAATAAATACGAGTTCCATCTACTATCACCCCCTCACAGCAACGATGATAGTGTCAATCATCTTCGAAACTCTTTCCCAAACGATTTCAAACACAGTTGCCGGTATAGCGTGTTGTAATCGTGATTTCAAGAAAGTTACTCTTTTCTGAGGATCATCAGGAACATGGTAGAAGAACGCCCTCACCTTACCTTGCTTGCTGAGTTTGTACATTGACGTGATAAAACGCTTCTGTTTTTTCATCAACCTTTCAGGCAGGTCAGGGGTATCGTATTCCCCGGTTACATGGGGAGTGGGGTATAGAAAAATAATCTGACCCCCTCCATGGAGCCCGTATCTCTCTATTGTTTCAAAGGGAAACGAATGCTCTTGACAGCCTCCATCGTCATTAACCAGATCTGAAAAGATTATCACCCTTTGCCCTGCCCTATCCTTCAGTATCTTTTCAAGAAAATAAAACAAGGGGGTTGTTAAGGGGGTTGTGTCTTCCTCCCCGCCTACCCTATTGGCAATGGATATCTTTTTTATTCTTTTCTCAACCCTTTGCGTGAAAGATGCCAGATCCTTTGGCGATTGAGTTGAAAGTAGCGTGGCGATCGTATCCTCTCCACAACCTGGAAGCCCGAAGATGGAAATATGATAGGAGACCTCCTCCTGTCCGATAAAGCTTTGGAGCCGTGAGATGAGGGAATCTTCAAAATCGGAAAGAATATCCGGCCCAATCGTTTGAGAGACATCAATCCCTATAAGAAAGCGATTGGGCTGGGACTATCTGACCTGCCTCACCTCAGTGGCAAAATCCTTTTTCGTAAAGTAGAGAGCGGGAATTGAAACAAGAAGAGCAAGGACTAGGAACCAGAATGTACCAGTCAAAAACCAATATATACCAGAGACATTGTTTTCACGCCGTTGTTTTTTTTGGTAGAATTTATATTTCGTCATGTACTCGGTAAGTCTCGGTAAGTTTGAATAGAGGCATGGATGGCAGCGCTATGATTCTGTTAGGGCTTCTTTCAAGATCTCATTAACCATCTGCAGAATATCTTGCTTGCTGTCGATAGCTGGGCATGGACCTCTAAGCCTATTACGACATCGTAGTTTATCTTTTATCCGATTTTTTCCACCCAGCCATAAGGATCAGGCTTTTCAGCATACTGGATTGCCACAATCTCATCGTACAGTTTTTGGGATAATTCCCCCATCTTGCCGCCGGCGATCACATAGTCCTTATCTTTATAAGTTATCTGGCCAACGGGCGATATGACAGCTGCAGTTCCGGTTCCGAAGGCCTCTTTCAGCTTGCCATTGCTAGCAGCAGCAGCAATTTCATTGATGGACAACAGTTTTTCTTCCATCTTTAAACCCCAGTCTCTGACTATCCTGATGACGGAGTCCCTGGTGATACCGCTTAGGACACTTCCTGTCAAAGGGGCTGTTATAACCTCACCATCTATCAGAAAGAACATATTCATGGTTCCAACTTCTTCTACATACATCTTTTCGCATCCATCCAGCCAGAGAACCTGGGCAAAACCCTTTTCTTTAGCCTCCTTTGCTGGCAGCAAGCTTGCCGCATAGTTACCCCCTGTTTTGGCCTCTCCGGTACCGCCAAGAACGGCCCTGACGTATTTATCCTCTACATAAATTTTAACAGGATCCAGCCCCTCGGCATAGTAGGTTCCAACAGGGCCTATGATAATGTAAAAGAGATATTCGCTTGCTGCTTGCACACCTAAAAAGGGCTCTGTTGCAATCATGGTAGGCCTGATATAGAGTGAGGTGCCCCGAGCCTTAGGGATCCATTCCCGATCAAGGAGGATCAATGTTTTCAATGCTTCCAAGCCTTCATCTATGTCAAACTCAGGCATGCATACCCTTTTTGCCGAGTGGTTTAATCTCTTAAAATTATCGACAGCCCGAAAGAGATATATCCCCTCATCTTTGCCGTGATAGGCCTTGAGACCCTCAAAGATCATTTGGCCGTAGTGGAGACAGGCGGCAGCCGGGTCAAGTTCTAGAGGGGCATAAGGCTCTATCCTTGCATTGTGCCAACCCTTGCTCTTATCGTAGTCAATCAGGAGCATATGATCGGTAAAGATTCGACCAAAGCCGAGTTTGGACTCATCGGTTGGTTTTTCCTTCGGTCGGGTAGTTGCGTTTACTTTGATTTCCATAGTTAATCCCCATATTTCAAATAATTATGAACTACTACCTAGCGTATATCCAAGAAAAATTAAGAGATAATAGAATCTATGTCAAGGACTTTAATGAAAGATTTCTCAAAAGATGGGGGGACCTTTACTGCGAAAGATCCAGCGCAATCATGTTGAGTTATTCCATGTATGTGTCATTCTTCATATTTCTTGAACACAAGGCTTGCATTGATGCCGCCGAACCCGAAGGAATTTGAAAGGGCGAACGTCATATCTGAGTGTCGGGCACGATGGGGAACATAGTCTAAGTCACATTTGGGATCAGGTTCATCCAGATTGATGGTGGGGGGTATGATACCTTCTTGGAGAGTTTTCGCTGTAAAGATATCCTCTACTGCACCCGCGGCTCCCCACATATGGCCTATCATCGACTTATTTGCACTGATCATGATCTCCTGTGCCCTGGGTCCAAATAGCTCTTTAATGGCACGGGTTTCTGTTTCATCGTTGGCAACGGTAGATGTTCCGTGGGCGTTGATGTATTCAATTTTCTCTGGTCGAATCCCGGCTCCTTCGATGCTGAGTTCCATGCATTTCATCGCACTTTCCCCACTTGGCAGGGGAGCAACTGCGTGATAGGCATCACAGGTTGACCCATAGCCCACTATTTCTGCATAGATGTGAGCTCCCCGGGCCTTTGCATGGTCGAGCTCTTCCAAAACCAAAACCCCCGAGCCCTCACTGGTGACAAAACCATTTCTCTTCTTATCAAAGGGCCTGCTTGCCTTGTGAGGTGCGTCATTCCAGGAGGTTGCGATGGCGCCGAGGTTGTCAAGGCTGGCCATGAGCGTAGGGCTAATGCCTGCATCAGAGCCACCCACGATCATTACCTCAGCCTCTTCGTGTTGAATTGTCTTAAATCCAAGCCCAATAGCATTTGTCCCCGCAGAGCAGGCCTCCTGAAGGAAATGGTGGGGCCCGCGAGCTCCACACATGAGTGCTATCTCGCCCCCAGCGGTATTAGCGGAAAGGTTGATGATCAGATAAGGGGTAACGTTTTTCATGAGACCATTGATGATGCGTTCATGGTTTGCTTCAAAGGTTTTGCAGGACCCGATAGCCGTGGCACCTATTACCCCTACCCTGTATTCCTCGCCCGATTTAACGCTAAATTGGCTATCGTCCAAGGCCATCTTGGTAGCTGCCAACATGAAGTGTACGAAGCGATCGGTCCTCCTGAGCTTTTTTGGTTTCAAAAAATCTTCTGCTACAAAGTCCCGTACCTCACCGGCCACTTGACATTTCAGCGAGGAGGCATCAAATTGGGTGACGTTTTTGATTCCGGACTCTCCGGCACATAGTTTCTTCCAGCTTTCCTCTACACCCACAGCCAGGGGAGTCACAGCTCCCATACCGGTGATAACAACTCTCCGTTTCACATTCCGTCTCCGATGTCTTTGCTCGCCCCCTTCCCCATCTCCTCCTCCTTTTTGGCAATGGCGAGCCGGGTCTTCACCACCGTATCAGGGATAAGACTGATTGAGTCGATCCCACACTCAACCAGAAAGGTTGCAAACTCAGGAAAGTCACTGGGTGCCTGTCCACAGATACCTATCTTTCTGCCCCGTCGTTTGGCAACGGTGATCACCTCTTTGACCAGGGTCTTGACTGCCTCATCTCGCTCATCAAAGATGTGAGCGACCAGATCACTGTCACGATCCAAGCCCAGGGTGAGCTGGGTGAGGTCATTGGAGCCAATGGAGAATCCATCAAAGATATCGGCAAACCGGTCGGCCACGATCACGTTGCTGGGGATCTCACACATCACATAGAACTCGAGGCCCTCCTCTCCCTGGATAAGGCCAAAATCGGCCATGGTCTTAATCACCCTTTCACCCTCTTCAGGGGTCCTGCAGAAGGGAACCATGACCTTGATATTGGTCAGCCCCATCTCATCTCTGGCCTTGAGGATGGCCTTGCACTCCAGACCGAATGCCTCCCTAAAGCGCTCATCATAGTAGCGGGAGGCCCCCCGCCAGCCAATCATGGGGTTAGATTCCTCTGGCTCATAGAGGTGGCCGCCGATGAGGTTGGCGTACTCATTGCTCTTAAAATCCGAAAGCCGCACAATGACATCTTTGGGATAGAAGCCTGCTGCAATCCTGCCGATGCCCTGGGCCAGTTTATTGATAAAGAATTCCTTTTTATCCTCGGGGTGGGCTGCGGTCATCTCATCGATCTTGGTTACGATCTCCTTGATAGGAGGCTCTTTCTTTGCCCTTTCTTTTAGCTCATCATAGTGGATGAGGGCGAGGGGGTGGATGCCGATGTGGGAGTTGATGATAAACTCCTCCCGGGCCAGTCCCACACCGTCATTGGGGATCTGGCCATCGATAAAGGCCCGCTCAGGGATACCCACATTCATCATGACCTGGGTTCTGGTGGAGGGGATGGTGTCCAGGTTCAGGGTTTCAATATCGAATTTCAGCAGGCCCTCATACACG
>JAUVXZ010000265.1 GCA_030603345.1 Pseudomonadota bacterium
ATTTTGGAATCGCTGCCGCCCACTCTCCTCTTGATCCCTCCAAGTCTGGAATCAAAAGCTGAGTGCCCTTGTGTGTGCTAACTGCCACTGCAAATCGCTACTTCTTGATCCCCCAATCCTCATCTGAGGATTGACAGAGACCTGATGAATGGTATATAAATTCTCTATTCTGCTATACTAGGAAATTGGTAACGTTCAAAAGTTGTGGCTTTATGAATTGCTCAACATAAGGCGACAATTGTTTGATATCCTTTTTACAGCAGATGGGCCTGTTTCTGAAAGGCGATATCCTAGAGGAATTCCACCTATGTCGGCAGTGGCCCAATATTTTAGGGTTTAATCCAGAGAAATTATAGAACTAATGAGATGTTTCTTAAACCCTCAAAGATTTGGCCACCTCATCATGACAGGATGGACAGCGCCTTGAGGGAATTGGCCTATCTGATAACTTATTGATAATTAAAACCTTGCCACAACTTTTGAACGTTAGTAAGGAATTACCAATCGGGCGTATCTTGGGCGCACGATTTTGAGCAGAAAGATTTTCTCTCGTCATGACAGAAATCATATCACATAAAGGGTTTGTCGCAGATGGAACGTATCCCGTGATGATAGGTGAGAGTGCCGCGATGAACTCTATTAGGGAAGATATCGCAAAGGTGAGTGACAAACAGGTAACTGTCTTGATTCGGGGAGAGAGCGGTACCGGAAAGGAATTGGTTGCTCAGGCTATTCACCTTGGATCAAAACGAGGAGAGGAGAGCTTTGTTCATGTTAATTGCGCAGCTCTACCGAGTGAGCTGTTAGAGAGTGAACTCTTTGGGTACACCAAAGGAGCCTTTACCGGTGCCACTTACAACAAGGCGGGAAGATTTGAGAGGGCCCACAAAGGGACGATTTTTTTGGATGAAATCGGTTCTTTGAGTGTCCCGCTTCAGGCGAAGATTCTCCAGGTATTGGAAGACGAGAAAATATCACGACTTGGCAGTGTAAAAGAGACACCCGTAGATGTTCGGATAATTGCTGCCACGAATTCAAATCTTGAGGAAAACATTGTTCAAGGTACGTTTCGGAATGACTTGTTTTACCGCTTGAACGTTATTTCTATTCGTGTACCCCTGCTACGGGAGAGAAAAGAAGATATTGATCTTCTTACAGACTACTTTATGCACAAATATTGCAATGAACTGGGGAAAAAACCTGTCCACATCGACAAGGGCATCAGAGATCACTTTCAAAGGTACCATTGGCCCGGCAATGTGAGAGAATTGGAGAATATCATCAGGGGAATGATAGCGTTACAAAAAAAAGATATTGTGTATAGTGAACTAAAGCTCGAGGAAAGTGCTTTTGCAGAGGAAGAAGAGCTGGGTTCTCGGGGTACTGTTCTCGCTCAGGTCTGGGATGAGCGGAAGATAAAACAGATGATCAAGGGCAAAAAAGACATTCCTCTAAAGACCATAACCGGACAGTATGTTGCTGAGGTCGAAGAAAAGGCTATTTACCAAGCCTTGGAATTGACCCGGTGGAATAGAAAGAAAGCAGCCGAATTGCTGCAGGTCAGTTATAAAACGCTTCTCAACAGAATTGATGAATTTGACCTGAGATAAACGTCATACAATTTCTACAACTGGCTAGAACACAGGGATATTCATAACTACTGATTTGTGCCGCACATCCCGAATCACTCCATTGCTCGCCCGCAATCTTGCGGGAGGGGCTCGGTTCGCATTTTGCATGCAATTTTTTGCGGTAACGGTGCTGCAGGAGGTTGGTTGCTATAAGAGGGGAGGGGGACTTTGAAAAAAATCCATGTCATTGACGGTCCTGTTACGGGTGCATCCTTTAACCTTACCCATGGCATTACCACCGTTGGGAGATCCTCAGATAATGATATCTGTATCACAGATATCGGAGTCTCACGACATCATGCCAAATTCCTCAAGAAGAACGGTAAGATCTTAATAGTCGATCTCGGCAGTCGTCACGGCGTTTTTGTTGACGGAAAGAAGATAGCGCAGGGGCGGGAAGTTGAGATCGAGAAAGACACTACTATACGTGTAGGTAACACGGTTTTATCATTCCACAAGAGATCGGCCAAAGAAAAAGTGGCCCAACAGTACGTCACGTTTCAGACAGTAAAACACACCGATAAGACAAGCCAATTGTCAACTGCAATGCAGAGCTCCAGGAACTATACGCGGAGTCTGGAGGTATTGCTCAGGGTTTCAAATATCTTTTCTCAGTCCCTCAATATCGATGACCTCCTGGGCGAGGTGATAGATCAGATCTTTGTCCTTCTTGAGAGAATCGATCGGGGAGCCGTCCTACTGTTAGACAAGGACAAGGGTACCTTGCAAGAAGTAGCCTCAAAGACGAGAATGGAGGATAGAGAGGGCCTCTTTTCCAAGATCAACTACAGCAGGACGATTGTGAATAGAGCCGTAAAGGAAGCCACGCCGGTCATGATGTCCGATACCACCCGTGTGGACAAATCGAGCCTGTCCAACAGCATGGAACAGATGAACATCATGTCGGTTATGTGTGTGCCCCTCATCCATAGAGGGGAGGTTGGTGGGGTGATTTATGTGGACTCTATTGGCTTGCCTGAGGGATTTCGAAAGGATGACCTCCAATTGCTAACGGGCTTAAGTAATACTGCGGCAATTGCTCTTGAGAATGCTCGACTTTACTCAAATTTGGAACAATTAGTTGAACAAAGAACAAAGCAATTGGCAAAAACCCAGGAAAGCCTAAAGGCGAGTGAATTCAGGTTCAGGGCGGTGTTTGAAAACATGAGCAATGGGGTCGCTATTTTCGAAGCCCTCCCGGAGGGTGCGGATTTCATTTTCAGAGATTTCAATAAGGCCGCCGAACAGATAGATAATATAAAGAAAGAGGATGTTATCGGTAGGAGTATCCGCACGGTATTTCCAGGTTTTAGAGAGTATGGTTTCCTCGACATATTCAAAAGGGTCTGGGATACCGGAGAGCCTGAATATCATTCCCCAATGCTCTACAAAAATAATGGGGTTACCTCGTGGAGGACGAGTTACGTGTATAAGCTGCCCAGTGGGGAGATTGTATTTATCTACGAGGATATCACCGCCCAAAAAGAGTCAATTGAGAATCAGCAGCGGCTTGAAAGACAGCTTTCTCATGCCCAGAAGATGGAATCCTTGGGCAGGATGGCGGGGGGTGTGGCCCACAATTTTAGAAATATCCTGCAGGCTGTTATGGGCAACACGCAATTTCTCCAGATGGCCTATAGTCAAGATGAGCAGGTACAAAAGGTTACCAAGGTTGTGAACGAATCGGTGAAAAAGGGTTCTGATTTTATTGACAGCCTGTTGAAGTTCTCGAGGCAGGATATTGACCGAGGGATGCTCCCCTTGGATTTAGAGGACGTTATTACCGAAACAAACAAGATAATCAGCAACACCTTTGATCAGAAGATAAAGATCACCAGAAAGGTAGAGGGCCCATTACCCATTAAAGGCGATCATCTCAGTCTCAATCAAGTCTTCATTAACCTGTGTAATAACGCGCGGGATTCAATGCCCGATGGCGGTGAGCTCACCATAGAAGCAAAGAAACAAAAGGATGAAGTGGTGGTTACCATCTCCGATATGGGCCTTGGTATGGATGAAGAGACCGTGAAAAACATATTTGACCCATTTTACACTACCAAAGACGTTGGCCAGGGAACTGGCTTAGGTCTGTCAATAACGCACGGTATCATAAAAGAACACAATGGTTCCATATCGGTATTCTCACAACTCGGCAAGGGAACGAAATTTACCATTTCTTTTCCTGTGGCTGAAAAATTTGATCGCATTGAATCAAAATCTCCGTTGAAGATAAGACGGGGTATGGGCGAGACGGTTTTGGTTGTCGACGATGAACAGGATGTTTTAGAAGGCCTCAGAAATATGGTCAAGGCAATCGGGTATGAAGCAGACTCAGTAAGTAGCGGTGATATGGCAATTGAACGCTACAAGAAGCACAGGCCTGATGTCGTGTTGATGGACTGGAAGATGGCCAACATGGATGGGGCCGCGTGTGCCAAAAAAATTATCGGGATTGACCCGACTGCTCGAATAATACTTATCTCTGGCTATCAGGAGGGGGCGACGAACGAAATCGAAACAGGCTTGAAGAATGTCATTAAGGATTTTATTGTCAAGCCGTTTGATTTAAGGAAATTGAGTGAGGTTGTGGTAAAGGCCCTGTATTCTGAAAGAACAGTGGCAGGTGACAGGGTCAGTCAACAGCCACTAACCTAGTTCGCCAGCAATTTTGCCACATGATCCTTCAGTTTTTCCATCTCAAAGGGTTTCCGTAATACCACATCTGCTTGTTTTTCAGCAGCCAGTCTTTCAGGATTTTTCCCGTACGCAGTGATGGCTATAACCGGTATGGTGGGCGTTT
>JAUVXZ010000105.1 GCA_030603345.1 Pseudomonadota bacterium
GCTTGTAACCGGCCTCTATAAATTTCTCACCGTAGTGTTCCGCCACGGTTCGGCTGTACTTTTTCACTTCACGCTTGTTGTTATAACCTGCCATTAAAATTGCACTAATCATCTTTTACCTGTAGTTTACATTGAAACCCAGGAATATTATTATCCATTTCATTCCGAAAAATCAATCTGTTAGTGCCATTTTTTCATCAAGGGTGCTAGATGAGACCAGTTGAGCTCCCCTACCCTTCATCCTTAGTGGAGAGTAATTTGGATTGGTTAAGGAAAGCCATTGTGTGCGGACAATTCGGGGTGCCCCTATTTTTTTGAAAGAAGGCTTTCAGATCTTCTGGCGTATCAATGTCTCTTAAGGGTGGCAACAGGTGCACGGTGCGCTTATTGTCCCGAAAAATATCCAGTGTCTGCCTTAGAACTATATCCGTTCCCCATTCAATGCCCCGAAATGCCTCCGGCAAAAAGCTATCCCGCTGAAAGCCAATGAGGTAATAGCCTCCGTCAAGGGAAGGTCCGAGAACAGAATCATACACTTCAACGGCAGCAAACGATTTGTCAATAAACTCCGCGGGCAAATCTGGCACATCACTGCCGACGACAACAGCACGATTAAAACCATCGGAGAAGGCAGAAGTGAAGCACTGCTCCATTTTCAGGCCTAAATCATCCCCTCGCTGTGGCTGAAAGTGGTAACCCTCCCCCACAATCCTCTTTACATCCTCAAGGGCATCTTCTGGATGATAGCAGATAATGAGGCGGTAGATCCCGCCCTGCAACTGTGAGAGCATATCGAGAACAAAGTTCCGATAGAGATCCCGGGTTCCCTGCTCACCCAGGGCTCCGCCCAGGCGCGTTTTAACTGCACCCCGTTCAGGATTCCTCACGAAAAAGAGAAGACACCTATCATCCAACGATAAATCTCCTTGTCGACATGGTCCAAAATGATCTGCATGGGCAACCCTTGACAGATATTGAAAAAAGTCTATGCTATAGTTTGTATATAACATATTGCGCTCCTATTTAAACGCACAAATAACCCATAGAGGATGTACAAGGGCCTCATCATGGGGACCTTTGTGAGGTCTGCTGTTTAGAGAGGTATGTGATGGCAAAGATCTTTGCCGATTATGTGGAAAGGGCAAAACGTATACTCGATGACAACTGGACAGGGTCTTCAACAAAACCATCTCCCTCCCTCTATCCCCACCAGTGGAACTGGGACTCAGGCTTTATTGCCATAGGAAGATCGCATTACGATACTGCGCGGGCCATTCAGGAAATCGAAACCCTTTTTGCCGCCCAGTGGTCTAACGGAATGCTTCCACAGATCGTGTTCAACCCCACCGAATTAGGCCATTACTTCCCAGAGCCCGATTTCTGGCAGACAGAGCGTTCCCCTCACGCTCCTTCCGGCAAACTCACCTCAGGGATTACCATGCCCCCAATTCATGCCATAGCAGTGGAGAAGATTTATCAAAATGCCCGGCAACCTCGGAGGGTCCGGCCCTTTGTTGAAAGGATTTATCCGAAACTTTTGGCGCTTCATGCCTACCTCTACCGGGAACGGGATCCTAATCAGGAAGGGCTTATCTATATCAGACACCCCTGGGAGTCTGGTATCGATAACTCGCCGACCTGGGACGTCCCCCTTAAGAGAATTGCTATTGACAAGGCATCACTTCCTGAATATACCCGCAGAGACCTTGGCCATGGAATAGACCCCAGGATGCGGCCCAGTGATGATGATTATGATCGATATGTATACCTCGTTGACCTGTGTCGCCAGTGCGATTATGACGAGTTTCGCATTCGGGAAGCCTGCCCATTTCTCATCCAGGATCCGCTCTTCAACTCTATTCTCTGTCGGGCTAACGAATCGCTCGTTCGGCTTGCTGAAACTATTGGGGAGTCCCCTGAAACACCCAGGTCATGGGCAAAGAACACGGCAGATGCAATCAGCAAAAAGCTCTGGCATGAGGAACATGGCATGTTTGATGCCTATGACCTCGTGTCCGAGCAATTAATCGAGGTAGATACCGCTGCCGGCTTTATGCCCCTTTACGCCGGTGCTGCAACGCGGGATCAAGCGGAGAGACTTTATAATCAACTTAACTCTCTTTCGTTCTGTGCTCTGCACCAGGGCAACTGCTTCACCATCCCAAACTACGATACCCAAAAGCAAGATTTCGAGCGATCTAACTACTGGCGAGGCCCCATATGGATCAATATCAACTGGATGCTGGCTCAAGGGTTGCGACGATATGGTTATACCCCCAAGGCAGACTCGTTACAAAAAGATCTCTTGCAGCTTCCTATTCGCTTTTGTTTTTACGAATATTTCGATTCCTTTGATGGAAGCGGTTACGGCAGCGACAACTTTAGCTGGACTGCAGCCCTCTTCATTGACCTTGTCCAAGAATTCTATGAAAGCGAAAGGTCTGTCGCAAGGGTTGTGAGCCGAATCAAGGACTTCTTTGCTAAGGATACTATTCTGAACGACGGAAGCGAAATGCCCGATATTGATCCCAATAAACTTGCCGGGGAGTTAATGCACAATATCCGCATACTCAGGGATAAATTTTACAACACCTCCCGCGGCCTCGTGGATTACGAACAGTTGAAGGACTCTTCTGAATTCAAGCACTATCGAATTCTTGCAAATGGCCTGCGAGAGTTTAGGCCGTCGTGCCTCATGGGTCGTAAGGAGAAGCTTGCCTTCTGGACAAACCTTTACAACACGATTGTTGTGGATGGGATTGTGACACTCGGGGTCAAAGAGTCGGTAAAAGAGGTACCAGGCTTTTTCAGGAGAATCAAGTATGCAATCGGATCTCACTCCTTTTCTGCCGATGACATTGAGCACGGAATACTGCGGGGCAATGTTAGACCATGGTTCTCTCCTTTCCGGTCTTTCGGCGCTCAGGATCCACGGCGAGGCATGATTCTAACCCCAGTAGATCCCCGTATCCACTTTGCCCTGGTATGTGGCTCCAGATCCTGTGCCCCTATTGACTTTTACGATGCCGAACACATTTATGACCAACTTGAGGCGGCGGCCAAGGGTTTTGTAAACTCCTCCGAGGTCCTGGTTCTCCCCGAAGAGAATAAGATGCTCATTTCAGAGATATTTAGGTGGTATGCAAGCGATTTTGGCGGCAGAAGTGGTATGCTGGACTTTATCTTCGACTATCTCGTGGATGAAAACGCTCGACGCTTTATACAGCAAAATTATGCAAGCCTGCACATCGAGTACCTGCACTATGATTGGAATCTCAATCGATAGAAACGCCGACGTTCCATAAACCCTTATCACAGGATTTCGCTATTGGTTCGCCCTCTGTCAGACAATAGCGAAGCTGCGCCTTGATCTATCACAAAATAAGCGGTCTTGCTCCTCCGTTGGACCAAAGCCGCCGGTAGCGGACTTTTTCTGTTTTCCAGGATCTCCTTCAAAACTCTCGCTTTGTTAACACCACTGACCAGAAAGATGATCTGTTTTGAGTTAATTAATACTGGGAGGGAGAGGCTTATGCGGTTAGGGGGAATTCTATCGGTGGTCACCGCTATGGCCAAGTGCTCGGTTACCGTTAGTGAGCTTGCTCCCGGAAATAATGATGCCGTATGCCCATCCTCCCCGATACCCAACATAATGAGGTCTAAATCTGGAAAGTGGTCGTCCCCAAGGTGAAAAAATCTCCGTATATCTTCTTCGTATTTCTTAGCCGACTGTTCCAGGGTGATTCCCTCTGTTTGAATTCGGTGCACATTCTCGTCCGGTATCTTCACGTGATTCAAAAGATGTTCTTTAATCAAACCATAATTACTTTCCTTATCATAGGGGGGTACAAACCGTTCATCTGCCAAAAAGATGTGTATCTTGTCCCAAGAGACGATATTCTTGGAGACAACTAGCCTCCTGTAAAAATCGACAGGAGTCTTTCCTCCTGAAAGGGCAGCGGAAAAATACCCCTTATCCGCAAAAGCCTGAGATGATATCTTCAACCATTTGTTCACGGCAAAATCAGCAGCCCCTTCGTTGTTGCTAAAGACAAATACGTTTCTCTCGCTCGTCATGGGAACACCTTTTCTCCGCATTCGGCAGGGGATTCACATGAGGGATGGCTCGCTTGCCAAATTCCTCCATGCACGGCCCTCATGTTCTAATAGTTCATCTTGCTCTTTTGGCCCCCAGCTTCCTGCCGGGTAGTTGGGGAAGTTTGCGGCTGGCACGGCCTCCCACTGCGAAATAATCGGATCTACTACAGACCACATTGCCTCTACGCCATCCTGGCGAGCAAAAAGGGTCAAATCTCCTTTCAGACAGTCAATAAGCAAACGCTCATAGGCGTGGTGCCTTTCAACGCCAAAAGAGCTCTCATAATTGAAGTCCATAGTTACATTGTGTGGTTGATTGTCCACACCCGGAAATTTTACGCTCAAAGACAAGGATATTTCTTCTTGCGGCTGCACGGAAAAAATAAGACGGTTAGGCTCTATGACATCACAAGTGCGCCCAAATAGTTTTAGAGGCGGCTGCTTAAATTGCACCGAAATCTCGGTGAGCCGTTCGGCCAAGCGTTTCCCTGTCCGCACATAAAAGGGTACACCTGCCCAACGCCAGCTATCTATATAAATTTTTGCTGCAAAAAAGGTCGGTGTATTTGAATCTGGTGCCACGTCCCTTTCCGCCCGATACCCGGGAATCTGTACATTATTTATACTTCCCGGACCATACTGTCCCCGCACTGTAAACTTACCAATATACTCTTCATCCATAGGACGAATAGTACGAAAAACCTTTACCTTCTCATCACGAATCAAATCTGCCTCAAAGCCAACAGGGGGCTCCATGGCCACCAAAGCCACAAGCTGCATTATATGATTCTGGACAATATCCCGCACAACGCCAGTCTGTTCATAAAAAAGACCCCGTTGCTCTACACCTACCTGCTCAGCAACCGTAATCTGCACGTGATCTATATAGCGCCTGTTCCAGAGTGGTTCAAAAATACTATTAGCAAAGCGGAAAAAAATGATATTTTGAACCGTTTCCTTGCCTAGGTAATGATCGACTCGGTAAACCTGGCTCTCATCAAATACATTTAACACAGTTCGATTGAGTTCGGATGCGGAAGCCCTGTCTCTTCCAAAGGGTTTTTCCATGATGATTTTCGGCTCAAATGTCTCATCGCAGAATTTGTGTTGGCCCAACTTAGCAATGATGACAGGGGCGACGGCTGGAGGAACGGCCAGATAGAAAACTACCTCCCTTTTATTCTCTGGTGTTGGAATGCATATTTCAGCGAGCCGATTGTACAAAGCTGTGTAATCTTCGTCGCTGGTGAAATCCGCAGAAATGTGGGAGAGGTGTTGGCTAAATTCATCCCAAAGACTCTGATTGAATGATTCTGGAGAGAACGTTTCAACTGACTCTCGCACGAATTTACGGAATTCCTCATCGGATTTTTTGGGTAGACCAAAAGCTACAATAGAGAAATCCTCTGGTAGTCTTCCGTCTTTTTTTAGGTGATACAGCGACGGCAGAAGCATCCTTTTGCTCAAGTCACCCGTGCCCCCAAAGATCACTATGGTAAATGGTTCGATCTTGACATCGCTCGCGAGGAGATCGCAGGTTTGCAAGAATTTGCTTGCTGCAACAGAGTAGTCATTGGTTTGCCCTTCCATGGTTTACCCCCCATTCGTTGATTTCCTGCTCAAAAAAACACAGTAACTCGTAGGCACTTACCCTTTAACAGAAAGTATAAGAAAAAATAAGACAAAAATCCCACAATTCAAGGCACTGCGTTTTTAATATTGTGCGTAGGGCGAGCTTCTCGAGCCCATTTGTTTAAATTATAACATGTCTAAGATGAATCGGAACGATTTTGTGCACTGAGTACTAATTTGGAGCCTTATAAGAAATTCGGATATGCTTACCTCCGGAGAAATAAGCAAATTTTGAATAAATCCTTTTTGCTTTTTTCAGAAAAGCATTCAGTATAAGATGCATGATGGACTCTTTCCATCTTACTATGACCTTATCTTAAACTGTTGAGATCGAATCTTACCATGGAAAAAATAAGATTCTCAATTATTGTGCCTGTCCTTCACGAATCAGATACTATTGATTCACTCATTGAGCATCTTGAGAGATTAGAGCACGACGCAGGCCGTGAAATAATCGTTGTGGATGGGAGCCCTGATAGGGACACCATACAGGCCATCGGCAGGAAAAGCGTGATAAAAATTGCCGCCCTAAAGGGGCGTGCACGGCAGATGAATATGGGGGCTTCTGTGGCAAACGGTGAAATCCTCGTCTTTCTCCATGCAGACACCAAGTTGCCTCGTGATGCCCTAACAAAGATCGACACCGCTATGGCCCAAAATCATTACGTTGGGGGCGCTTTCGAACTTGACATCAAATCAGAGAGATTTAGATTTAAACTATTGTCGCGCTGGGCTTCCATAAGATGTCATTTCACGAGAATTCCCTACGGGGATCAGGCGATATTTATCAAGAGGGACTATTTCAACACAATCGGCGGTTACAGAGAGATGCCCCTTATGGAAGACGTCGAATTGATGAGGAGAATAAAGAGGAGAGGGGATAAAATCTGCATACTGCCGGACCGTGTCATGACATCACCGCGGAGGTGGGAACAAGAGGGTTTTGTTTATGTCAACCTGAGAAATGCGGCGCTCTTCATTATGTACCTACTTGGTGTTTCGCCTGAAAAACTGGCATCTTTCTATAAGGATACCCATAAGCAGAGTAAGGGTTAGGTTTACCGAAGTACAAATAGATTGGGTAAGCAGCTATTGTAAAAAGGATTACCACTCTTGTATCGAGCGGGTTCTGATGCAAATTGGGTCAGTGAGGATTTTTTACTAACCGAAAATGGGGGAAAATCACATGTGGCGTCCAATATTACTACTGGGTGTCGTTGTAGCGATTCTTGTTCTTTCCTATGTATTCGGCATGGGTGAGAGGCTGGTTGCTCTCCGCGATTGGATTCAAGCGCTCGGTGCACTGGGTCCAGTAGCTTTCATACTCATTTACACGGGGGCAGTGGTTGCCGCTCTGCCGGGATCGGCAATCACTATTATCGCGGGGGCTATTTTTGGGTCCGTCTTGGGAGTTATTGTCGTCAGCATAGCATCAACCTTGGGAGCAAGCCTGGCGTTTTTGATTGGCAGGTACTTTGCCCGGGATGCTACAGCCAAGTGGCTTTCCAAGAGAGAGAAGTTCAAGAAGCTTGATGATCTTACAGAAAAGCATGGGGCTATCATGGTAGCTCTCGTGCGTATTGTCCCTATCTTTCCTTTCAATTTTGTCAACTATGGATTCGGGCTGACCAGAGTCCGCTTCTGGACGTACGTGTTCTGGTCCTGGCTTTGCATGCTGCCTGGAACCGTGCTGTATGTGGTGGGAACCGATGCGATTTCACAGGCCATAATACAGAAGAGGGTGCCGTGGACATTAGTCGGCGTAATCATTGGGGTCGGTATCCTTCTTGTAATGCTTGTGAAGCTGGCTCGGAAGCGACTTCGTGAGGAAGACGAAAAGGTGGCAGAGGTGGCAGATACCGGTGGCGACGTCGCTTGACGGTAGCCAGACCATAACACCGGCCTCTGCACTCCATCGAGCGGCAGGGGGGTATCCGGTGACCATAGTGTGCAAACCAAAGAAAACGTTACACCATTAAGAAAAAGGAGACTATCCATGGCAACATTTGATTACGATCTTGGTATTCTCGGAGGGGGAGCTGCTGGCCTCACTGCTGCGGCCGGAGGGGCCCAATTCGGGGCCAAGACGATCCTAATCGAGAAGTACAAAGAACTGGGTGGTGACTGCCTGCACTTCGGGTGTGTGCCATCTAAGACTCTAATCCGCACAGCAGGAGTCTGGTCCCTTGCGCGCAGGGCAAAAGAATTCGGCCGTCCCGATCTGACATTCCCTCCTGTAGACCTCGGCGCAGTTATGGACCGGGTTCACTCAGTGATCAATAAGATCCAGGAGCACGACTCAACAGAGCGGTTTTGTGGCCTGGGGGCAGAGGTGCGCTTTGGGCATCCAAAATTTGTTGACGACCACGTTGTTGAGCTCGACGGCAACCGCATTTCGGCAAAGGCCTGGATCGTGTCTACAGGATCAAGCCCTGCCCTTCCTCCTGTTGATGGTCTCGCAGACGTGCCGTACTGGACTAACGAAACAGTTTTTTCACAAATAACCCTTCCCTCCCGTCTTCTCGTTTTGGGAGGCGGACCAATCGGGCTCGAGCTGGCACAGGCCTTCCAGCGGCTTGGATCCCAAGTCACCGTAGTTGAGTTCTTGGACCAAATTCTGGGGCCAGAGGACTCTGATGTAGCCGAGATTTTGAGAAATCGCCTCGAGGCAGAGGGCGTAGAGATACTCTCAAGCACCAAGGCCACCAGAGCGGAATCGAACGGTTCTGGCGTTCGCCTTACCGTTTCCCCAGCTCGCGGGCAGGGAGAAACACGCGTTCTTGAGGCAGATGCCCTTCTTGTTGCAACCGGACGGAAACCCAACCTAACAGACCTCGGGCTTGAGGCAGCTGGCGTGGAGTTTACTCCCCGCGGGATAATAACCGACGCCCGAATGCGAACCAATGTCCGGCATATCTATGCATGTGGGGATGTGAATGGGCAGTTTCCCTTCACACACGTGGCCGGGTATGAAGCCAGCACCGCCCTCACCAACATAGTTCTGAAACTCCCTCGGAAGTCGGACTATACCAAAGTCGCCTGGTGTACCTACACCGACCCGGAGGTGGCGAGCATAGGTCTCAATGAAAAGCGAGCTAGGCAAGCCAACATAGAGTACACTACTCTTGAAGAAAATTTCCAGGAGAATGATAGGGCTCTCGCCGAAGGTGAAGAGTTGGGGAAGATCAAGGTACTGATTGACAAAAAAGGAAAGCTGCTCGGCTGCCAGATAATCGGCCCTCACGCGGGTGAACTCATCCATGAATGGGTGGCAGCTACATGGGGCGGGGTAAAGCTTTCCACCATGGCAGGGGCGATCCATGTTTATCCCACCCTGTCGGAGATTTCAAAACGGGCAGCCGGAGCCCACTTTGCCGAAAAGCTCTTCAGTGATCGAACTAAAGGTGTGCTTCGTCTTCTTTTCCACCTTAAGGGGAGGGCCTGCACACTGCCGGATGAGGCCAAGTGATCGCGATAACTCCATAGTTGCTTTCACCGTTTCGTGAGTGCATAAGTACATGCTATCTCTGAGAAAGCGAGCTATACCTAGCGAAGCTTGGCCTCAAACCAACAAGGCACGATGTCAGTAAGAAAATACGAAATACTGGGTAACGTTTGTGGGTTACGGTGGAGCCTGTCCCGACTATACTGTCGGGGATGCCCGTTTCGTTTTTCGGTAACGTCATTCGTCTTTTTGTTCCTACGTTACCTTAACCGTTACCGATACGGGCTTCGTTACCCTAACCGTTGCCCAAATAAACCAGAAAAAAGTTGACATTAATCCGCCCGAAGTCTGGCGGATAAATTTTAAAATCTTAGCTTATATAGACATCTAGTACAATTCTGCGAAGTTTACACCGCGGGATCATTGCCTGCTTTAAGTTCGAAACTGAGTGAGGTTTGAAACAGATTGCGGAGGGCTGAATAATGGCTGCATCAAAGATACGGAAAAGATCCTTAAAATCTGCGGCATGCATAGGTATCTTTTCCATGCTGTTGTCAGGTATATGCCTGGGGATTCTCACCGATGCTATTGGTGAAACCTTTGCCTATTCGCGATATGCGGAGTTCTTGGGCAGGTACGTGGTTCCTCAGAAACAGATCAAGGGCTTTACGGTCGATGTAGTGGACTATGATTCGATCCAGAAAAACAGGGAAAAGCCTGATTCCATCTACAAGAAGATCTTGGAGCAGTTAGCCGCTTTTGAACCAAGCGACATTCAGGACAGGGAAGATGAGATTGCCTTTTGGATTAATGCTTACAATATCGGGGCTATCAAGATGATCATAGACCATTACCCGGTTGACAGCATCCGCAGCTCAAAGATCAATTGGTTGAAAAATCCCTGGAATAAAAAAATACTGAAAGTCGGGAACAACACATACAGCCTCGGTCAAATTGAACACGAGCTACTGATGGAAAAGTACGGAGATCCCCTGATCCACTTTGCCATTGTGTGCGCCTCCCTAAGTTGCCCGGACCTTAGTAAACAGGTATACGAAGGGGATCGACTGATTGAGCAAATGGAAAAGCAGGCCTACCAGTTTTTACAGAATAAAAAGAAAGGTCTTCATATACGCAGAGAACAGGGGGAGGTGTTTTTTTCGCAGATCTTTAAATTCGACAAGAAGACCTTTCCTAATGGGGCAAAGGATGCCATCTCCCTTATCACCCGTTTCATAGACAATGAAGAGGACCGTAAATACCTACGCTCGGGAAACTACGAGATCAGGTATCTCGATTACGACTGGGGTCTCAATACGTTACAAAACGCACGGTAAAAGCAACGTACCTTTTTCCCTTGACCCCATCCTTCATAAGGTGTGTAAAACTTTACCAATAAAGTGGAACTTATTCTCTCAAAACCTTGGTATTTTCTTACATATCTGCGGCAGCACTTCTGCAAGACATACGTAACTATTTGAGATCTATTGAAATCACGAAAATGGGTTATTTTGCATGATTCTTGCAGCCTAAAAAAATAAGGCTTGGTACAGGGATCTTCGAGGCGGAACCGCCTGTATTTCACGGAAAGGATGCGAGCAAAATATCTGTTCAGCGAAATTTGTGACACCCTATCGTAGCCTACGGAGTTTTATTGAGATACCGTATTTGATGGTATCCGAAAAAAGGGAGGTGAATAATTTGAGCCAACTCACTCAGATCTTGGTGGAGCGTTTAGAAAAAAAGGAGATGGAACCAGGCTTGATTCCCGGTTTCATAAGGGATCTGGCAAATACTGTTCTGGTTAATCCCCACATAAGCCATTTTCAGGCAAACAAGCAGTTGCATTTCCTAGGCTGGGATGAT
>JAUVXZ010000255.1 GCA_030603345.1 Pseudomonadota bacterium
CCATATTTCCCTTCCTCGATTATCGTAGCCCGGTCAGAAAACACCTCTTCCTTAATGATGTATCCATATATGAAACTCTCGAGTGCCATATCTAAGCCATTCCCCTTATGGTCGCCAACAAAGGCATCTGACCAGAGGTTCTAATCTTCCGCTGTCTTTTTTTCGCCAGTCCTAACTCTGTGGGGAAACACGCCCCGTTTTTTGTTTCCTCTTAGCTGCCAAGTCACTGACAACCTTGTTCAACTTCAGCAATCTACTGAGAGTCTGCTTGAGTACATATCTCAACATGGGAGAAATCTTTTTATATTCGTCAGCCAGCATCGCAGGATGCCATACCTCCAGTTCAACATTATCCATAGCTTCTACAGACGCAGATCTTGGTTCAAGAAGGAAATTAAAAAATGTCATTTCCCCAAAAACCTCCCCGATTCCCAGTATGGCAAGAGTGATCTTGTGCTCGCCCAGTCTTCTAAAGATCCGAACACTTCCATTTACGATTTTATAGATTGAGATTCCGTAATCTCCCTCCTTGATTATCAGCTCACCTTTGGCATAAGAAAGATGAACAATCGGGGGTATCTTTTTGCTTTCGGTCATGGTGCCACGAAACCTCCAACTTTGCTATTTTGTATGTGCAGCCCTTAAAAAAGACTACAACTGAATACTAATTAGCAAGGATCGGGCCAAAACATTGGATTTGGCCTCTCTTTGGTGTAAGATAGAAGAGATGTTTTCATTTGTCCAGGATAAAATTTTAGCCACGGTCACGTCATAGTGAAACCTAACCTGTTGATTTTTAGGATTATTGCTGGGTATGGGTATCTTTTTTTTGGTTATGCCCTGTGACATGGTCCCTTACTGGGTCGTTTCAAAATGGTTTATTGCCTCTCGGCCCTGAGCCTCTCGGCCATGAGCTCGATGCCGAATGGCTCGAGGCCGAAGGGCGCCCTAAGCCTTAGAGTCATAGGCTCCATCTATATAAACCATTTTGAAACTCCCACTAATCTAAACTATGTGGGGCATAATCCAAAAAAAGATACCCATACCCTGTACTTTGACGTTAGCCTAAAATTTTAGCTCGGTGATCTTACAATAAAGCTAAAAATATGGTACCTATTTTAGGTAGAGAATCCATGTCCAGATGACGTAGCTTTGATCTGTCTCCTTAAAGGGGTCTATCCCGTGAGGCGCGGGATTTAAGTTCCCCCGGTTGAATGTCAAATAACAAAGCTCAAATGCCAAATGAATGTCAAAGGCCAAAAATCCAAACTTGTATCCCGATATTATCGGGATTCGTTGCTTGTTGCTTGTGTCTTGGTACTCGTTTGTCATGTGCCTAACTTCAATCGCTATAGCGTACTTTGCTCACGTGACCGAGGGTTTGGGCATTTGACCATTTGGATTTGATTTGTCATTTGGATTTTGTCATTTGAAATTGTTTGACAAACCAGGGATAATTCCGGGAAAAACCGATGGCCTCTAACCACTCCCACAGGACCTGGTTTTCAAAGATGAAATAAACACCGTTGAATCAGAGCGTCAAATAGATGAAGATATCAACCTTTATTGAACACATAAAAAAATCAGCGGACCTTGGCCCACCGATTGTCTTCCATCACTATCTGCCGCACCAGGATCCCCAATACGATGATAGTCGCATCGTTTCTCAACCTATTTTGGATATTCTAGCGAGATTTAGGCTGAAAAAGCTTTATACTCATCAGACTCAGGCCATCAGGCACATTAAGGAAGGGAAAGATGTATTGGTATCTACACCTACTGCAAGTGGAAAGAGCCTGATCTATAATTTACCGGTCACTGAAAACATCCTCAGGCAACCAACGACCAGAGCCCTTTACTTATTCCCCCTTAAGGCCCTTGAGCAAGATCAATTGAAGAACCTGTCAGAATTTATTACTGAATTACCTTCCACCGATATCTCGGCAACCATATACGATGGCGATACATCCCCAAA
Source organism: Pseudomonadota bacterium (assembly GCA_030603345.1). Taxonomy (GTDB): domain Bacteria; phylum Desulfobacterota; class DSM-4660; order Desulfatiglandales; family B25-G16; genus JADFWK01. The sequence goes on from JAUVXZ010000255.1 coordinate 1,976, forward strand.
GGACAGGGAGAGAATCAAAAGGAAAATTCCAAATATCATTTTGACCAATCCGGACATGCTCCATAGGGGTATTCTTGCCTATCATGAAAAATGGGCCGAACTGTTCTCTAACCTGGCTTTTGTTATTATTGACGAAGTGCACACATATCGGGGGATTTTCGGATCACATCTTGCTCAGATATTGAGAAGGCTCAAAAGGGTCTGTTCTCTTTATCATACAACACCTCAATTTATTCTTTCCTCTGCCACTGTTCAAAATCCCCATGATCTTGGTAGAAACTTGATTGGCAAAGAGGTAGAAGTGATTTCGCAAAGTGGTGCCCCTAAATCTGGCCAGCACTTTTTGTTTCTCAATCCCCAGTCCAGCACCAATTTTCTGGCCACTCAATTGTTTATCCAGTGCCTTGACTCCGGGTTAAGAACCATTGCATTTACTCAATCCAGAAAGGTTACCGAACTCATTCATATGTGGGTCAGACAGTTGTCCCCAAACTTAAAGGATAAAGTGAGTTCATACAGGGCTGGCTTTCTTCCTGAGGAACGCCGCTCTATTGAAAAGAAGTTGGCCCGGGGAAAACTGCTTGGGGTTATTTGTACGAGCGCCCTGGAAATGGGTATTGATATTGGTTACCTGGACGTATGCATATTGGTAGGATACCCAGGAACCATCATTAATACCTGGCAGAGAGGTGGCAGAGTGGGACGCTCTGGACGTGACTCGCTCATAGCCCTCATCGCCAACCAAGATGCGCTTGATCAGTATTTTATGCAACATCCGGCAAATCTGTTTGCCCAATCCTTTGAAGCTGCTGTGATCGACCCAGACAATTCCCACATCGTGAGGGCCCACCTACCCTGTGCGGCAGCTGAAACTCCTCTTACCCTAGATGATGCTCAAATCTGGCCTGATGATCTCACCACCCATCTGGATTTCCTGGAATCCTCTGGGAAGCTCAGTCGGACAACTGAAGGCAGGAAACGGTGGTTTTCAACCATAAAGAGGCCGCATCTGAAGGTGGATATCCGCTCAGTTGGAGAGACGTACACCATATTTGATTCCCGAACCGGAGAGGCAATAGGTACGGTTGGTGGAATACGGGCCTTCAAGGAGTGTCATCCTGGTGCGATATATCTCCATAGGGCCAGCCCCTACCAGGTTGAACGCCTCGTCATCGACAAAAAGGATATTGTCGCTCGACCTACAGACCTGAGGTATTTTACGTACACACGGTCAGAAAAGGAGACTGAGATCATCAAGGTTACCAAGAGTCAACCTAAGGGACAGTTTGTGGTAAAGCTCGGCCAGCTTAAGGTGACTGAAACAATAACTGGCTATGAAAAAAGGAGAGTTCCTGGTCAGGAACTGATCGGAACCTTCCCTCTTGATCTTCCACCCCAGACATTTGAGACCGTGGGGCTGTGGGTAGAGATCGAGGATGTGATTAAAGACATGGTGAAAGATGAAGATCTTCACTTTATGGGGGGTATACACGCCATAGAACATGCAACTATTAGCCTTTTCCCCCTGTTTGCATTGTGCGATAGAAATGACATCGGAGGGATATCCTACACGTTTCATCCCCAGGTGGAAAAGGCGGCTGTATTTATCTATGATGGGTATCCAGGAGGGGTGGGACTCGCCCAGAGGGGTTTTGAGATAATCCTCGAGCTGTTAGGCAAGACCTTGGATCTGGTTCGAACCTGCCCCTGCGAACAAGGGTGCCCCGCGTGCATCTATTCTCCCCGATGTGGTTCTGGCAATAAGCCCCTAGACAAAGAGGCTGCTCGGCTAATTTTGGAGGCCCTAACCGGCGTGATACCTTTGGCAGATATCTCTCCTGATGAAGCACAACCTCACAGCACCTCCCCATCGAGAGAGGAGACATTTGAGGGAGTAGATCAAAAAAGGATTCTCTATTTTGATTTAGAGACACAGAAGTCAGCCGAACAAGTAGGTGGTTGGCAGAACATGCACCTGATGATGGTATCTGTGGCTGTTGTGTTTGACAGTTTGGAGGATCGCTTTTATATTTATGAAGAAGATCAGACCGATCGGTTGTTTGAACATTTTTTCGAGGCGGATCTGGTGGTTGGTTTTAATCTGAAGAGATTTGACTATGCCGTACTCTCACCCTATACTCACAAGAACCTACGGAAAATACCGACCTTTGATATACTTGAGGATATTTACAATAGGCTTGGGTTCAGGTTAAGCCTCGACCACCTGGTGAGGGAAACTCTCAATAGAGGGAAATCGGGAGACGGCCTGCAGGCCCTTGAATGGTTCAAGGCTGGGGAAATGGAGAAACTGACGGAATACTGCAAACAGGACGTAACACTTACGAGAGATCTTTTCCTTGAGGGAATAGAAAAAGGCTACATCGTATACAGAAATAAAAGGCAAAACGAAAGGGTGCGACTCCTCGTCGACTGGAATGTTGGTAAAATAATTGAGGGATTGAGGAATTAGGGAATGGTCGATTGAGGGTTACCAGTTACCAGGCTGTTGCGAGTTGACCACTCAGCCACTTTCGCGACCTTTTAATTAAATTGAGCCTGTTCAATAATTCAAATTTAGAACAGGGCTGATTTTTCCTGATTTCATGTAATCAAAGATAATGTCTTGAGTTAAGACAATATCATGCTCAATTGCATGAATGGTGACATTGTCGATGCCCTTAAAAAAGTT
>JAUVXZ010000095.1 GCA_030603345.1 Pseudomonadota bacterium
TTGCAGGGGGAGTATTTTCATGTTTTCGAGGATGCAGGTGCGCTGGGCAAGCCCGAATTCTGGGGGTTTTATCTGTTTGGCAGTTACCTTATTACCGGCGAAAGTCGAAAGTATAATACATTGAACGGTGCTTTTTCCCAGCTACAACCTAAACATAACTTCAGTCCACGGTTGGGAGGATGGGGAGCCTGGGAGCTGGCGTCTCGGTTTTCCTATATAGATTTGAACGATGAGCGGATTAAGGGAGGAAAAGAATTCGATTTCACGGCTGGCCTCAATTGGTACCTCACCAAGAAAACCCGATTTATGTTCAACTATATCCGGGCCAAGGTTAAAGATCGCGAAAGGCTCCCTTCAGTTGAGGATGGAAGCGCAAACATCTTCCAGGCTCGGTTCCAGATCGAGTTCTGAGCAATCTTCATTCAAAAAAGGGTCACACCTATTCGGGCTGTTGTCCAAACAGGAATCTATTTGCGCGGTCATTAAAGCGTTTATTGCCAGCAAATCTTGGTGAATCCCGACAAGTCGGGACTTGAGGGAGTCCCGCATATTTCTGGCGGGATCAAAAAACGTTTTAGACCCAGTGAAAAGGGATTCCGGCAACAGCCAAATAGATGTTACCCCTTACCTCTCGCCTTGAGGAGCGTATATGGATATTCGGCGTAAAAATACCATAAAAATTCGTGCGTTTCATCGAAAACTGGCGCTGCGCCTTGGAATTTTGGGAATTTTGGCGGCAGTTCTTTTCGGTGTGATCACCTGGTTTGATCAGAGCAACAGAATCATCGACAAAGTTACAAACCGGGTGCTCCATGGAACGAAACTATTTAATGAGCAGATCAGTTATCTTATTGATATACCGAGTTGGCCGGATAAGAAAGCCATCCAGAATGAACTCACAGCCTTTACCTCCCGGGCGTCGCGGAACATCAAAGAGGCAGAAGGTCATTTTGTCTACGTAGGCATATGGGACTCACAGTTTGGTTTTCTGGCTTCTGTTATTGACGATGACTATCCCCTGATGGAATCGCTTAAATCTCACAAAAAGCAATTGGAGCTCGAATTAAAAAAAGCCCAAAAAAGCCTTTATAAAGTTCATCGCGCCAATGGCATTCCGCACATCCTGATGGCAACGCCCCTTGTAGATGCCGGTGGTAAGCCGGTGGCATATGTTGAGAGCATTTTTGCGGTCTCGCCCCAGGCGATTGCCAGCGCTCGCAAGGAGATCAGAAGAACGGTGCTGGGCGTCATCGGCATTGTTTTGGTTACAACGTTATTGCTATACCCCACGATCAATTTGCTCACCCGCCAGCTTAGTTCGTTAACCATAAACCTATTGGATGCAAATCTGGAAACGTTGAAAGTTCTGGGAAGCGCCATCGCCAAGCGAGACAGCGACACCGATGCTCACAACTACCGGGTCACCATTTATGCAGTTCGCCTGGCTGAGACTATCGGCATGGACCCACAGGCGATTCAGAGTCTCATCAAGGGCGCATTTCTGCATGACGTAGGCAAAATCGGCATCAGAGACAAGATCCTTTTGAAACCGGGACGGCTAAACGATAAAGAATTTGAGATCATGAAAACGCATGTCCCCCATGGATTGGATATTGTCAATCGTTCGGCCTGGCTCAAAGATGCTATCGATGTCGTTGGATATCACCACGAAAAGGTTGACGGCAGTGGTTATTGTGAGGGGCTTGACAGCCAAGGGATTCCACTTGCAGCCCGGGTGTTTGCCATGGCCGATGTTTTCGATGCCCTGACATCTCTCCGCCCCTATAAAGAACCTTTCTCCTTTGAAAAAACAATGGCTATTTTGGAAGAAGGTCGCGGCAAACACTTTGATGCGAATCTACTTGACGCCTTTACCAGGATTGCTCGGCCACTTTACGATGAATTCGCCGGTCGTGAAAACGATGGATTAAAAACACAGCTTGAGGAGATCATACAGCGGCACTTCTCCAGGGACGCTGAAATCAGTTTGCAAGGTCCCAGCCTTCAATCAGTTGTTTAGATTCTGTTTGCCAACCCATACTCTTATAACCTTGCCTTTACGGCCCTTACATGAGCATCCAGGCCTTCAATCCCAGCCAGGCAAGAATTCCAAATATCTCCCATCATGCCATTCAATAGCCTGCCATAGGGGTCAGAGTACACAGGCTGTTGCCCAAACAGCCTGTGTGCCGTATTCAAGTTTAGAAAAGGGATTTGGGCTGCAGCCCCTTAAAACCTGACCCTATGCCAAGTGTGTTAAAAATACCACACTTATTTTCCAAATACAACAAGAGCACTCTTTGGGTTTGCGAGTTAACTTATTGTTATTTCACATAATTTGGCAATCTGCATTCGAACGGCAAGGTTATTGCATTTCAATCCTCCATTGGTCAGCAGCCATCACTAATGACCTTTTCAGAGAAAGGGTTAAGCAGAGACCAAAATCATCGAGTTGTAATGGATATCGAAAAGGAGGAATAGGCCGGTGAAGAGATGGTCCGTATTATTACTGTTTGCATTCTTATTGGCTTTGGTTTTATTCAGGGTATCGTATGCAGATTATAGGAGATTCGCAGTTTCAGAAGAGCTCAGCACGTTATTCCTGGGAAAGAACTTTACAACATGGCTCACATGCAGTCCCTTTACAAGCACGGGTCTGGATTGTCAAAATCTTAATTTCACTCGTACCAGAGGCATGGCTGAATACAACCTGTTTGACAGTGATTTCTCATTTAAGAAGAGTTCCCTGTTAAACAATAGTGAACTAAACGGGAAAGAAAAGACATGGTACGAATATGCTTTTGATCCTAAAGCCCTTATGCCGGCTGAACTGGGCATTCGGGAAGCCACCATTGACTTCGCTAAGCTGGCACCTCATATGGGGATTGATTGGGGTCACGGAATAGGGGAAAACAATAAATGGGTGCTTTCCTTCGACCTGGGTATCACTCTCCAGGATTCTCCTAATCTTCACCGTGATTCAGATGCCTCAGTAACCACCAATCCAAACCTCCTGGCAGATTTAGATAGAGAAAAGCAGGATCTCACCGATCAAATAACAAATGCCTCCCGATTCTTCGGCCTTGGGATAACCTATAAGTTTTAGCAGTCCATGTCCTGAATGCTTACCTATTTTCGTGAACCTGCACCCGAATTCGCTCTGTGCACCCATGATTGTCTTGCTCAAATCCGCTCAATAGCCCATTTCTGGAGCTGATCCTAATTTTTCGATTGAATGTTGAGAAACAAACCCTATAATATGTAAGCAGCATGAGGATTCCTCTCAGGCCGATATCGATCTATGAGTAAACGAAGAAAAATAGCCCTCTGGGTAACAGGAACCGTAGGATGCCTTTTGGTTCTCCTGTTAGCCCTCATTCTCCTTTTGCCCCACCTAATCAACCTGGAACCGATAAGGCAAAAGATACAGGCCACTGTTTCTCAGAAAGTAGAGGGTGAACTGGAATTCCAACGGATTGCTCTTTCATTTCTCCCACGTCCCCATGTGGTGATTCATCAGACAAGCCTATCCATCCCAGGAAAAGTCAGCGGGACTTTGGAGTCCTTGGGAGTTCGTCCCAGGATACTCCCTCTCCTCAGGGGTAAATTGCGCATCGCCGAAGTCCAAATAGAAAGACCTGATTTCAAAATGAGCCTCCCGGAAATCCGTGTCAAAAAAACGGAGAGAACAAAGCCTGCCGCCCCTTCTCCGGATATTAAAAAAACACTGGCCCATTTGTTGGCGCCTTTGGCATTGAACGCACCCGACCTTATCGTTGAAATCAAAGACGGCAGGTTGGATTTTTCCGAGCAGGGTCAGCCCGGCTTTTCTCTCAGTAATATTCATGTACGTATTGTTTTTCCGCCAAGCGGATTCAGAATTCATCTAGCTTGTGCCTCCAATCTTTGGGAAAAAATTGGAGTGGAGGGAACATTAGATTCAGAGAATCTCAAGGGCAAGGGCCTTATTAACCTGACAAACTTCCAACCTCATGTGCTCACGAGTCACCTTTTTCCTGATGCTCCTCAGCAGCTTACAGACTCTCAAGTCAATCTAACCTTCGGGTTTAAGTTTGACGGTCTCAAAGCCTTGCAGGCGGAGTTGGAAGGATCTCTCCCTCGCTTGGCCTTTCAGCGGGGAAATGAGAAATTGGTCGTAGAAGGCAAGAGCCTGAAAGCCTCCTTTCAGATGGATCCGGATAACACAGCGTTTTCACTCACTGAACTGAATCTGGATTATCCTAAGCTCACCATGTCTGGAAAACTTCTCATAAATCGGGCTTCTCCCCAGGTGAGTTTTGAACTCGAAGGCAGAGACGTCGATATTTCCTCAATCCGGGAAACAGTCCTCGTTCTGGCAGGAGATGACCCCGATGTTCAGGAAATTCTTCACATTGTAAAAGGTGGAAAGGTGCCCTTTGTCGCCCTTACGGCTCAAGGAAGTAGGCTGGCTGATTTGGGAAACCTCGAAAATATTCTTATCAAAGCCAGGATACTTGAGGGGAAAATCTCCGTGCCGGACGTTGATTTGGATCTTGAGGATGTGAAAGGTGAAGCGACCATTTCTCAAGGCATACTGGAAGGGGAAAACCTTGAAGCACGCCTGGGGAACTCTTGGGCACGTAACGGGAAATTGAAACTGGGTCTGGAGGGAAAAGATACTCCATTTCATCTGGACATTCTGGTACAGGCTGATCTGACAGACCTGCCTCCAATTATGAAGCGTTTAGTTGACGATAAATCCTTTGTGGAAGAGATCAGCCTCGTAGAAGACCTTAAGGGGAGCGCGACGGGGAAATTGGTTCTGGATGAAAGCACAGAATTGGTCAAAGTGCGTCTGGATATCTCGGAATTCAATCTGTCCGCCAAATACCAGAAAATTCCATATCCACTGGAAATGAGCGGGGGGCGTTTCTCCTACGATGAAAAGAAAATCAGCGTAGAGAACATGGGTATCAAACTAGGAAAGTCCTCCTTTTCTCAGCTTTCTGCCGGTTTGGACTTGGGAAAAGCACTTTACTTGGATGTTAAATCCGGAAAGGCCGATGTCTTTTTGGATGAGATCCATTCTTGGCTTATGTCGCTTGAAAGGTCTCCTGTAAAACCTGAAGATTTAAGAGCCCTGAAAGGTACCCTTACGCTATCTTCAGTCCGTTACAAGGGCGCGTTGGCAGAGCCCGGAACCTTCGATTTCGAATCGACAGGTGAAATAAAGGATGTTGTGGTGAATACTGCCGTATTACCAAGCCCGATCAAGGTGAAAAAGGCAGGCTTTCATGTAATTGGGGATGCTGCCAATCAGAGGGGTACGCTAAAGTACGCTCAGATATCCATGTTGGATGCCTCGATGAATATCTCGGGTACCTTTAATGATTACTTTAAGGGCCTTAATACCTTTGCTGTAAGTCTTCATGGGGATATGGGGCCGGAGTCATTTCGATGGGTCTCAAAGCTTATCCACCTGCCACCCCAACTGACATTACGGGCTCCCCTGTCTGTTTCAGAAGCTCGCCTCGTCGGCGAAAAGGGTACCAAAATATCTTTCAAGGCAAGTCTGGCTCTGCAAGGAGGTCCGAATATCTCATTAGATATTCTTCAAAGTCCAGAGGAGTTAAGGATTAAAAATCTGGTGATCCGTGATGAAAAATCCGATGCTTCCCTAACGCTTAACCTTAAAAATCGGGTTTTGGGCCTCACCTTTTCCGGTAAATTGAACGAGAAAACACTGGAGAAAATCTTTCCCGTATACAGATTTCGCGACGGCTGGGTACGGGGAGATTTTCGGGCACACATTCTGACGGATCAGCCGATGAGATCTACGGCCGAAGGAAGACTGGAAGCAGAACATCTTACCCTGTTCTTGTGGCAGACTCAGCCGCCTTTGGAAATCGACAAAGTTTCACTGGATGCCAAGGGAAATAAGATCACACTGGAATCGGCTATTTTTGCGTGGGGGGAAGAGCGCTTCTCCCTTAAGGGGAGTGTGGAAGTTTCAGAAGAGGGGTTCAATCTCGATATGGACCTTGCCGCTGATAGCTTAGACGCGCAGAAAGTGCAAGCTCTTATGGCCAAATCGGACAAGGAGCCGGCCGGAGCAGGTAAGAAACCGGCCGATGTACAAAGAAAAGACTTATACGACCTGCCGGTACGCGGACTCTTGAAAGTCAAGGTGAATGACCTCAAGTATGATAGGTTCACCGTGCGCCCGCTTCAGGTAAACCTAAAATTTAATCCTCATGAAATTGAGGCTGCAGTCTCGGAGGCCAGTTTGTGCGGGATCTCCACACCGGGGGTTGTGAAAGTAACCCCCCAGGGTCTGTCCCTGGACTTCCAACCGGTTGCCAAAGATCAGGAATTAGATTCCACCCTCAACTGCCTGAAGGAAGAAGAAGTTCGCGTGACAGGCAATTTTGGCCTGAAAGGCGAAATCAGAGCGCAGGGAAAAGGTGAAGAGTTGGTCAACTCCATTGAAGGAAACTTAGAGCTTGTCATAGGTGATGGCCGAGTTTACCAACATGTACCAATGCAAAGGCTTTTCGCCTATCTCAATGTTTTAGGAATAATCAAGGGGGAGCTCTCTGAAATGACAAAGGAAGGATTTGGCTATAGATCCATAACGGCTAAGATCGACATTCAAAATGGCAAAATCATACTCAACGAAGGGATCATAGATGGCCTGTCAATGGGTATAGCTGTGCAGGGTAATTTTGATTTACACGATAAAAAGGTAGACCTTACGGTTCTGGTGTCTCCCATCAAAACCTTAGATAGCTTCATAAAGAAAATTCCTCTCATAAGTCGAATCACCGGGGGGACCCTTATTTCTGTGGCCGTCAAAGTACAAGGTGATTTGACGGATCCAAAGTTCACCCCCCTTCCTCCTTCAGCAGTTGGAGCTGGACTATTAGGGATGATGAAAAGGACGGTCGAGCTTCCGTTTGAGGTGATAGAGCCTCTCCTTCCCAAAGGCAAAGAAACGGGCGTTGCTCCCAAAGAGTAAAATCATGAAAATCATGAAATTGCAACCGAAAATTTAGCTCCAAACTCTGGTGCCTACACACTTGGCTCCAAACACCATGCTGGTAAGGGGGAGCTAACGTCTCTTTCTTTAAATCCCTTGACATTTTCATAAAAATGAATTATTTATTTTCAATAATTCATTTTTATGAAAGGAATGCATATGCCGAATCCATTCACGTTACGAGTTATTCCTCCAGGCGCTCCTTTCTGCAACCGCACCAGTGAACTCCGAGAGCTTTCTGCTCATGCCCAGAATAAGCAGAATGTGGTTCTTTTTTCCCCTCGGAGATATGGAAAAACTTCACTGGTGAAAAGGCTTCAAACTAGCCTTGAACGGGCGGGTTTTTTCACCGTGTATGCGGATTTTTTCATGGTAACATCGGTGAATGATGTTGCCGAACGGATCGCAAAGGGTGTTTACTCTGTCCTGCATCAACGAGAATCACTCTTAGAGAAGGGGGCAAGATATCTTAAGACATTCAGAACATTTCGTCCCGTGTTCAAACCGTCTGCAAACGGCGGGATCAGTATAACAGTGGAGCCCGTTTCGCCCAACTTGTCCGGCAAGGATCTACTTGACAAGGTGCTGGAAGAACTTGGCGAGTTTATTCGCCGCCAATCTGCAGGTACTCATGTCGCTTTTGACGAGTTCCAGGAGATTACTGAGCTCAAAAAGTCCCCAGTCGAAGGACTGCTCAGGAAACATATTCAGGAACATCAAGCATCCTACTTTTTTATAGGCAGTCGCCGCAGGATACTCCTGGATATATTCAATCAAAGGACTAGACCTTTTTATCAAAGCGCAATTATGTACCCTCTTAGTCCCTTACCTCATAAGCAACTGGCCTCCTTTCTGGCCCTACAGTTCAAAAGAGGGGCGAAAAAATGTCCAACAAGTGTTGCCCAAAAGATTTCTCACAAGGTGTTTCAATATCCTTACTACGCCCAGCTACTGTCATACAATGTGTATGAAGTATCTGCCGAAACCGTAACTGAAGGGGATGTTGAGGATGGTTTTCATAAACTCTTGGCCTCGGAAAGATATGGCTATGAAGGAATTGTTCAGGGATTAACCGGTCCTCAAATTGCGCTATTACGCGCCCTGGCAGTAGACCCAGGTTCAAAGATCCTGTCAACCGAATACATGGCACGCCATAAACTCTCCGTAGGCGGTATCCAGTATGCCCGAAAAATGCTAGAGGAATTGGGCCTGATAGAAAAACAAGATGATGTCTGGCGCATTATTGACCCGGTCTTTAGTGCTTGGCTCGCAACTTACTGATATCTGCACCATCTCACCGACTTACTAACCAGAGCATTTTATTGTTTGCATTGGACACAACCGAGAAGGGCCTAGGATGGTCATGAGGTCTTTTCTGTTGTGACTGGTGGGAGGCCGCTGTCCTTTTCACGACTTATCAGTGGGGGAAGCCGCAGCCCTGAGCCTGTCGAGAGCCTCTAGGTCGAACGACCTGTCGAAGGGAATGCGGAGGGGGCAAGTATCCCCTGTTGATAAGTCGTAGAAAAGACCAGGCTGGGAGCCTCGGAACAGAAGAAAAGACCTCATGCCCCTCCCGATATTGCAGACTATTTGAAGCTGTCAGTAGTAATGAGTGTGGAGAGGGGCACGTTCATGAAATTATGCTTTTCTTTTTTGTGTATGTGTCATAGATTAAATAGTCGCCTGGCCTCGCCCGTCCGCCTCACTCCGCTTGGCTGGAGGGCGGGCCCCCGGAGCCTTGCATCACATCATACGTCAGAGAATTGAGCCAAGAAATATCTTCCACAATGAAGTGAGCTGTAAGATATACGCAAGGATCAGAGCCTCTCTTGAAAAATCTGGTGCTCCTGTCGGCCCAATGGATCTACTCATTGCATCAATAAGCCTTACTCACAACTTTACCCTTGTTACCAATAATGTCAAAGAGTTCAAAAGGATAAAAGGGCTGAAACTGGAAAACTGGACCTAGCAACCCCCTCTATACATCCTTTAAAGGTCTGTTTGCCGGAGAGGCCTCTATGGCCTTGCTGAATTCTTGCAGCGCCTCTGACAATACAGTTAACTCCTCGGTTTGAGTGACAGGAATATCGTTTGTACCGTTTTGCTCCAGAGTTTCCAAAATGTAATTTATAGTGAGCGCATCGATATCGCGGGCCGGCTGATAACCGAATATTTTATCTTCTTTCGTCTTAGTTTCATTAACCAGACCGCTTTCAACGAGTTCAAATAGAATATTGTGGACGAGTCGGATCGGCATCCTAAGCCGACGGGAAATCTCGAAATCCGTTGGAGGCTTTTCTCCCTTTGAAAAACCCTGAATCAATAAGTGAGCAATTTGCAAGGTGAGCAATTTCTTAAAGGCCGGGCTTATCTTAAGGCTGTCGGGTTCATATTCGTAGGTCTCGACATTCTGGCTGGCAAAGGATAGTTCGGCGCCAAAAAAGACAACCCACCAACTGATCTGCACCCACATTAAAAACAACGGCAGAGCAGCGAAACTTCCATAGATTGCATTATACTTCGCGGCCCCTATTTGAAAGCTGATATAGACCCACTGGACAATCTGGAAAATTGTCCCGGCAAAAATACCGGCAAAAATACCGGCCTTTAAATTAACCTTGGTATTGGGCATCAAAACATAAATCACCGTAAAAAGGATCCAGATTAGAACGTAAGGTGTTAGTTTCAGGCTGGAGAAAATAAGCGGGCTAATCATGCCCAGCACTTTCACATTGTTCGTTATCTGGGTAACCTGGGTTGTAATAAATACAGTTACACTACTGGACACCAGCACAAGCAATGGGCTGAGCAACATCACAGCAAGATAATCACTGAATTTTCTGCCCCAGGTTCGATGCTCCTTTATTTCCCAGATTTCATTGAATGAGGCTTCGATATGACTGAGTAATTTTATCACCGCCCAAAAGAGTATAATCAGGCCGATACCGGCGATAACGCCACCCTTGGTGGCTTCAAGGAGGGATTGGGCAAACCCGATTACCTGAGCCAGCACCTCTTCCTGCCCAGGGAACCTTTCAAAGAGTTCCCTCTCAATCAGTTTTTCAAAACCAAAGCCCTTTGCAACACCGAACAACGTCGCCACCACCGGTACTATAGAAAGCAGCGTATAAAAAGTCAGTGAGGATGCCCGCGAAAAACACCTGTCTTCATCAAATCCGCGTATGGTGAGAATAATAACTCTAAGCTGTCTAATGAGGAATGATTTCCCAAAGGGTAGATCTCCAAGACGCATCCGCCAAATATCGGTTCTAATAAAATTGATTATCTTGCTCATTATTCCCTGAATACCCTGCATTGAAGACTTTTTCACCTTGGTTACCCCTTATCAGCCAATATTGGGTTCGTTTACTTTGCCAAGTTTATTTGGTTCAATCGTTAGTGGACCGCACCCCGAGTCACACCCTCGGCGAGTACCCCTTACCTTTTACTTCTCAAGTTTGGTGTACTTCGATCCTTCAAGTGTCAGGTTGTACATTAGCCCTTTCTGGCCAAAAACGAACCCGACAATGGGATCCTTTATTTTGGTCGTATCGATTGAGCCCCCTACCCCAACGGTTATAAGGGCCACTGATCCGTCGACACCCGCTTTCCAGCCCTGACTGTTGCGGAACTTCTTAAGAGCCTCGTTTTGCATGAACACAAGGATTACGGTCTTCTTCTGGGCCCCAAGCTGCAGACCCCAAGAGCCGGCTACAGTACTGTAATAATCAACGGTCTTCCCATCGATTCTCAGCGCTCCCTCCCCGTACTCGCCACCAACAACGAAGCCTGCCTTGTAGACACTCGGGAAGACAAGCACGCCTTTTGCGCTCTGAAGGAAGTCGTTGGCGCCTGACACTTCTTTCTGGAAGCGCTCCAAGGCAACATCTACACTGACGTCGATCTCTTTGGCCGTGGCGGCGTAAGAGTGTTTGGCTAAGATGCAACCAAGAATGAGTGTCAAGCATACAGCCGACACTGCTGTAGTGTAAAATCGCTTACTCATGTCCATTGATAGTATCCTCATGACATTGAACCTCCTTTTTTAAATTGATTTTGATATAATGCCACTTAAGGGAAAAAATACATCAAGAAGCTACATTGTCAAGTACTCCAGAGACGTTAAACCCTGTTCAGTGCTTAGATTTACAATACATTCCTTATCCTCTTCATGTAAGAAACGTCTGACTGAAGCCGGAAATATGGTCTATGCTTTTACCTGCTTCTTGAGCTCTTCGACAAAGCGCTTTTTGGCTTTTTCGTCTCCCTTAATCTGTTCTTTAACAGCCTTCCAGCCTTTTTCTTCGCTTGTGCAGCCTCCCCCCGCCCCCCCCCTGTCAATCACCTTGTTAAACGAACTGTATTCCATCATCTGAAACCATTCGCCTTTGCCAGTAGGAATAGCGGCACCTCATAAGCATACCACAAAAGGCCCTTTCTGGCATGCCTAAGGAAAGAGATCAATCTAAACCAGGGAGGTGCCTTGTGGAATTATACGCGGCCTTTGATCTTCATGCAAGCAAGGGTTTTGTATCTGTGATTAACGACAATAGGAAGATGTGTTTTAGCAAGAAGCTGTATAATGATCGTTAGCTTTTATTGGATGTCGAAATGGCTCCCCGGGACGGACTCGAACCGCCGACCAAGTGGTTAATCCCGCTTTTAGCGGGACTCTACCAACTGAGCTTCCTTGAGAAATCTGCCGATACCTCGCTTCTTAATAGATTTTTCCAGGTTAATTGCATCACCGCGGTTTGAACATTCTTTGGTCAAAACAAGTTTCCATGGACCTTTGAAGCGTTTGGTTGTTTTCGAAAGGAAATATTCAGGATCATTATGCTGTCTGAGGCGGCGTTCGGGGTCAGAGCTTTGGCCGCAGTAGAATCTACCGGTTGATTCACTTTTGATGATGTAGACATAACAAAGCACTGTTTTAGCC
>JAUVXZ010000039.1 GCA_030603345.1 Pseudomonadota bacterium
TGGATGATTGATCGATCCACACCAGCAGCAAAGGAAGGTGATTTCCATTTCTTTTTTACCGATTTTACTGTCATGTCCATCACGCTTTTCGAAGGCCGAATGAGGGCATTGGCCGCAACAAGCCCTGTTAATTCATCAATGCCATAGAGGGTCTTTTCCAAGGTGCTCTTTGGCTCCACATCTGAGCATATTCCCCAGCCATGAGAGACTGCGGCACGAATGTATTCCTCTGGCCAGTTATGTTCCTCAAGGATTTCCCGTGTCTTGGTGCAGTGCTGATCGGGGAATTCTTCATAATCGAGATCATGAATAAGACCGATAATCCCCCACTTGTCCTCATCTTCACCACGCTTTCTCGCGACATAGCGCATTACTCCTTCAACGGTATAGGCGTGTTTGAGCAAGCTATCGTTTTTGTTATGCTCCTTTAGAAGTGCTAATGCCTCCTCCCGAGACGGTGCCTTTTCTTCCATTGTTGTTCTCCTTTCCCGGTTTTCGATGGTCGCTTTTTAGCAGGCTGTTGCCGAAATCCCTTTTCACTTGGTCTAAAACGCTTTTTGATAAATCTAAGGCTCGCTCCAGGCGATGTCAAAACTCGCCTTTAGGGCTCAAACAGTTGACATCGCTTATCTTCCACTTCGCCAAGATTTGTTGGCAAAAAACGTTTTAATGACCGCTCAAAGGGATTTCCGTTTGGGCAACAGCCCGCTAGAAGACAGCACGTTTCCTCTCGATGCTCTAAATGGGCAGGTTGGTTTCATATTTCATTGCCTGGTGCCCGTGACTGGTGAAACAGGGTTCTCCTCCTATTCACTGTAACGATGTTTCCAGAAATCTTCGAGAAGGAAGCCCCGATTCTCATCTGTGCTGCCATGCCCGAAAGGCAGATGGCTCATTTGAAAAGACTCTCGATCACCTCGGTCAGGGTTTGGTTCAAGGTAGCCCCGACTTTGCCTGGATCAAAGCTTATCTTCTTGGTCTGGGGTGCGCTATCGACGGTCCGAATCACAACCTTTCCTTCCTTTATTTGACCAATCGAAACGGCCATCTTCACACGGTAATGTATCTCTGTGGTCACAACACCGGATCGAGCATCAACCGTAAAGGATTCGATTGTACCTCCCACAACAATAGAGAGATCTTGGGGTAAGTGGGCGAGTCCCTCGGGGCTTTTATCCCAGCCCTTGCAATCAGTGACCTCAAAACCCCTTCCGGTAAAGTAGTCCTTCACAGCCCGAGTAATGGACTGGGAGACGCTGATGCCTGCTACCTTCAGGAAATCGACTTCTTTACCGGTTCGGTGTCTGATGCCGATGGTATCTTTAGGTTGTTCCTTTCTGGCATCCTCGAAGGGGCAAATGCCCACGACCTTGGCCTTCTGGAGTTCGGATGCAGGAGGTGCCTTCTTCGCTGGGACATATTTCACATCGATGAGATATGTCCTGCTCCCGGCACATCCTGAAAGAACTGCAATGAGGCTGGAGATCATCAGGAAAATGAGGACTTTTCCCTTTATCATAGTTCCTCCTTTCTTCTGGGTTGAAGACTCGTGCGAGCCCATAATCTTCCTACAGGTTAGATTAGTATAGAGGAAACTCCCCTGAGCGTCAATGGCGAAGGTGCTGCACAGGGTAACATCAGACTACAGGGTATGGGTGTCTTTTTTTACCTCTACCTCTTGTCATCCAGGATCATAATAAGCGCATCGTCGTTGCTATAGTAGTTGGGAATTCTTCCAACTATCTTCATACCCACGCTGTGGTAAAACCCTATGGCACTATCGTTCTTTGATCTCACTTCGAGCCACAGTCTTTTTTGAACACACGAAACAGCATGCATGAACAGCATCGTTCCAAAACCCTTCCTTCTGTATGCAGGTTTGACTGCAGTGGAATGGATATGACCGCCCATATCAAAGATAATGTATCCGGCAATATCAGTGCCTGTTTCTAAAACAAGAAAACTATCGGGGAGACCTTTTGCATAGTTGAGAAAGGTTCCTTTTGAATAGGGCGTCTTGGGAAATGCCTGTTGTTCAATTTCAAGTATCTTCTTGATATCTTCTTTCTTGAATTTTCTTATTGCGGCAAGAGGTTTTTCAGCCATTTGCTCTCATCTCTGAAACAACGGCACCTCATTTCATTACGCCCAAAAAATCTGAAATGGCAGACACCATGAGCCCTATCTGGGAGTATATCAAAGCTTCATCCCTGGGGGTGGATTCTACATTGAGGCCAGAGACATAAAGGTCTCGAGCGTTCCCTTCATAACGTCCTTTTGGGTGACTATGCCTGCTACCTTCCCCTTATCCATGACCAAGAGCCTTCTGACGTCCTTGAGTGACATGAGTGAGGATGCCTGGCCCAGTCCCGCATCTGCCTCAATGTGAATGAGGGGTTTGCTCATTATCTCTCCAGCAGTTACTGACTTTGTACACAATTGCCGGGGGCAGACTTTCTTTAAAATATCCCGTTCAGTAAATATACCCACTGGTTTTCCGTCCTGAGTGACAACCACAGATCCTACATCATTCTTGGTCATTACTTCAATAGCAGCAATGACCTTATCTGTGGTTTCGACTGATGTAAGGTCTTCGGTCATAACCTCTCTTACGTTCAGCGTCGTCGGTATTGTCATAACGTAACCCCCCTGTTTTTTAGGCAGATCCAGATTCTCATCCCCTTTCGCGGTAATTGCCACGTAGACTCTGGACTAGCGTTTATTACCAATGCTTCAGGACATTCTCCCATCCTGTTTAGAGGTTTTCCCCGTAGCTTTCTACCCTTTTTTCTTCTGTTTCGCTTTGGTTTTGGCCTTTTTTTTCTCCAACTTAATCCGCTCCTTTTCAACCTGGGCTTGTGTCTTTTCTCTTTCTAGTTGTTCAGATACATGATGTGATTCCTCTATTCTAGACAGTCCTGCTCGGCGCCCCTGCACAGCCAGCAATACCGACAGAAAAGCAGTACCGGCCCAGGCATGATGGCGAAAGATATCATATTTTCGTTTATACTCTGATAGATCTGTTTGTGACATACCCATTAACAAAACTCCATGAGCTCAGGCAAATGATGGGAACTTACTTTCCACAAGAGGGTTTAAGGATACCACAATAAATACTTCCAAAGAGTCAATGAATCGATTATGACTTTGGCTTAATGTATCCCCACTCCACCAGGCGTCGATAGGCATATTGTGCCTGCTTGCCCTCCTGTACGATTTGAAGATACTGGTGGTATTCAGAAGCAGCATCCTTGATTTTTTTCATCCCCTCCAGGGACAGCCCCTTAAAAAATATGGTATTGGGATTTCCGGGCAGCAGCTTTTCATAGGTGGTGAATGCTTCATAGGCAGCGTCAAAATCACTTGTGTTTATTTTGGCAATTCCGATGAGATGATAGGCCTGTGCTTCTTGCGGATACACCGCGGTAGCTGTATGTGCATACCGCTGTGCCTCGGCATATTTTTTCTGGATCAGCTGGCATTTCGACATCATCAGAAGTCCCGCATAATCCTCAGGAGCCTTTTTCAAGGCCTTTCGAAAATGGACCTCAGCATCGCTATAGTTCTGCTTTGCCAGGGCAGTTTCTCCATTTTGCATCTCATTGATAGCCGATTTAAGTGCACGAAGTGTTGCCGTATGGTCCATATAGCGGTCTCTATGCATCGGAAGGTTTTGCGCAGATTGATATCTTGTTTGGGATTTCTGGATTGCGGTACGATAGCGCTCATCGCTCATAGGGTGTGTGGCAAACATCAATTCGATAGCACTGGGTTTATGCTTTGACATACCTCTGAGCATATCCATGACTCCCACAAGCCCGTTCGGGTTATACCCGGCCCCTACCATATACTCCATTCCCAGTGCATCAGCCTCACGTTCGTTGTCTCTGCTGTAGTGAGCAAGCAGGGCACCGGCTCCTATCATTCCCAGCTTTGAGGCCATCTCACCGTAGATCGCGCCTTTTGTACCTGCATAGGCAGCGAGCCCGCCGATTACGGCTGTACTTACCATGCTTTTGGACATCTGTTCAGAAGTGTGACGGGCGTTTACATGGCCAAGCTCGTGACCCAGAAGTCCTGCGAGCTCTGCCTCATTCCTGAGATTAAGAAGAATACCTCTGGTGGCGGCAACAGTGCCTCCCGGAAACGTGTACGCATTAATGTAGGTGGCATTCACTCCTCGAAACGAATACGGCATATGCGGACGGTGCGATTTTGAAGCAATCTTTTTGCCTGTTTGGTCCAGATAGGTATTGAGTGCTCTATCCTGCAGGGGACCATAGTCCGCTGAGAATTGGTGAGGCGAATTCTGTTTATCGATCTGGATTTCGAAATCTTCTGAAACCAGCATTAATTGCGATCTGCCGGTTACCGGGTCCGTTGCACACCCCAGTATGAGTCCTGTTCCGGATAGGGCTGTGACCCACAAAAACTGCCTCCGAGTCATCCCTCGCCGTGTTATGCCTTCATCATGGCTGTTTCCCATGACTCCTCCTTATGATCACCGTTCTTGCATGCATCATAACAAATTTTCTCCAGGATAAGAAAGCGGGTATATATCCATGGCCTTAATCAATCCCTTAAACCACCCCGCAGTAGCGGGGTGGTCCCAGCTCTGCTATGCGTGTTAGATAGTGATTTGTGATGCCCTATGGAGTGAAGTTCAAATGACAAAATCCAAATGTCAAAAAGGTTTTCCAAAACGATCACTTATTTATCTTTTTCCCATTGTGCATCTTCACCAGTGTAGGCTGCGTTTGAATTAATGGGTGGAGATATATTTTTTAGCATTTGTCATTTGACATTCACTTGAAATTTGGGCTTTGATCTTTGTCATTAGAATTCATTTTATTTATATATTTGGACCCTTTTAGGGTCACCATTCAAGCCATCCCTTTTAGGGGTGGTAGTTGACTATAACTAAACCAAGTTACTAAACTCAACAGCAACGGTTTAAGGAAGTATCTGGGCATTTATTCCTTCTACCCGGAAGCCCCTGTTGTCGTGGGTTATCCAGTGGAGATGATATGGTCGTATTAGCGGAGGCTCGGTGGGAAGAAATTGTCGACCGCAAAGACGATTAATCAGGCATGCGATCACCCCTTGATGGGTGATCACCAGAAGCGTTTCGCCAGGCCATTTTTCGGTTGCCGCCTTCAGAGCCTTTTGGCTCCTTTCCCAAACCATGTTGCGGTCTTCTCCTCCTGGAGGGCAGAATTTCCAGCCCGCGTTCTCCTGTTCAGTCAGAAGCCGGGAGTTCTCCTTTCTGAGCTGTGCCACTGTCTTACCTGTCCATCGTCCCCAGGCCTGCTCCCGAAGCCGGGAATCGTGGATCACCGGAACCTTTAATGAAATATTGACAAGGGAAGCGGTTTCCAGCGTGCGGTCTGCGTCGCTTGTAATAATCCGATCCCACCGCTGTGGTTTCAAGAGTCGTCCCCATTCTTTGGCCTGATGCTCCCCTTCAGGCGTAAGAGGGCTGTTGTTTTGCCCCTGTATCCGCTTGTCTTGATTCCACTCGGTTATTGCGTGGCGCAAAAGAGCAAATCGTGTCACGGGATGATCACCTAGCATCAATCGCCCCTAAAACTAGAGCTCAAATTCCTGCTTTTCTGTAAAGTGCAGCAAGATCATGTATGAGGGCCTTGTTGTCAAATTCTCGAATCACACGCTCCCTTGCATCAGAAATGACCTGTACTCGCAAATCCTTTTCTGTGAGGAGCCGGAGCATGGCCTGGGCCATTTTTTCCGGGTGGTGAGGAGGGACCAGAAGGCCGGTCTTTTCATCCTCCACGAGCTCGGGAATGGCCGAAACACGTGTTGCTACCACCGGGACCCCCATGGCCATACTTTCTAAAAGGACGTTCGGGATCCCATCTCTGTCTCCATTAGGCGCTACCTCACATCCCAACACAAAGAGGTCGGCCTGTCGGTAATGCTCCAAAACCACGTGGTGTGGCTGAGTTCCGAGCCACCTGGCCACACGATTTAACCGCAGCTCTTTTATAAGAGACAAGATCTGCTCACGATCATCCCCGTCACCTATGAGCGTGTGCTGTATTGAAAGCCCCTGGTCGCAAAGGTGCCGGAGGGCCCTGTATACGGTAGGTAAACCTTTTTTTGCCGTCATGCGGGCTACCGTAAAGACCTGGTAGGGCTTAGAAGGATTTCTGTCCCTTTTCTTAGAAGAGAAAAGGTCTATATCAATACCGTGATAAATGCAGTGGATCGGAGTGACCTTGCTACGGCAGAGCCGCATCAAATGACGCCTATTGTACTCGGTGCACGTTACTACAAAGCGGGCGAGTGCAATCTTTTCCCGAAGCTGCCTCGGGTCCGAAGTGTAGATATCCTTGGCGTGGGCGGTGAAACTGAAAGGAAGACCGCTCAACTGACTGGCGAACATGGCCACGGAAGTGGGAGAATGCGCAAAATGGGCGTGCACATGTGCTACCCCGCTCTCCGGGAGGAGGTGGTGCACGAGATACCCTGCCTGAAGTAAATGCTTTATGGTAGCAGATTTTAGTGTACGCAAAAAGCGCCTCAGCGCTGTCTTCAGTGCCATAGCATAGACGCCAGGCCTTTTTCCTGCAAGCAAGAGATTGTGATACAGGAGCGACGGGAGGTGGGCCAAGATGCTCTCCGGCAGGTAGCTCACAGCTGCCCTGATCTGTTTGACGTTTTCATGACAGAAGGTTTCCCGGGGATGGCGCATAGAAAAAAGGTGGATGGAAAAACCGAGTTTTTCTAAAAGGAGTATCTCGTTGGAAATGAAGGTTTCGGAGATGCGTGGGTACCCTTTCAGAATCATCCCCAAAATAGGTCTCTCAGGTGCGTTCATAGTTCTTTGTTTCTGAATGCCTCGAGCCGCTGGCGCATGATATCGAGACCAGTTAGCCGGAACCGGGATATGGCTTCCTGATAAGGTTCAGGGTGTTCCAGGAGGTCAAGGACCTTCTTGCGCAAGATCTGAGACGAACAGGAATTCCATGGGATATAATCAACCATGTTCTGGTTGTGAAGTACCTGTGCTCGGATGAGTTGTTCCTTGCGAGGTGTTTCTCGGGGGATAATCAGAGAGACCGTGCCATGGCTAAGGACTTCACACACCGTGTTGTATCCTCCCATGCTCACAACGAGATCTGCCGCTGCCAGCATTTCCTCCATCCGTCGATAGAACTGCCAGGTTCGGATACCCAGCCTTTTGGCCCGCTCGAAGATCTCATCTCTCTGTTTCTTTGGCATGAACGGTCCGGTGATCAAAATGCTCTTGAAGGGAGGTGGGCGGGTTTCGGATTCAAGCATAGAAAGAAAGCTATGCATCATGCCATACCCGTCTCCTCCTCCACCTGCAGTTACCACCACTAGTTTTTCTCCGTTTTTTGGAGCATGTTTTTTCTTAATTTTGTGCAATCTCTTTTTGTCTGGAACCTTTCGGGGAATATAACCGGTGAAGATCATTTTTCGGCTGACAGATTCTGGAATGGAATATTCCCGGATCGGATCATAAAATTCCTGGATCCCGTAAACCCATATCTCATCGTAGAGCTCATCCATAACCTTATAAACCCCTTTTTTTTTCCAGTCGCTCTGTATGACGGATGACTCATCCATAATGTCCCGCAGCCCTACGATAGTTCGTGTACTGGGAAGGGATCGCCGGAACCACTGGAGCGTGGGCAATATCTCTTTTTTCAGTCCAAGCGGTTCCTTGTCCACAATGAAAAGGTGGGGCCGGAAGGTTTTTGCGGTGGCTGTGATGATATTCTTCCGGATATTGAGAGCCTGCTCGGGATCGATCTTGATGGAAAGAGGGAGATACTGTTCGTTGGTACTCTTGATCATTCCAGGGATGCGGACAAAATCGATCTGATCAGGGAAGGCAAACCGGCCGGCGATGGGGGAACCCGTGAGGATGAGGATGTTGATGTGAGGGTCCCGCAAATTGGAAGCGATTGCCATGGCCCTGCGTATGTGTCCGAGACCATAGGTATCGTGGGAATACATTAGAATGTTATAGGAGGATTTCATGCCTTGGCTTATTTCCTTGTAAATAAGAGAGTTCTCTTGTCGTTCAGTTTTTCGTATTCTGGCGAGATGACCGACATGGACCAGTTATCACGAAAATAGTCATGAACGAATTCAATCAGATGCAATTCGCCATCTCTGATATAAACCGGGGAATAACGCCTTATAAGATTCTCGGCGTGCCCGTCGAGATGCTTGTCAATGTTGTAAGAATAAGCCAGGGATATAATCATGGTGCTTAGGGAAACTCGTTCAACAGCGTCCAGCACCTTTGTAATCGGCTTCCTAACCTGGTTCCTGCCGATGTAATTAATGAGCATACCTATATCGAACGGGCCGTGAAGATTCGGGTTGACAAGATCCGCCGTGTAAAAATACACATCTTTCACTGCGTGCATGGCTTTTAATAACTGGCACCCTTTTATGACCTGGTCATCGATATCGACACCAACCACCTTTTTGGCACCTAGCCGTTTGGCGAGAAAGGAGTAGAACCCGAAATTGCATCCCAGATCCAGGACGGTCTTTCCTTGAAAATCAACCGTTGAAATGTCCTGGGGACGTGCGTCACTCATCTCCGCTATGCCGTGGGCAAGGAGTACGTTCTCGTTGTCGTAGACGGACCGCCAAATGTTCTCTGGCCCAACATCGTGGAGGATTTTTTCCAGTTCAGCCCTCAGGTCCATACCTTCTCCACTTGTAACTCGGTTGTCAGGTTCACGGTTCATGGTTCAGGGTTGTTCGCATTGCGCTCCTCATACTCGTTGAGATAATTGATAAAACCACGAACGGCAGCACGTGTTTGTCTGGCCTGCTCGTAGACATCTTTGAATTCCCCGGGCGATATGTATTCTTGAGAGCTTATTAGGTTCAAGGTTCACGGTTGGTTTTTTATCTTCCTACTGGGCCATATTCATTGTTTTATAACCTTGAACCGTGAACCCTTGAACCGTGAACCTGAGTTACGATCAAACCAGATTTCACTCAAACCACATGATAAGGCCGGAGCCTTTGGAGAAGGCCGTGGTTTTAGGTTTTTGTGTGGCAAGAAAGAGGGTCGATCCCTCCATGTGCGTATCCACTAAACAGTAATCAATTTCTCCGGTTGTCCATGCTGGAGAAAGGCTCGTGCCTTCTATGCGAAAGGCGATCAGGTTGGACTTGGTATAGACCCAAAGATTGGGCATAAAGCCCAGAAGGGATATGTTTTTGATCGCAACAATCTCCTTATTTCCGTCTCCGCCGATATCGGCTATTAGGAGCCTGCTGTTAAAGGTGACCAATGGCGGGTCTTCCCCGTAGCCAATCACCTCCCCTATGTTAATGGCATTGTTCGTGCCTCCGATCTTTTTATCCCCCTTCCAGAGCACCTTACCCTGTTGGTCCCACACATAAAGCCTGGAATCCTTTCCGAGACCAAGCCATTCGTGATTTCCGTCGCTATCAAGGTCGTAGTGGGCTACGGTATAAAACTGGGCGCCCCTGATGCCGGGAAGTTCCTCACCTTTGGTCAGTGAGCCTCCGCTATCGTAACCCATAAGGTATGTCTTGCCGCGAAAGAAATTAGTAACCGTGGAGTCCTGGAAGAGCAAAAGGGGTTTTCCTCCAGCCGGATCCTTTAGTGCCTGAAGGTGCCCTGTCTGACGATAGAGTCTCTTAAAGCCTCCATTCCATTCCAAAACAGTACATCGTGCCCTTTGACCACTGAGCCCTACCAGATAGATTTCCGCTCTCCCGTTGGCATCCACATCGCCGACACTGACCTTGAGGAATTCCTCGCCACCAGATGCCTTGAGGGTGTCTCTGAGGCTAAAGGATGCCCCATGCCTCTGGTAGACACTGAGACTCTTGCGGCCAAGAACCACGAATTCAGCCATCCTGTCGCCACCCAGGTCTGCCATATCAAATGCCATAACCGCCATATCTACTGAGATGGTACCGGTTGGCTTAATATCCTGGTATTCCGAGGTAGGCTTAAAAGAGAGCCCTTTTTTTGCAGTAGCTGACCCTGGTTTTTCTTGCTCTACCTCTGAAAAAAGCCCTTTTGTGGTCTGTGCTTCCGGGAGAACAGCGACCTTCTGTTCCGCTTTAGGGGCGGGGATCTCTCTTCCCTCGATCATGGCCCGTAGCTGATATGCAACATCAGAGAGCTGAGGAATGAATTGATCTTCATCCACGGCCTTAGAAACCCTTTTCACGGTGGACCCGGTTTGACTTATCTGGAGAAGTGATAGATCCAGACTATACCCGCCGCCTATGGCAGTAATGCTCCCAAAGATGGCATAATCTGTCTCGAGACGCCTGGCCAGGTCCTCGGCCCTTTTCTGAACGGTTATCCCCCTCTTATCCCCTTCATCTAAGAGATCAGTAACCTTGTCATCAGGAATAACCTCTATATCCCCTCCGGAAAGCCGAGAAAGGAGCATACTCTTGACTCCCTCTCCGAGGTACGATTTAGACTCATCGGCATAGATTTTGAGGGGTAAGAGAACAACGGTCTTGGCAGAGGCATGTGCCTGCACAAAGAGAGAGAATATCAGGGATAATAAAATGACAGGAAATATTACAGCGAGGATAATATTACAATACCTCGGTTGATGAATTTGCTCCTTTTGTGGCAAGAAATTTCTATTCATCTTTGTCTCACACAATCGCGTTTTTTTGGTTCAATTTATTGAGAAGATACGCAAGATGCTTTGCTCATACCTCCAATATACCCTCACTAAAATCTATTTTTAATTTAAGCTCAACTAACGATTTTACTCCGAGTAGCCCATCCACATAGCTTTTTGGCGGAAGGTCATGGACAACAGCCTCAACCCCTTCTATCCTCTTCCCCAAAACAACTATAGACTTCAAGGTGACTAAAGGAGCCTTTTCCAATCCACTGGCAGTGATTATTTCTATTCTCTCTTTGGATAGCTCTGGTTCTAACCCTAAAACTTCAGCCGTTTTCCATGGAATCATGGTATAGGTTGCTCCTGTATCAAGAGCCATCCTTATCTTTTGCCTGGAATTACCTTTACCCTCCAATAAAATAGTTAGTATAATTACTGGATCTTTGGTGTTAAATCTAAATTTTGACATAAAATGCAACCGCATACCCTTCTTTTGGGATCTTCCCTGTATAGAAATGGTAGGAGTATTTACCTTTTACCTTTTTCATTGCGTCATAGGTGTCATCTCTATTTTTGGAATGGGTTATTACCTTTAGTTCTATAGGTTCTCCTGACTTATCTTCTTTCAATACCTCGGCTAACACCCACTCATCTCTGTATAGTTCTTCTACCTCTTTCAATTTCATTTCTACATCCCCTTTTTCAATTGTCGCAATAGTTCAGCCACAAAGACACGGAGACACTAATTTATAATATAATTGTTTTAATGCCATTTTTCATGAAGGGTATTTGCTGCATCGACAGTTTTCAGCTATTGATTCTTCTCTTTTTGATAGAGTTTTATAATTCATACCCCTTCTTTGTGCCTTGGTGCCTTAGTGGCTGAACTGTTACCAATTGTTTAATAATATAGCGAAAGCAATCTCAAATATCAACCGATAATTCCTTGAGCCCTGATGCGCATCTTCCCTCCCACCAAGGGGAGATGTTGAAAAGGATCAGCCCATTAGAGAAGGAAGTATATCCACAAAAAAACCCAGGGCGAAAAGCCCCGGGTTTTTATCTAAGGTTAACTGCGAGCTGCGTTTAGAACTTAATCCTCCAGTAGACGCCAATACGGGTGTCTGTGGACTGCTCTGTGGTGGAATTACCGACCGTTATATCACCCCTGTCAAGTACAATGTATTCAGGAGATATGTACACATTCTTGGCCACCCTCCACGTTGCATTCACGTGATACTGCGAACTTTCCCACTCTGTTTCTACGCCCACGTCCGTCCGGTCACTAGTGGCCGCGGTATATCCTCCGGTAACCGTCCAGGCATCGTTTACCTGATAGGCAAGGTTTATTCCATAGGCCATGAAGCCTACATCGTTAATCGTGGTTCCAGTCATCGATGCAGTGAGGTAACCATCTGTATCAGAACCAGTACCGTACTCTATAGGGTTCTCCGCAGTCCAGACCTGGCCTTTTATGGTGAGCGCGCCAAGACCTAGCGTGGCATTGAGACCGAGCATATAGGAGTCAACGCCTATGGTTGCGTCAGTAGTCGAATCTCTTGCATCAACAGAATTCATGCCACCAAAGAACTTCAAGCCTACCATGGCAACATTCAGATTGTAGCTAGCCATGAGTTTTGGTATTGAGGTCTCCGTGTCGTCATATGCCACGGGAAGATCAGTAGGTACACCAGTAGCGGGCGTGGCGCCAGCTATCTTGAAGTTTCCAAACTGAAGCTGGATCATGGGTTGCCGCACAGAACCACCGGCGGTCAACGGGGTCATCGCTCCACAACCAAACTTGTCGGTGGTTATAGGGTTAAAGTCAGGTGTCCAGAACTGGCCGATGCCCAAGGTGCCGGCGCCAAAATTCCACGTGCCCCACCAATGTCTGACGTAGCTGCCGACGTTGGGCCTTATTTCTACAATAGCGCCAAAGGGCCCATCCTTAAACGCAAAGGTAAGCCGGCTACATATATTGTCCTTGTCCCAAGCTAACTCACTAGTATCCAGTTCTGCTGGGTCAGGATCCTCGAAGTCCTCCATGTAGGTCTGGAAGGCTATATAACCACTTATGGCAACATCGGCCTTGGCAGGCGCCGTAAAGGCAAACACAAACGCAACTGCCGCAAATAGAATAAATAATTTTCGCATAACTCTTTCCTCCAAAAAAAGTTTAAATTAAAAAAACACCATTTGAAAAAACTTACAAAAACCTCTGTGTTCACCTCCTTTCTCTGCAGGTTTGCTTAAGAAAAAAATGACTCTCCGGTGCCGTTTATCACCTCACAGGAAAAATGTCAAGGGTTTTTAATTAGATTTCGTATTTTTCAACAATTTCTCCTGTACTGATAAGAGTAGGCTTTCAGAGGTTAAAGCGTTCCCGGTTCAAGGTTAATTGAATAGTTACACTAATTCTTTATCACAATAGACTCTATTTGATCAACAAGTTTGAAATGATTATCCCTTGTCAGAAGTGTACCACCGACTTCCATGCAACATGCCGCGATCCACACATCATTAATGGGTATCTTAGCCCCCCTTTTCTTCAATGATAAATAGATAGCAGCGTATCTTCTGGCGACATCCATATTCACATCGATGACTTCTATCTTTAGCCGATTGATAATCTGCCGGAGTTTTCTTTCGTTAAATTGTTGCCTCCTGCCTTTCATAAATCCATAGCTTAGCTCGCCAAGAACAATGGAGGGGATAAAGATATACTGGCCATAAGTCGCTATCATGTCTACAGCATCATGTAGACCCTCAGCATAATCACTATAGGTATTGCTATCCAATACTAATTTCAATCCCATTCTCCCTGATCTATCTTATTAAAAATTTCAAGGGAGGTCCTCAATTCTTCAGCTTCATCATGGGAAAGCCAGCCGGCAAGATCCCTGATTGTTTGTTCGCGATTTTTGATTAAACCTAATTTTTCATCCACTGCTTCAAGGATATAGCCAGTCTTTGTCTTTCCGGTTTTCATGGCTGCTTTCTTAATAATTTCCACCTTCTTCGGCGCTATTCTAAGGCTTATTGGCACTATTAATCACCTCCTTGTATCTCACATTTTGATATTGTATCTCACCTGAATGGTCATGTCAATAAAGAAATTATCGTTTTTGCCAAAATTTTTGTAACTGTTTAAGTAGCCACTAAGCCTGCCCTTAAAAGTATTCTTTAACTTTTTTGGTAACGTTCAAAAGTCTTGGCATGAACCAGAGTCAATACGCGTTCACGTTCTAAAGGAGGCCATGGCTGTTTTTGAAAGGCCTGCCCGCCATCGCTCTCGCTCAGGCGAGGCGGGCGGGCGATATCTCCTGATTCCGCTTATATTTCAGCGGAACACCTTGAGAAAATGGCCATGACCTGATAGAGGTTACTATGTACACATTCTCTGACCAATATACCATTGAGTAAACACTTTTGACCGATATTAAAATATTGTGAGAAGGCAATGAAGAATATTGACAATATGATTTGTTGTATGATAATCTGTCAACTATAGAATGATCAATGGGAGGATTTGTTATGGGATATGAAAAGATAAGTATTACACTTCCAGAGGATATCTTTAAAGAGGTCAAGGAGTTGGCGGAAAAAAGGGAAATCAAATTGAGCCATCTGGTCGCAAAAGCTCTCGCTGATGAGATACGTAAGAGTAAAGAAGAGGCATTTCTTCAATGTATCAACAAAATCTTTGACGACCCAGAAGTAGCCGAAGAGCAGCGCCTCATGGCCAAAGACATTGCCGACAGTACCGATGTGGAGGAGTTGCCATGGTAAGACCGAGACAGGGAGATATCTACTGGGTTACGTTCGGCCCCTCAGGAGACTCTGGACCATCAGGGAAAAGACCAGCAGTCGTCATTCAGAATGATCTTCTGAACAGGAGCAACATCCGGACTACTGTTGTAACCTTGCTAACATCCAACCAGAAGCTGGGGGAAATCCCCGGAAATGTTTGCTTGACAAAGGGCACTGCGAACCTACCCAAGGCGAGCGTAGTAGTGGTCAGCCAAATAGCTACGGTGGACAAAAACAGGTTACTTGAAAAAATAGGAACACTCAGCAAGGAAACCCTTGAGGAAGTTATCAAGGGCTGTCGGAGGGTAATTAGTTTGAGTCTTTTTTGACTTATGCCTACATCTTTAAAATAGAATAGTACTGTCCATGCCGGTCCATCTTCTCTCCCACCGGGGTGCCGCAGAACCGGCACCGGTATTCATATTTGTCACCTTCAGGTAAAATCAGGAGGAGAGTCTTAATTACCGGCACTGCTTTTCCACACTTGGGGCAATAGAGCTCTGTGGCCTCAAACTCGCCGTAGCTTGCCTGTTTTTCCTTTTTGGCATCTACCGAAGAATATCTAAATGGTCCCTGCATAATTACAAAGCATTTCCTTTTTTCTTCTACTATGCTACTAAATTCCTATTTTACAGGGGGATAGAAAAAATGCAAGTGGGGAATGCGAGAAGGACGATGGCGGGCAAGTCTCAAATTGTCTGGCCTCAATCTAGGATTGCTTTTGAATTTCAATACCCCTGTTATGCCTCCACACCGACTTGGCTTTCTGTTGACAATAAGCACACATGATGATATCTTTGAAACGTGAAATACTTTGATTGGAACGTCGAAAAGAATGAAGAGCTCAGGGAGGAACGACAGATCACGTTTGAAGAGGCTGTCTTCTGCTTGATGCATGGTGGATTGTTAGATACAATCGAGCATCCGAATCGCGAGAAGTATCCGGATCAAAGAATCCTCATCATCAACGTTGAAGATTATGTCTATTTGGTGCCTTTTGTTGAGACAGAAGAGTGCATCTTCCTGAAGACCATAATTCCCAGCCGGAAGATGACAAAGAAGTATTTGGGAGGTAAGAAAAATGAAACTCAATAAAGAAGAAGACGAATTGCTTGAGTCGGTTGAACGCGGAGAATGGAAGACCATTCCCAACTTCAAAAAAGAGGCAAAGCGGTATCACGAATACGCTAGGGCCACTTTCCGAAAAGACAAAAGGATCAACATTCGGATGCCCGAAAAAGACCTTGCAAACATCCAAAAGAGGGCCATTCAAGAGGGTCTTCCTTACCAAACTCTAATATCCAGTGTCCTGCACAAGTTCATCAGCGGCCGTCTCATAGAAAAAGGACCCTGAACACAAGGGGGGCATAAAAGCGGATGCAGCCGACGTCCTGAAGGCAGCGGCTGATCCGCATTATGCGGGACGGAATAGTTAGAATTGTAAATGAACTAAAGGAGTAGTCCTGCCTAGAGATTGCCTGCAACGGACAACGGACCACTAACAACGGACACCAAATAAAAGGAGGAAGGCATGAAGATAAAACACATCGATCACATAGGGATTGCAGTAAAGAGTATTGAAGAGGGAAAGAGATTCTTTGCCGACATCCTGGGACTGAAATTGGAAAAGACAGAGGTTATTGAAGAACAAAAGGTAAAAACGGGTTTTTTCCCCATTACCGACAGTGAGCTTGAATTGCTTGAGTCAACCGAGGCGGATGGCCCGGTCGCAAAGTTCATTGAGGCACGAGGTCAAGGGGTGCAGCATATTGCATTCCGGGTAGAGAACCTTGATGAGGCCTTGGCAGAGCTCAAGGAAAAGGGGGTCCGGTTGATTGACCAGGAACCCCGGAAAGGGGCTGGTGGGGCACGGATCGCCTTTATCCATCCCAAAGAGACATCCGGTGTGCTGGTGGAGCTCTGTGAGAAGGAGTAGATATGCTTGCTTTACCGTGGGGCAGGTGTGCGTTATTGCATCTCGATTAACATACCTGTACCTTTCGTTGCATTAGTTCAAATGGTTTTATTGGTTCAACTAGTTAGATTGGTTTGTATTTTCATCGCGGGGACATGCCAATAATAAGAAGATTTGAGGATCTGGAATGGTGACAATAGGGAAAAAAGGCCATAACGCTCGTATGCGATCTGGAGGTCAACAACCTATTTTCCTATCTCAGCCGGCGCTCTGCTTTGACGAGCTTAACCAATAAAACAAATACAACCAATAAGACAAATTAAACACAAGTCTTGACCTCGATCGGCG
This sequence comes from Pseudomonadota bacterium, assembly GCA_030603345.1. Classification (GTDB taxonomy): domain Bacteria; phylum Desulfobacterota; class DSM-4660; order Desulfatiglandales; family B25-G16; genus JADFWK01. The sequence goes on from JAUVXZ010000039.1 coordinate 16,720, forward strand.
CATGAAGGGCTCTCAGATACTTATTCTCAGACGCCTATTCTCAGAAGTGATACAGCATTTTCCCCACATATCTTTTTTATGGCATCATGTGAGAGACCTGCCTCTCTCATCTCTTTAAAGTAACGGCCTGGTTTCAGGAGGGGGAAATCGCTCCCGAAGAGTATCTTTTGTGCGCCGACTATCTTTGCGGCGATAGAATAGATTTCCTTGTCATAAAGAAATGGTGATGCGGCAGTATCAAACCAGGTGTTCTGCAATACCCCTTTAACCTCCCGTTTCATCAGATGGTAGAAGAAGAGCCCACCACCCCAGTGGGCGAGGATGATCTTATTATCGGGAAAGTATTGTAAAAAATCATAGATTTGTTTTAACGTGAGCCCGGTCTTTCCGGGGTAGGAGTGGCCAACAGATTCATTGGTGTGAAGGAGAATTGGCGCATCAAACCGTTGAGCCATTTCAGCTATAGGCTCAAAGGCCTTGGGAATATCCACACCTGAAGTCTCTGTATAGAGTGCCAGTTCCCCTATGCCTGAAAGGCCTGATTTCAGGCACCGTTCGAGTTCTCTCTCGGCACCGTGAGCCACGGGGCAAGCGGTGCCAAAGCCTATGAGCCTCCCCTTATATCTTTCAACTACCTCCAGGACATAGTCATTATTTCTTTTGAAATAACCCTCGGTGTACCATGGAAAGCCGAATACAACCGATTTGTCTATTCCCTCATCATCCATATTTCTGATAAGCTCCTCTGCTCCGCAGAGCCTTGACCCTGGAACACCATAGAGGAGCTTGAAGGCCGGTTCACGGTCAAAGAAATCCTCCCGCTTATCCCTAACCTCAGGTGGGAAGATGTGGGTGTGAGAATCGATAATCATTGATCTAAAATTCCACTAGTTAACTTCTTTGTCTTGGATGGGGAACTTCTTTTCGGTTCTATTGGTTTGACTAGTTTTATTGGTTTTATTGGTTGATTTTCTTGGGTGCAAAGTCATGTTGAGGTAGGTGATGAAGTTGTTAACCTTTTTTGATGTAGTATCTGCCTGCTTCCTTACTTTTTCCAGTTCCGATTTATCTACATAATGTTGATCCAAGGCAACATAGCAATGGCTCACGGTTTCAGCAATGGAAGCCCGTGAATAGTCCAGGAATCTCATGAAGTCTTTTGTACTATTCCTATGAAAACCTTCCGCTATATTAGCCATTGAGGAAATCGCGCTTCCCCTAACCTGCTTAACTAATTCAAAGTCTCTCCTAAACTGATCATTTTTTGTCAGTTCATAAATGAGACCTACGAATTTCCTCGCCTCTTGCCAACACTCCAGATCTTCAAATCTCTTTATAGTAGCCATACCGCGTCCTCAACTAATCAAACCA
>JAUVXZ010000268.1 GCA_030603345.1 Pseudomonadota bacterium
CATCTGTTCCCAGGCATAGCGATTGCCAGAGGGCTCAGGTCGCGGTGTGATGAAATAGCTATCCTTTTTGTGCTTGGCAAAAAGAAGATGGAGAGCGAGATTATTTGTAAGGCAGGATTTGAGGCACGATCAATTGATGTAGAGGGCATATTGGGCAAAGGTTTGTTAAGTCTGACAAAAGCACTTTTTAAGACACTTGTCAGCTCAATACAGTCGCTGGCCATAGTAAGAGATTTCAAACCACACGTGATTGTCGGTGTGGGTGGGTATTCGTCTGGACCAGTGTGCCTCGTTGCCTGGTTTCTTGGGATACCCACAGCCATTCACGAGCAGAATTCGTTTCCAGGTTTAACAAATAGGGTCTTGGCGCGATTTGCCAAAAAGGCATTCATATCCTTTGAGGAGAGCAGGAAATATTTCAAGAGAGGAGATGTCTTGCTCAGTGGCAACCCGATACGGGACGAACTGGTGCACGGAAAGCCCTCTACCGGGGAAGCTCATGAGAGATTTGCCATTTTGGTTATGGGTGGAAGTCAGGGGGCTCGGGCCATAAATAGGGCGGTTGTATCTGCCCTGAAGGAATTGAAGAAAGCGGGGCTCTTTCCCTTGGTCATCCATCAAACAGGTAAGAACGATTTCCGACAGATACGCGATGATTATCACGCAAACGGGTTTGATGGAGACGTGAGAGAATTTATAGATGATATGGCTACTGCATATGCAAGAGCTGATTTGGTTATCAGTCGGGCAGGTGCAACCACGATCGCCGAATTAGCCGTCCTGGGAAAACCGTCGATCCTGGTGCCTTACCCGTATGCAGCCCATAAACACCAGGAGGCAAATGCCAGGGTTTTAGTGGCTCGTGGTGGGGCGGATATGATTCTGGAAAGGGATCTTGATGGTACCAGCTTGGCTGGCAAGGTGAGAACCTATATGGAAAACAGAGATGAGTTGAAGAAAATGTCATCCGGTGCCTTGAAGGCCGGCAGACCAAGGGCAAAGGAAATCATTGTTGAGGGATTGCTGGAACTCATAAATAAGAATTGAAGTCAGTGGACGCTCGCGAATAGAAGATGACAACTTTTGGCAAGATAAAGCATATACATCTCGTCGGTATTGGCGGAATTGGAATGAGCGGTATAGCCGAACTCCTCCTTAACCTGGGCTACCATATCAGTGGTTCGGATACGAGGAGAACCGAGGTGACAGAACATCTCTCAGATCTTGGCGGCCGGATATTCCTTGGGCATAGGCCTGAAAATGTTGGAGCGGCAGACGTTGTGGTTTTTTCTTCGGCAGTAAAGGAGGATAACCCGGAGTTGGTTGAGGCAAGGGAGCAATCCATTCCGGTAATTCCTCGGGCAGAGATGCTGGCTGAACTGATGAGACTGAAATACGGGATAGCCGTAGCAGGGGCACATGGGAAAACCACTACCACCAGTATGATAGCCTCTATTCTGACACAGGGTGGTCTCGACCCAACAGTGGTGATCGGGGGGAGATTGAACATATGGGGTGGTTCCAATGCGAGGTTAGGGAATAGTGCTTTTCTGGTAGCCGAGGCAGATGAAAGTGACGGTTCCTTTCTCCTTCTCTGCCCAAGCATTGCTGTTATTACCAATATAGATTATGAGCACATAGATTTCTATCAGAGCATGGATAATCTCAGGAAAACATTTGTTGATTTTATCAACAAGCTCCCCTTTTACGGCAGAGCCATCCTCTGTCTGGATGACAAAGAGGTTCAGGGTATCATTCCTGAGCTTACCAAGAGTTACCTGACATACGGACTGAATCCACAGGCTGACATAAGGGCCTCCGAGATTTCCAAAGAGGCATTTAGCACGAGTTTTCTTGTTACCTTTAAAGATAGCCTCGTGGGTAAAATCACTACCTCTATTCCCGGAGACCATAATGTGTTGAACGCCTTGGCAGCGGTAGGGGTAGGGATGGAGCTGGATATTGGTTTTGACGCCATTAGCGAGGGCCTGAAGAATCTCGGAGGGCTTAACCGGAGATTTGAAATAAGGGATGAAAAGGGTGGCATACTTTTCTTGGATGATTACGGCCACCACCCCACTGAAATAGCAGCAACCCTCAACACAGCGAAGGAATGCTGGCCTGAGCGAAGACTAGTGGTGGTCTTTCAGCCTCATCGGTATACCAGAACAAGGGATTCATATGACCAATTTGTTGTGTCTTTTAATCACGCAGATGTTTTGATCATCACCCCTATCTATGGGGCAGGTGAAGAGCCGATACCAGGCGTCGATAGTAGTTCGATTTATCAGGGAATAAGAGACCATGGTCACCGAGCGGTTACTCTGTGCTCCTCCAAAGAGGATGTCATATCGCTTCTCCTCACTGAGGTGAGACCAGGCGATGTAGTGTTGACCCTCGGTGCCGGCGATATACACCTTGTTGGTACAGAGTTGCTGAAGAGGATGGAGGAGTAAGGGTTTGCTGGGTTGAAATGGATGATCATATCAAGCAGAGGATCAGAGAGATTGGAGGTGAGGCAATCCTTTTTGATGTGCCTGCTCGTGAATACACAACATTCAGGACCGGGGGTAATGTGGAGGCGATGTACCGAGCAGGGAATCTACAGGGATTGAAGCATATGGTTGCCTTTCTCGCGGATGAGGGGATTCCCTATTTGGTTATGGGAAGTGGGAGTAACCTCCTGGTGAGGGATGGGGGGTTTGATGGGGTGGCGATTATCTTGAATGGATCCCTTGCCTCGGTTGAGGATTGCACTGTGGAGGAGCCAAGTATTCTGGCGGGAGCAGGGTTAAGGTTGCACAGACTTGTGGAATATTGCACAGAAAAGGGCCTTGCGGGAGTGGAATTCATGGCAGGAATTCCCGGAACCCTTGGTGGAGCAGTAGCAATGAATGCAGGCAGTTGGGGCAAAGAGATCGGTGAGGTTATCAGTGAGGTAACCGTTCTGACCGCGGGCGGGATAGTGGAAACCAGAGATCGTTTGAGCCTTGCCTTCACATACAGGGAACTTGATTTGCCCCCAGGAACTATAATCCTCAATGCAAAACTGGGCCTCAGATTTGATAAGCCTGCGGTCATCAGGAAAAGGATTGCCTCTTACCTTAAACAGAGAAAAGAGAGGTTCCCTTTGGACATGCCCTCTGCCGGATCTATCTTTAAGAATCCAGAGGGCGGTTATGCAGGCAGACTGATCGATGCGGCTGGCCTAAAGGAAAAGGCGATCGGGGGGGCAATGATCTCACCGAAACATGCCAATTTCATCGTAAATACTGGAAAATCCTCTGCCTCTGATATTGTTGGCCTTATGGATCTGGCAACAGTCAAGGTGAAGGAAGTGTTTAACATTCAACTGATTCCTGAGATAAAGGTGGTGGGCAAAGAGTGAAAAGACGGTCAGTACTAGATCAACAATCGGTAAAAAGAGATAGGCGAAAACCTCTCCTTGTCTCTAAGAGAACCTTGGGTCAGTTTGGCTTTGGCCTCGTTAAAATACTTCTGTTCTTCTTGGCTCTCGGAGGTCTTTCTCTGACCTTTGTCTCCGGGTACCAATTTCTCTCTTCATCGCCCTATTTTAGGCTAGATAATATTGTTGTGGCTGGTGTTAAGGATGATTTGGGGCAGGAGTTAATCAAAATGTCGGGCGTTACGAAAAGAGATAGTCTCCTGTCTCTTGATGCTGCCACTATCAAACGGAATATTGAGGCACATCCGTGGGTACGATCTGTTCTCCTTAAGAAAGAGTTTCCTCGCACCCTTGAGATCACGGCAGAGCGTGAAGAGCCAGTGGCAATTGTCCTCCTTGATAAGATGTATTTTCTCGGTACCCAGGGAAAGATATTCAAAGAGGTTGGACGGGATGATTTTTTTGATTTTCCGGTGATAACTGGCCTGTCCCCGGGCGATGAGAAGAATGGGGAATATCTCAAGAGGGTTGCATCTTTTTTTGGTCTCCTCTACCGAGAGGGTACCCCATTATCGGCAGAAGAGCTCTCAGAGGTTCATGTGAAAGGAGATGGAACGCTTACCATCTACATGAGTGGATTACCGTTTAAGGTCCTTTTTGGCACCGATGATTTTATCAGAAAGCTCGATCTATTACAGGATGTTATCAAGCATCTTGGGACCGCTCATCGCCTCGATCAGGTTCGATGCATAGATCTGGATTATGCTGACAGGGCGATCGTCGCATTTATGGATAGGGTGGTCTAGAGGTCTTGACATGATAACAGGGATGAAACAGTCATTATATCGTAATTACTCAGGTATCTTGCCACAAAGGCACCAAGGCACCAAGATTATAGAATTATGCTTTATAATAGCCTTTTTAATGCATGGCAGATTGAAATTAATGAGCCTAAGCCTCATTAATGAGAAAAGTCCCTTATTCA
>JAUVXZ010000046.1 GCA_030603345.1 Pseudomonadota bacterium
CCAAACTGTGAACACGTTTGGGTAGTGAAAGTGGAATTCAGATCGCTTGGGGTGAAGGGTGCCCCCACAAAAGAGAAAGATAAGCTGCCTGAGCGGCATGGGGTTCCCGCACCAACGTTTCCAAAACTCTTGCCAGTTGAGGATCTGATAACACTGAGAGCTATTGTGGGGTTTCTGGGCGAGAAGCCACAATTCGGGTGGTGGGGCACAGACTTTCTGGGTGAAACTGGCCAGAAATTCCTTAGTATCACTTTCCCTCGCACAGCCTTTTCTGCTGGTGTTAATTCTGTCACGGAGGCAGCAAGGCGCCTCCATGATAGCCGAATTGGCAAAGGACGTGTTTATCATCTTTTCCGAATGCCAGAAATGATCGAACAGCTCGTTCATAAGAGACTAGCGGATTTCGAGCCGTCCATCTTGATGCCGAGCCTGAAGACCAAAGAGTCTGCCCTTGAGAAGCTCCAAAGCATGTCTGACAACTCTGAGGGAGCTGGTGAAGGTCCAGTTCAACTCGGCACTGCCAAAAACATTCTCCAATTAATGTCTCTTAAAAGTATTGCGAAGCAATATGCCGATGCATTCGAGAACGATAAGCAGGCTCTCCCCTATTTCACAGAAAGCTGAGATGCCAACTAACAGAAAGTACACAACGGCCCTAGCTAAAGGGCAAGGTATCATAGAAGAGACGCTGGCTCTATTAAGTATCTGGGAACCGGGGATGACGCCTAAGCAGTTGGCTGATCGGGCAGTAAAGGAAGGCGTCCTCGGCAGGGCAACCGCAAAACGTGTGAGAGATTTGGTGTTCGAAGCATTTGCACCTAGATATCTTGTTGATAGTTCGCGCCCAGCTAGATATTTAAAGATGCTTTTGAAAGCCGGTGCAACGCCGACAATTCTCAATCAGCTATTTTTGATTTACACAGCAAGGGCAAATTTTATCCTCCACGATTTCATTAGAGAGATCTATTGGCCAAAATACTCCGCTGGGATTGACTCACTGGATAAAAAAGATACACTCAATTTCTTAGAGACAGCTTACACTCTTGGCAAACTGTCTAATCGGTGGTCTGAAAAAATGATATTACGTGTCGCGAGCTATCTCGGAGGATGTTTAGCTGACTTTGGCCTACTGGAAAATGGTAAAAAGGGTATTCGTAAAATATTACCTGTTTATATTCAGCCTTTTACTTCCTTGTGCCTCATCCATGAGCTTCACTTCTCTGGATACGCTGATAATGGTATACTCCAGCATCCCGACTGGGAGCTGTTCGGCCTGGAGAAAATGGAGGTGCTCAGAGAGCTCCAGCGCGTATCAAAAGATTACTTCATCCCACAATTCTCCGGCGACTTATTGCGTATCTCTTGGAAATATAAGTCTATGAAGGAGGCGATTCATGCCATTGCTCGATCAGAGCTTTGATGAATTAAAATTTCAGCTCAAGCAAGGCCGTAGCTTAATTCACGCAGGAATGGACCCTGTATTCTATTTAGTATTCCGCCCTGAGGAAATGCTCGATGTAAAACGCCGCTTAAAGTCCTGGATCGCAAAGCTAAAAATCGACGGTTGGGATGTGCACTTATTCTCCATGGCCGATGCAGTGCACGATATCTTAAGGAACAACGAGCTTCGAGACGTATGGCTACAAAGCGAGAAAGAAGATCCCTTCGATTTTGATGCAATTAACAAGACACTTAGTGATGTCTTAGTGGGGCGGGATGAATTGAAGGGGATGCTATTGGAAAAGCTTGAAAGCCTGCCGAGAAATCAGAACGCACTTCTTCTCGTGACAGACCTAGAGGCAATCCATCCATACCTGAGAATTGGTTACCTAGAGCAAAGATTACAAGGGAAATTTAAGGTGCCAACCGTAATCCTATATCCCGGTATTCGCACCGGGAGGACAACATTGAAGTTTCTGGGCATTTACCCGGAAGATGGCAGTTACCGATCAATTCACATTGGAGGTTAACTGAGCATATGGAAAAGCTTAGAGAACTTTTTGATCCCTCAAAGCCAATCGACCGCCGGATTGAAAAGGTCATTACCTACGACACAACTGATGTGGATCTCCTCCGGCAGGAAATCCAAGAATATGTGGTCACTGACAGCATCGAACAAAATCTTGAGCGCTTGCTCGATCTGCTCGATGAGGGTATGGGAGGCGGTGATAGCCGCGAAGTCGGCGTATGGGTGTCTGGGTTTTACGGTTCTGGCAAGAGTTCCTTTACGAAGTATCTCGGGTTTGCCCTAGACGAGGACTGCGAAATCGACGGAACCCCTTTCCTCAAGTGGCTGCAAAACCAGTGTACGTCCCAAGCACTTCGGGCGCGCCTAGCTACCGTAGCTCAGAGGCACCCGGCTACAGTTATCATGCTCGATCTAGCAGCTTCAGCCCTAACTGGTGCATCGCAAGAGAAGATCTCCAACACCGTATATTACAGTGTCATGCAGTGGGCTGGCTATTCACGCGAGAAGAAAATCGCCTACCTTGAATTTATGCTAGAGCGTGATGGTAAAATGGCAGAATTCGAAGCACGGATAGCCGAACTAACTAATGGAAAGACGTGGCAGGAGATCAAAAACCAACCACTTGTTGTCAAATCTTATGCTTCAAGACTGGCCTCCGAATTCTATCCTGATGTGTGGCTTGATTCCAAAGCTTTCAATGAAATTCGCTTGGAAGAGGCTGAGAAAGAGGATGACCGTGTTAGGGAAATGCTGGACCTTATCCGTCGTAGATCGGGTAAAGACAATATGATCTTCGTCGTGGATGAAGTTGGTCAATATGTTGCACAGCGCGACGATTTAATCCTGAACCTGGATGGTCTGGCCAAAAACCTCAAGAATATCGGCCGCGGCTGTGCATGGATCATCGCGACCGCCCAGCAAACCCTTACGGAAGATGACCCAAGCGCTGCCCTTGATACGGCCAAACTGTTTAAGCTAAAGGATCGATTTCCGGTATCCGTTGATTTGGAGGCGCGAGATATTCGGGAAATCTGCTACCGAAGGCTGCTGGGGAAGTCCAAAGAAGGTGAAGTGGTTCTGCACAGCTTATTCGAAAAACATGGGCCGCAATTGCGAAACGCCACCCAACTCAAGGAGACACGGTACTTCAAGGAAGAGCTGACGAAAGAAGCATTCTCGCAATTCTACCCTTTTTTGCCGCATCATTTGGATATTTTGTTCGACCTCCTCGCTAGGTTAGCCAAAACGAGCGGTGGTATTGGGCTACGGTCAGCAATCAAGGTCATCCAGGACGTTCTTATAGACCAGAGCAGGTTGCGGCCAAGTGCCCGGCTTCTCGCGGATGAACCCGTTAAGACTCTCGCAACAACGGCCGTATTTTATGACACTTTGCAAAAAGACATAGCCCGTTCCTTTGGGCATGTAGTCGAAGGTGTGGACAAGGTCCAAAGGATTTTTGGTGAAGACTCTCTTCAGACGCAGGTCGCAAAGTCGATTGTTGTACTTCAGCTCCTTGAGGGGTTTCCCGTAACACCTGAAAACATTGCCGCGTTGCTACACCCTACGGTTGAGTCACCGTCACTATTGGAGTCAGTTAAGAAGGCAGTCGATGACCTCCACAATGAGCCTGCCATACCACTCAGCGAAGTGGATGGCAGCCTTCGATTTATGAGCGAGGCTGTCACCGACCTTGAGAAGGAACGGATCAACATCACTCCCAAGATAGCTGATACCCACAACATTCAAAACACCTCGCTTCGTAATATTTTTACCCCCTCGCCCAGCGCAAGATTGCAAGGAACAAGATCTGTTGGTACAGGATTTAAGGTTTATGCGGGTGAGATGGCCATATCCCTTGCGGGTGAAAAAGAGGAAATCCAGACACATATCGAGTTTATACCGGAACAAGATTATGCTGCCAAACGGGATGATCGAATTCTCGACTCACAGCATAAATCCAATCGCAAAGTCATCGTTCTGCTCGGACGTGAGCAGAAAGAACTCGATAATTTGCTCGTGGAAGTCTTCCGCTGCCGAGCTATTTACGAACAGCATCGTAACAAGGCTACCGATAAAGAAGTGGAAGAATACCTGCGCTCACAAGAGCAACGCGCTTCCCGTCTCACCGCCGATGTCGAAAGACTTCTTAAGAAATCGCTAACTGGTGGATCCTTCATTTTTCGCGGCAAGCCAAGACCTGTAAATCAAATGTCTGAAGACCTTAACGAGGCCACAAAGAAATATCTTGACGAAGTCGCTCAGCAAGTATTTGAAAAGTACTCAGAGGCACCGATTCAAGCCGATTCTGGCCTTGCTGAACGTTTCCTGAAAACAGAAAAACTGGATAAGATCGCTTCTAAGGACGACCCTCTGTCTCTAGTCAAGAAAAGCGCCGCCGGCATTGGCATTGATGACAGTTTGAAAGCCATCGTTTCACTACGGGACTACTTAGAGCAACGCGGCCAAGTAGAGGGTCGCAAAATTTTAGATGATTTTTATGCCGCGGACTACGGCTGGTCGAAGGACACCACCCGTTACCTTATTGCCGTGATGCTGGTCGGCGGTATTGTGAAGCTTCGCGTAAGTGGCGAAGATATCACCGTTCGTGGTGATGTTGCCATCAACAGCCTGAGGAACACAAACAACTTCAATAAGATTGGCGTCGCTCTACGTGAGGGCAGACCTCCCCCGGAGAATTTATTTCGCGCAAATGAAAGGCTCGTTGAGCTGACAGGTGAAGACTTTCTTCCTATCGAGGAGGAGGTCAGCAAGGCGGTTATAAGGCATTTTCCCGACTTCCAGCAGAATTATGCGCCCCTGGCTGCAGAGCTTCGCAATCTCGGCCTCCCGGGAGTTGATAGAGTTGAAAGTGTTCTTGACAACATATCTGAGCTACTCAAGGGTGATGCATCCGACGGCACCAATCGATTGGGCGCTGAAGAGTGCCCCTTCTATGATGATCTTGTCTGGGTTCGCGACGTCAAAAAGGCTTTTGACAATGGTGTCGGTGCGGTCGTAAAGAAAGCAAATGGATTGCTGAGCGAAATTCCACAGCTCCCAGAAGCAGGCATCCCAGGCTCCCTCATCAGCGAGACGGCCGTAGCGCGCGAGCAGCTAAATGAACATCTCGGCCGTGGAGACTTCTTCAAACATGTTCCGGAGATTCAAAACCAGATTCACGCCATTGAGGAGAAAATCAAAGACAAGGCCGCTGTCCTCATGGAGCAACAAGACAAAAGTCTCCGGGAGGAAAAGGCAAGGATTCAGGGTTCCGCCTCATGGCAACAGTTGGGCGCAGAGGATCAAGCACGCCTGGCAGCTGAATTGGAAAAACTACAAATCGGCAAGGCAGATGATCTGGCGAGTTTCAAAAAACTCATAAGCGAATACTATACTCTGGATATGGAGCTTAAGCGGATAGAGCTTGAGATCCAGAAGATCATAGAGCAGGAAAGAAAGGGTAGAAGAGTCTTAGATAAAGATTTAACTCACCTACCAAAAGTTATATCGGCAGAAGACCAACTCCAATCCATTATTACAGAGCTTGAGACTCTGAAGAAAGATTTAGAGGATTACGAAGAAATTATCCTTAGATGGAAGTAGGAACCTCAGACTATGGCTTTTGATTCCGATACACGAAACAAGCTTGCCCGAATGGTCGCACAAGCGAGGCAGTTGCTGACAGATGAGTTTACCCAGCAACTGCAAGAGATCTATGGGATCCAGCCTGACGGCACCATAACACCAATAGAAAAGCTCAATCACCTCGATGACGAGCAAGCAGGCACTGCCAAGTTACTGCGTGAGAGAATAGACCACCTAGTAAGCGGGATGGCCAGCGAAAAGGAACCTGTAGTTGCTGCAATAGACCGTGCAGTTCGTGAACAGGCATTCACCATCCTCAACCGCTTTGCAGCCTTGCGCATGTGTGAGGAACGCAGTTTGGTCGAAGAATGTGTCCGGGCAGGAATGCAATCCAAAGGGTTTAAGGTTTACGAGACCGTTGCCGGAGCAGCTCTCGGTGATACCTATGAAAGGTACAAAGTGTTTTTGCTCTGTCTTTTCGACGAAATAGCAGTAGACCTGGGCATTCTATTCGACCGGTTTTCACCGCAGGGACTACTCTTCCCTCGTGAAGAAGCTTTGCTTGAACTTGACACGATTATCAATAGTAGGGATCTGAGGGAAATTTGGGCTGAAGATGAAACCATAGGTTGGATTTACCAGTATTTCAACACTGCCGAAGAACGCCGTGCTATGCGCGAGGCCTCACCCGCACCGCGTAATAGCCGGGAACTCGCTGTTCGAAACCAGTTTTTCACTCCCCGTTACGTTGTAGAATTTCTCACGGACAACACCTTAGGGCGGATGTGGTACGAGATGAGAAAAGGCGAAACCACCCTGATTGATAAATGCCGATACCTTATCAGGCACCCGAACGAGATTTTCTTGAATCCGGGCGAAATGCCCTCGCTTGTGGAGAATTATGAAAAAGACCTGTCACAAGAGGAACTGCTCAAGAAAGCAGTCTTTATAGAGCATTGCCCGAAAAAGGACCCAAGGGATATCCACATCCTCGATCCGGCCTGCGGCAGCGGTCACTTTTTACTGTATTCTTTCGATCTCTTAAGAACAATCTATGTCGAGGCTTGGGAAGACGAGCAATCGCCAGCGTCCGAGGTGACGAGCAAGACTCTTCGCGAGGACTATCCCGACCTTGAGCTATTGCGGAAAGAAATTCCTCGTCTAATCATAGAGCACAATCTGTACGGAATCGACATCGACGCTCGGTCTCTCCAAATTGCTGCACTGGCTCTGTGGCTTCAGGCCCAAAGAGCCTGGCAGGAGCAAAGGCTCAAACTTGCCGAACGTACGCGGATCACTAAATCTAACTTAGTTTGTGCCGAGCCTATGCCCGGCGAGGAGGATATGCGTCGTGAATTTGCCGAATCGGTAGATGATAAATTGGGACGGCTTATCCAGCGAATCTTCAAACGTATGGAGTTGGCCGGAGAAGCGGGCTCGCTGCTCAGAATAGAAGAAGAAACCTCGTCTGCGATCCGAGAAATCTACGGTGAGCACGGAGACTTGTACCGTGTTAGCGATGAAGAACGTTGGAGAAAAGCGGAAGAAGACCTTTTCAAAGCCCTCCAGGAGTATGCCGAGCGGGCCGATGGGGGTACTGCACTGCGTCGTCGCCTTTTTGCTGATGACGCTGCTGAGGGCTTCGCCTTCGTAGATCTCTGTCGTAAAAAGTTCGACGTGGTTCTAATGAATCCACCATTTGGGGAACTAACCGATTCAACGAAAAAGTATTTGAGTTCCCAGTACTCTAACGTTTCGGCAAATATCCTATGTGCATTCGTCGAGAGCGTCTGTGAGAGACTTACGCCGAGCGGGACTCTTGCTTCGGTTGTTGATCGAACGATACTAATTAAAAATAGTTACGAGAAATTCCGGAGATATTCCCTCCTAGGTGACAGGGGTCTTAATGCTGTTGCGGATCTTGGTTGGGGCGTGTTGGATGCTAACGTTGAGGTCTCAACAATAGTAGTTGGGCGACCTAACACGGCTAAACACAGAGTAACTTTCGGTGCAAATTTAACTCTGCTGGAGAACAAAGATAGTGAACTTCAACATTGTTGCCATGAACCACGTTTCCTAAATCTTGCCATTTTTCAAAAGATGCCATTCGCAGCTATAAACTTTGATGTTCCGAAGTTTTTTATTAGGTGTCTTGAAAAAATGGGTTCGCTGAGTGAGGAAGCTGGTGTCTTTTACAATGGGCATACGATTAAGAGTGATGTATTTAAGCGGCTTTTCTGGGAAGTGTCTCTATATGATAGCAAAACTCTTTGGGATCGTATGTGGAATGGATCAGAGTATTCTCCGTTTTATGTGTCCATGCAAGAGGCCGTCTTAACACAGCGATACGGCGGTGGTTTATTAAATCACTCTTCGACCATTATTAGGAATCCTGCGAAGCACAAGCTACCTGGCTTGTGCTTCGGTAAGAGAGGCGATTTTCTGGACGTACAGGTACTGCCAGAAAGATTCGTGCTTACCAATGAGGGGTTTGGAGGCCCATTTGAAAATTCAGACAAAACATGGTTCGTGCTAAGTTATTTAAATTCCCGTGTCGTACAATACATGGTGAATCTATATTGTGGACAACATAAAGGCGTCGGCTATGTGGGAAGGATACCATTCCCAAAAATCAGTGAGGAACAGATAAAAGCTGTTGGGGGTCTTGGTGCTAAGCTAAATGCCGTTTTGAGAAGCATTAACCGCTTGGAGGAAACAGACCCTCTTTTCATAGGTCCATTCGCAGAACTTTTAGGGGATTGTCTATCCCTACAGGAGTTCGATGCCAATTATCGAAGAATTCAGGAAGACTATAATGCCGATATTGAAGAACTAGACGATATCATCTTCGGTATTGTTGGAGTGTCTGAGGAAGAGAAAGAACTAGTCAAGAAAGATACCATTAATAGACCAAAAGCACAGATGTTGCTGGATTACTCATCTGATAATCAAGGTGCCTATTTCACGCACAGCCTTATTTCCTACTCAGTCGGTAGCTGCCTTGCGCGCTGGGATGTCCGCATTGCACTTCACCCGTCGCTTGCGCCGAAGCTGCCGGACCCTTTTGACCCCCTGCCGGTCTGCCCGCCTGGAATGCTGGTCGGTCCGGACGGCTTGCCCGCCGAATCCGGCCGCATCGTCAGCGAGGAGTGGCTGCGTGCGCGGCCGGACACCAACACGCTCCCGGCGGAAGGCGCGGTCAAGAACCCGACCGTGCCCGACAACGGCTACCCTCTGCCCGTCTCCTGGAACGGCATTCTGGTGGACGATCCAGGCTTAAACGGAGGTCGGGGATACCGTGACGACATCGTGCACCGGGTTCAGGAGGTAATGGGTGTGGTCTGGAATGAACGAGGGGAGGCAATTGAGCATGAGGCCTGCGAAGTTCTGGGTGTTTCAAAATTGCGAGATTACTTTCGTCGTCCGACCGGGTTCTTTCAGGACCACCTGAAACGCTATTCCAAAGGTCGGCGCAAGGCACCAATCTATTGGCCTCTTTCAACTACGACTGGGTCATACACACTGTGGATCTACTATCATCGTCTAACAGACCAGACGCTATACGCTTGTGTTAACGACTACGTGAACCGGAAATTAGAGGACGTCTCCAAAGATATCGAGAGGTTGGAGGAAGAAGTTGCCAAAAGAGCAACCGCAAAAAATCGGCAAAGAGTCGAGGAGCTGACGGATTTTGAACAGGAGTTAAAAGATTTCCGGGATGAACTGCTCCGGGTAGCTGCACTGCCTTATAAGCCTAACCTCAACGACGGGGTGATGATCACGGCAGCGCCACTCTGGGAGCTGCTTAGGCACAATCAGTGGAGAAAGGATCTTAAAGCCTGCTGGAAGAAGCTTGAGGCCGGTGAGTATGACTGGGCGCATCTGTCTTACGCCATCTGGCCCGAGCGGGTCAGGGGGAAATGTAAGACAGACCTTTCAATTGCTATCGCACATGACCTGGAAGATCTTTACGAAGGAGACGTTGCAAAGCCAAAGAAACGTCGGAAAAAGGCAAAAAGTTAAATTGAAGATGAAAGATAACACTACCACTAAGCGGCGGGACTGATGAGTATACAAGAATTTATCCATGACCATTTGAGAAAAAGGCTAGAGAAAACCATTGCACTGGTGGTTTACGATCAAGAGCAACGTTATTGGGAAATAATGCCCGGTCTGGCTGGTGGCGATGGCGAAGTCATAGACGGAACTGCATCAACTATTCAAGGACGGGAGCAGGCCCTGGATGTGTGGCGAAGGCTTGTGGATGACCAGCAAAGACAAAAGCATCTTGTTGTATACCTCCCAGTCAGAAAACCAAAAACAGACGAGCAGCGGCAGCAAGACCCCTATCAGATCTTTGCCATAGGTGGGGGAGAGTTCCCTCGGGATGACGGGGATGAGTATCAAGCACTTTGCCACAAGGCTGCGCCGGACTTAGCCGGGCAAATTGATGAGTTGTTTGAGGCCGGGGTGCCTGACTTCGACACGATCAACAACCTAATTGAAGGAAAGGCAAACTGGCCCAAGCTTCGAACCATATTGAAAGTTGAGTCGGGCGCAGAGATTCTTGTATCTTTCCTCTCCCCAACAACTGAACAAAGGAATCC
This sequence comes from Pseudomonadota bacterium, assembly GCA_030603345.1. Taxonomy (GTDB): domain Bacteria; phylum Desulfobacterota; class DSM-4660; order Desulfatiglandales; family B25-G16; genus JADFWK01. The sequence continues at coordinate 10,162 of JAUVXZ010000046.1, forward strand.
CCTTGAAGCTGACGATTCGTGGATCCCTGAATTTAAGGATTTTGCAGCCACAGCACTTGGTTTGACGCTGAAAACAAAAAGTCAAAAATGGTCCAAGATCAGCGAGGAAGTTTGGCGCTATGTGCTTTTCAGTGAGTTTGTCCTCGATTTGCCTGGAGAACTATCCTCGGAGTTGAAGGACGTACCCTGCGCACCGGCAACATTCAGGGACCTAGTGTACACGGTCTGCGACAATCTCCGCACCTCCGAGAAGTACCAAGAATTCTATATGGACATGGCTAACAAAGTGGCTGCTCATATGCAATTGGCCGAACGCACTAAGAATGTGGATGATTTTGGCGAGAGGGACACTTTTTCCTTTGAAGAAAGAAGTTTTCTAGGATCCTTTGTCCAAGCCGCATTAGCCGGGGATACTGGCACGGCCAACAGCGTGATGCAGGCGCGGAAGAATTCTATTTGGGTACGACATACCTCCGAGCGTCAGGTTCTCTGGACGACTGCCGATCGCGCTCTGCAACTTATAGTTAGGGTGGAAGATATAAGCGGAAATCTTGCAGATGGCTCAAAGACCCTGTCGGATTTGTTTTCTTTTTACTACGATAAAATGCGACAGGTAGATCGGTTACACAGGGATTTGGAGCAAGCGGTGATAGATACTTTTAGCGAACTGGATTCGATGGGTGCTCTGGTTGACCTTGCCCGGAAGCGTTATTTGCAGCTCATTGAGGAAGCCCAAGCGAAGCTCATCGACCTGGTAGGAAAAGAGGGTTGGCCCATCAGTGGCCAGGCACGTAATACTGAGGTCTTTGAAAAGTTCGTTGCACCATCAGTTCAGGAGCGGAAAAAAACGGCGTATTTCATGGTTGATGCACTACGGTATGAACTTGGGGGGGAGCTGGAAAAGGAACTCTCAGGCGAATTCAAGACGGAGATTCGGGCCGTTTGCGCGCAGGTCCCGACGATTACAAGCGTCGGCATGGCTGCCCTAATGCCCAATGCAGATGGGAATATCCGGTTGGTTGAAGAAGGCGACAACCTTGTCCCTTATGTGATGGACCTAAAGGTCGTTTCCCCAACAGATCGCCTAGAGTACGTACGAGCTCTTTATGGAGATCGCTGTCACATGATTAAGCTTGACAGCCTTTTAACTAGGAAATTACCTAAACTGCCCGAGACTGTTGACTTGCTAATGGTGAGAACAACAGATATCGACAGTGTTGGTGAATCTAAGCCGCTTGAGGCTTATCGGTTGTTTCCTGAAATCATCAGGAAGGTAATGACAGGGGTGAAAAAACTGAGAAAGCTTGGATTTGAAAGGGCCGTCATCGCAACAGACCATGGGTTTATGCTTTTTAGTGAGAGAGAGCCTGGGCACACGGTGGAGAAACCGCCGGGGGATTGGTTTAAGGTGAAAGCTAGATGCCTTTTAGGCTCAGGATCCACTAACGCTGGGACAGCTGTTTTCAAGAAAGAAGACGTTGGGATAAGGGGCGATTTTGATCAATACGCTGTTCCTCGCACCTTTGCCACCTTTGTTAAAGGAGGGCTCTATTACCACGGTGGTTTATCCTTGCAGGAAAGCGTGCTTCCAGTAATATCTGTCGACCTATCGAGAAGAGAAGAAAAGCGGGAGAAGGTTGATTTGAATCTATCCTATAAAGGCGGGTCCACGGATCGTATCACTACACGACGACCCATGATTGAAGTAGCCGTATACCAGACTGGGTTGTTCGATGAGGAGCTAGAATTTCAGCTCGAGGCTTACCACAAGAGAAGCCTGGTAGGGGAGGTAGGAACTAGCAATCATGTAAACCCTGCTACAAACCTGGTCAAGATTCGTTTTGGCGAGGCGATTAAGGTCCCATTGAAAATGGACGACGACTTTCATGGTTCGTTTGAGGTTAGGGCGACCGACCCCGTTACGAGGATAAATCACGCCTCGCTAAAACTCAGAACAGATTACATGGATTAGAAATATGGATACGTTAGACAAAAAATTGAATGAGGTTTATCTAGGTAGAGTTGTCCGAAAGGATCTCCTGCACCGAATAAAGAAGGGCACGAATGTCCCGTCTTTTGTTCTGGAGTTTCTTCTCGCCAAGTACTGCGCGAGTGATGATCCGGATGAAATCGAGGAGGGTATACAAGCTGTTTTTGAGACCCTTGAGAGGAATTATGTCCGGCCAGGTGAAGCCAACAAGGCGCAGTCTACGGTTCAACAAAAAGGCGAACACAAATTCATCGACAAGGTCCACGTGACGTATAAGGAGGGGGAGAAGCGCCACTGGGCAGAGATGGAGAACTTCGGGTCTCGGCGAATAGCGATCCCTGAGAAGTTTTATCGCGATAATGACAGGTTGTTAGAGGGTGGGATCTGGGCTGAGGTCACCGTCGCCCATAATGATATTGATGAGGACAAATACGCGTTCTATATCCAGGATCTCAGGCCCATTCAACTCTCCCGGTTTGATGCTGATGAATTCTTCTGTGGCCGGGAGCACTTCACACGCGATGAGTGGCTCGATGTTTTGATTCGCTCGATGGGTTTGGAGCCGGGCAAACTAAGCTCTCGGGTCAAGCTCCATTTCGTGGCTCGCCTTTTTCCCTTTGTAGAAGCCAACTACAACTTTATCGAACTGGGACCCCGGGGCACAGGGAAGTCATATGCGTTCAGTGAATACTCTCCATACTCAACCCTGGTGAGCCAGGCTAGCACGCCCACGCTCTTTTACAATAACGCCCGCCGTAAAGTCGGCTTAGTTGGCTACTGGGACGTTGTGGCATTCGATGAGGTTGGCCGGGTCAAGATGAAAGACAAAGAAACCGTGGATGTCTTGAAGAGCTACATGGCAAGCGGGCGCTTCTCAAGGGGCGTGGAGGTCGTTGCCAATGCCAGCTTGGCATTTGTGGGAAATATTGACTATTCAGTTGAGCAGTTGGTTAATTCGGACCAATTCGATCTTTTCATTTCTTTGCCGAGAGAATTCGACTTGGCCGTGATGGATCGTTTCTTTACGTTTCTGCCAGGCTGGGAAATGCCAAAGAATAGCAGCGAATATCTTACCGAGCGGTTTGGGTTTATTACGGATTACCTTTCCGAAGCATTTCATGCCCTTGCCAAGCAGTCTCGTTATGACTATGTGACGAATCATTGCAAACTTGGTCCCTCAATCGAGGGCAGAGATGAGATGGCGGTAAAAAGAACAATCGCTTCCATTCTGAAGCTTTTGCATCCCTCTGGAGAGCCTACACGGGAAGAACTTGAAGAATACATGGGCTACGCAGTGGAGGGCAGACGGCGCATCAAAGAGCAGCTGAACAAGCGCAAGCATGATGATGAATACGCGAGGGTAAATCTTTCTTACATCGCGGCGGATGGTGGTGAAGTAGTCGTCTGGTGCCCAGAATCCAAAAACGCAGACGCGACACAACATCCTGTCAGGAAGAGACTCCCGGGTGCACCGAAATTGGAGCCCGCCCTGAAGAGCGTACAGAAAGAATCAGCCGAGCAGGAACAAGACCTAGAAGAGATAATCGTACTTCCACCTTTACAAGTCGACGAACCCAAAGAGGATCATTACACAATCCTCTATGGAGACACCGGCTACGCTTATGAAACAATCTTCGGCAGGTATCTTCAGGGCTGTAAAGCCATATCCATAGAAGACCCTTACATCAGGTTGCCGCATCAGGTGCAAAACCTCGTGCGCTTCTGTGAACTTGCGGTGAAAGGTGGTTCCGTGACAGAGGTTAACCTCATCACTGGTTTCGACAACGAGGAGCAGAAGGCAGAGGTCCTTGAAAAATTTGAAATGCTCCGGGAAAGCCTCAAACAGAGCGGAATTGAATTCAAATGGACATTCAGCCCCGTAATTCACGACCGTACGATTCAGCTTGATAATGACTGGGTCATAAAGATTGGACGTGGGCTAGATATCTATCAGCGTCCAGATAACTGGTTCAGCGTTGGTAGTAGCGATTTCGACCTCCGCCCTTGTTTGGAAACATCGGTTGATATTTTTCGAGTGGATTAGGTTGGAGGCTACCCTTAAAGGATAATAGAGCCATAGCTGGAGTTTGGTGATAGTGTCTTTTATGATGCCTAGACGGTGTAGAGTATTGATGTTGTTAGGGGTGATTAACTGATTGATCGACTGCCGTATCAAAAAATCAAAGATTATGGGGGATTATCAATGTTACAGCCTGAAAACCAAACAAAAAAATATGAGCGACTTTTTCTCGATATAGATGCTGCTACTATTAAAATCCCGAATTTTCAAAGAAAATTTGTATGGGGCAAACAGCAAACCGCTAAACTCATCGACAGCATTATAAAAGGTTTTCCTATTGGCACGTTTATTTTCTGGAAGACTAAGGAGGAGCTCAGACATTACAGGAATATCGGCAACGTTGAACTGCCAAAAACTCCAAAGGGCGAATCTGTTTTATATGTGCTCGATGGTCAGCAGCGTATAACATCTTTATATGCGGCACGAAAGGGATTGATCTATGCAAAGGAAGGAGAGTCCGGGGAGAGGGGAGAAATAGATTACAAGGACATTTCAATCAGCCTAGCGCCGGACCCTGATGCTGATGAGGAAGTTGTCCTGACAGAGCCACCAGAAAATGATTCATATATATCGGTACATGAGCTTCTCAAAGGTGACTTTACTGATTGGATGGAAGAGTATAGTAAGGAAGAACTAAAAAAAATCGAAGTGTATAAAAAGCGATTAACAGGATATGATTTCTCAACAATAGTTATGCCTGAATATCCCCTCGACATTGCCTGTGAGGTTTTCACACGAATCAATACCGGCGGCACGGAACTGACCTTATTTGAAATAATGGTTGCGAAAACCTATGATCAGAAGAAAAAGTTTGATCTCGCAGAAAGGTATGAATGGCTAATTGATAACAAGGGAGCAGAAAAAGATCTAGAAGATGTCAGCTACGATACAATTCCTCCTGTACCTGTTCTTCAATGCGTATCTGCTCATCTGAGCAAACAAGTCCGTCGTAAAGATATTCTTAAACTAGATAAGACAAAGTTCATTAAGAGCTGGGACGCAGTTAAAGATGGCATATTTGATGCCGTAGATTTTATGCGAAAATATCTACATGTGCCTGTATCTGCTCTTTTACCTTATAACGCAATACTTGTTCCATTCTCCTATTTTTTCATCAGAATGAAGGGCCAAAGACCATCGACAATACAAAGAAAGCTTCTTGAGCAATATTTCTTTTGGGCAGCACTATCGGAACGTTTTTCTTCTGGGGCGGAAGGAAAAATAGCATTAGATATGAAAAGAATGGACAAGATACTTAAGGAAAAAGCTCCAAATTATCGAGGCGAAGAGATAGATCTAGACGTTCAAGATCTTAAGGAGCAATGGTTTAGCGCAGGTAATGCGTTTTGTAAAGGCATTATATGCCTGTATGCATCCTACAAGCCTTTGTCATTTGATGGTGAGGGTCAAGTCGAGCTTGGCAATGCTTGGCTTAAGAGGGCAAATAGCAAAAATTATCACCACTTTTTTCCCAAGAGTTATCTTTGGAAAAAAGGCTATGACGATTGGTATGCAAACTCCATCATCAACATTACACTGGTAGATGATTATCTCAATAAACGTACAATCGGTTCAAAAGCACCTGGTGAATATATGAAAAGTTTTGAACGCACAAATAATCAGTTAAGTAAGACTATGAAAACTCACCTTATAGATAACCTTAATACTTTTGGTGTCTGGAACAATGATTATGACACCTTCATAGAAAAACGAGGGAAACGTATTCTTGAAGAAGCTAACAAGCGTCTCTACCCTGATTTATAAGGGCAGAAGGAACACAAACCAAAACAGCATGGTTACTTACTGATGGGAAGAGGGGGACGTCCGCAAATAAGTAAATAACGAATCGATGACGGTCAAAGCTACATTCCTAACAACCCTAGATGGGCAAGTTTTCCTAGAAACAAAATAGGCCCAAAATGAAGGGCTACATCGGCGTCACAGACAATGATTGGTTTGCATGGGTAACCCTGCTAAAGCAGAGAAAGAAAACAACAGGGTCAAACCTACACTTTTGACAACTTGGTGAGCAGGCCCTCCAGAAAGACGGTCGGCAGGCCCGCCACTCCGCCACAAAGACGGCGGATAAAAAAGACGGCGGGCAGGGGTGCAAATATTTTCTTTTGACATTTTTTGGGATCAAACCTGGCTTTTGCCCCAATCACCTCCTTGCTGAGCGCTGATGAATTGTTGAAACAGCGGTCAGGATATCCCCCATCTTAATAGGTGTTTTTCACCCCCCCAGGATCTGGATTCGGCCTCCGGCTCCGCTTCCAGCCCGTAGGGCTTACAGGCCGGAGGGTAGAGCCTACAGCTCGGAGAGATTCTCCCTGATTCCTTTAGCATTTCCTGTATTTCTGTTGGTAGATAGACCTGCCCGCTATGCCTGGTTCCCATGCCAAAGAAGAATCCCGTGTGTTTTTCAGTAAACTCGCTGATTGCTAACTGGGCAACTATCAGCTATGGCACCTGCCCGCTATGCCTTGCCCCAAACTAAAAAACACTCAACGATGTTGCTTGTTAAATTCCCGGTTAATTAACCGATCTGATATGAGATATGGGAGCCGGAATTAAGAAAGGCGAGGAATTATGGGTTGTCCAGCGCACGGAACGTTCCCGTTTCTTCGATAATCACAGGATGGTTTTCGACGGTTAACGGGATCTTAGATTGTAGTTCCTGTGGGTCTCT
>JAUVXZ010000112.1 GCA_030603345.1 Pseudomonadota bacterium
AACCCCTCAAACCATCCCGCAGTAGCGGGGTGGTCCCAGCTCTGCTATGCGTGTTAGATAGTGATTTGTGATGCCCTATGGGGTGAAGTTCAAATGACAAAATCCAAATGTCAAATCAAATCCAAAACCCCAATGTCAAAAAGGTTTTCCAAAACGATCACTTATTTATCTTTTTCCCATTGTGCATCTTCACCAGTGTAGGCTGTGTTTGAATTAATGGGTGGAGATATATTTTTTAGCATTTGTCATTTGACATTCACTTGAAATTTGGGCTTTAATCTTTGTTATTCGAATTCATTTTATTTATATATTTGGACCCTTTTAGGGTCACCATTCAAGCCATCCCTTTTAGGGGTGGTAGTTGACTGTGTCCTTTAAATAATAGAGAGGGCCCCAAAAAAACAGTAGGGAATAGTAGAACGACAGAGGATATAATGAAAGGTCTCGGTAGTGATACGGATAGGAGGGCATTATCTGCCCTGTTGAAATCCAGTGCCCTTATAAACTCATCACTCCAAATCTCCGATGTACTTGATTCTGCCATGAAGGTGGCTGAGGAGTTTATGGAGGCTGAGGCCAGTTCAGTCCTTGAGCTTGATGAAGAAACAAGGGATATCATTTTCAGATTGGCACGGGGTAAGAAGGGTGGATTTGTTGGGACAAAGAGATTGAAGCTCGGTGAGGGAATTGCTGGATCGGTCATACAGAACGGAAGGCCGATGATTGTCGGAGATGTGGAAAAGGAAAGGAGATTTAGCGATCGGTTTGACAAGGAAACAGGTTTTAAGACACGGTCACTCATCTGTGTTCCGCTTTTTATCCGGGAAAAGACGATAGGTGCCCTTCAAGTCATCAACAAAAAGAATGGAGGCCCATTTACCGAGGAAGACCTTGATCTCCTGACAGCCCTTGCTCAGCAGATTGCTGTTGCATTGGACAATGCGAAGCTTTACGAGAGGCTGGAGGAGAGCTTCAAGCTAACTGCCGAGGAACTTAAAGCCACACAACAAAAGTTGATTCGATCGGAGCGATTAGCAGCCCTGGCCAATCTGGTTCAGGGAGTGTCCCATGAGGTACGGAACCCGATTATGTCCATAGGGGGCTTTGCAGCGAGGATGAAAGCTGGGCTAGGGAAGAAACATAAATTCCATAGATATCTTGACATCATCCTTCAAGAGACATCAAAGCTCGAAAAACTCGTCCAGGATGTGAAAGAGCTTGCAGGAATGCATACCGCATATCTCCAACCAGCAAACATGAACAATCTCTTGTTCACGGCCATAGAGAATTTCTCTCCTGCCCTATCCCAGAGATCCATCCATCTCGAAACAGATATCGAAGAGGGTTTGCCTCCTATTACGGTGGATAAGGCGCAGATAGTGAGGGCATTGAAGAATATTGTCCAGAATAGTGTGGAGGCTATGCCTTCGGGAGGCACGCTTAAGCTGAGGGCTCGGGAGGTAGACTCTCACATCCAGATCGTGATAGAAGACTCTGGTATTGGCATAGACGAGTACGAACTTGACTCCATCCTGGAACCCTTTGTTACTTCCAAGACAACGGGGGCTGGGTTGGGGCTGACTATGGTTTATCAAATCGTAATGAATCACTACGGTGAAATTGACATCAAGAGCAGGGGTGGCAGAGGAACGAAAGTAACGCTTGATTTACCTTTGAATCTTCAATCTCAAATGGAGGGCTAAGAAATGAGACGGAATAAGGGTCTGTTGCTTCTGGCTATTGCCCTTATTATCGGTGGTTTGCTGGTTTTCTACTTCAGTTATTATTATGGCAAGGAAGGCGAAAAACAAGCAACCGTTGAGAATGCAGACATGGATCGGGAGGAAAGAGCTCAAGAGGAGCAAGCGGTAACTGCTGAGAAAAAAACCGAAGAGGTTTCAGGAGAACAGGGAGTTGAGGGTCAGGCCACGGACGTTGAAGATGAATGCAGGAGGATGGAAAAAGAGCTTATGGGGTTTCTCACATATCTTGATAAAAAGGATTATATCAGGGAGTTGGGCATAGGGGAAGATATGCACACCCATTTCAAGAAGATCCTTCGTCGGTTATCCTTAAACCCTCCTACTCCGGCAGGAGAAGGATTGAAAATTGATACGATTATCAAAAACATATACCATTTTTATAGGGCACTAAGTTTGCAGGATCTAAAGCTCATAAGGCTGATTTTACAGAATGAAGCGGACACCTTAGAGATGAACCTGGCGGCACTGTACCCTTGGCTCATGTCAGCAGATAGATGCAGCCAAAAGGATGGGCTGCCACCCTCTCTGGATACCACTTACCGATACGCCGGTTTTTTGGCAAATTCTATTGGGGGAAGGGCCTATCTATTTCGGCGGGAGACAAGGTTGCGACTCCTTATGAACTACTACTGCCTCCTCATTATTCATGAAGCTGACAAAAGAAAGATGAACAGTTTCGGGATCGATATAACGCCGTTCCTGGAGCCGTTGGCTGAGGAGATTGAAAACTATCAATTTCTCTACTATCGGAAGGAGTACGCAGGTAAGCTAATTGATCTGAAAAACTACTACGTAAAGAAAAGGAAGATCTCCTGATATCTCTCTAAGCCCTATCGAGATACGAGAGGGTTGATTCCCAGAATCTTATATCAATCTGCAGTCTCTGGTAAAATTTGGTATTGGTAATGGCAATGCCGCCAATTTCAGCAAGGGCCAGAACAAAGTCTATCTCTTCACTATCATAATCCCTTTGTTCTGCCGAATAGAGGCGTATTTCTCCAATAACATATTCATTCACAACAATGGGAACAGCCAGAATAGACACGATACCCTCTTTTTTTGCCTCATCTCGATACTGTATATTATCGTCTGCAGCAGCATCCTTTATAAGAACTGTTGTTCCTCTTGCTACATCTGGCATACTCTTATCTGCCTGAAGAGGACCTTTTTGAAGATATTCATCGCTCAATCCTCTTGATGCAACCATATCCAGCCTGCCAGTCATTTCGTTCAAAAGATATATGCAACATCCCTTTATATGCATAATCTGGCTGATTTTTTCTGCCATTGAATCTAAGACCTCCCCTGAGTTCAGATCAGAAAGGAGATCTCGAGAAACCTCATGTAAAATTTTGAAAAATTTGGTGGATCTTTTGGTGTCAAAAGCTTCCCGGGATACAGTTTTAGCCCCGTAGCGTTTCATTTTCACATGATGGACAGGCTCTATTCCTCCTCTTTCGAAAAGCCTGGTCAACTTTTCCTTCTCCTTTTCGTACATTCTGGCATTTATTATGGCCAGTCCGGCCATTTCGCCCAGGGCGGACACAAATTCAATCTCTTCCTCTGTAAAGGATCTGGGCGAGGAAGTGTACAGTCTCAGCATTCCGATTACCTTATTGTGAATCTGAACAGGTACACTCAATATCGAAGCAATCCCTTCCTCGGCCTTTTCCTTGGGGTACTGGATTCGTGGATCGTTCTGTGCGTCAATAATCAAGACCGGTTTTCCCTCCAATACCTCTGGTACGCTCTTATCCGCATTCAGGGGCCCTTTTCTCAGATACTTCTTGCTCAAGAAACGGGATGCAACAAGCTCTAAATCCTTCGTCTCCTCATTTATGAGTCTGAGGCTGGCGGCCTTTATTTTCATTGCAGGAACGATCCTTTTTACAATAAGGCGCAACACCTCTTTTGAATCAAGCACCGATAAGATAGCCCTGGATACCTCGTGGAAGACCCTGAAATATGCAATTTCTTTTCGTTCCATTTGTCCCCATGTTAAGCTTGTTAACACTATAAATATATAGGAATTGCTCTTAGGGGTCAAGCAAATAGGGGCACGGCCAGGATAACGTCAGAGTCCAGGGTATGGGTGTCTTTTTTTTGGTTATGCTCTATGCATGGCCCCTTACTGGGTCGTTTCAAAATGGTTTATTGCCTCCTAAGCCTTAGAATCATAGGCTCCATCTATATAAACCATTTTGAAACGCCCACTCATCTAAACTATGTGGGACATAATCCAAAAAAAAGATACCCATACCCTGGAAGAAGCTCAAAAATCAATAGGTTAGGTTTCACTATGACGTGACCTTAGCTGCCCCTTTCACGGTAACGTCAAAGTTAGGAGGTATGCGTATCTTGTCCTATGACGCGGCCCTGGGGGCACGGTAACGTCAAGGCCTATCGAGGGTTCGGGTTGTCTCTTTTCAGGCACGTTCCAAGATACCATTTGCCTTTTAGCGGTATTGTATATATTCTTTTACAGGCTGTTGCCGAAATCCCTTTTCACTGAGTCTAAAACTTTTTTTGACAAATCTAAGGTTCCCTCCAGGCGATGTCAAAACTCACCCTTAGGGCTCAAACAGTTGACATCGCTTATCTTCCACTTCGCCAAGATTTCTTTGCAAAAAATGTTTTAATGACCGCTCAAAGGGATTTCCGTTTGGGCAACAGCCTGTTGAAAAGCAACATAATCTGAATGGTGAAAGGGGGTGAATTGCGTGGTCGCACCTATTAAGACGATTTCAGTAATCGGTGCCGGAGGCATGGGAGCCGTTTATGCCAGCAAGTTTTATGACCTGGACAAAAACGGTGTATTCCTTATCGCCAAGGGAGAACGCTATGACAGGCTCAAAGAAAAGGGTCTGATCGTTAATGGACGGCACTACTTTTTCGATGTTATCAGACCAGAAGAAAAGGGGTCACCCTCCGATCTCATACTCGTGGCTGTCAAACATCATCAATTGGGAGAGGCTCTCAAAGACATCTCGAACAGGGTGGGTGAGAACACCCTCATCTTATCGGTAATGAACGGCATTGAAAGTGAGGCACAGATTGGAGCAGTGTATGGGATGGATAAGCTGCTCTATTGCGTTGCGGTTGGTATTGACGCAGTCAGGCAGGGTAATCGTGTCAGCTTTTCCCGACAGGGGAAGCTCTTTTTCGGGGAAGCAGAAAACATTCATTTTACCGAGCGGGTCAAAAGGGTTCAATCCCTGTTCGATCAGGCTGAGATTGTGTATGAGATTCCTGAGGACATGATTCGAACCCTCTGGTGGAAATTCATGATCAATGCAGGAATCAATCAGGCTTCGGCGGTGTTGGGTGCGCCCTATTCGGTTTTTCAAAGGTCAGGTGACGCCAGGGAGCTCATGGAATCGGCAATGAGGGAGGTCATGGCCATTGCCCAAGCAGCCGGAGTCCATTTATCAGAAGCAGACATCACAAACTGGAATCTGTTTCTCAGCAGCCTATCCCCAGATGGGAAAACCTCGATGCTCCAAGACATTGAGGCGAGAAGGAAGACAGAGATAGAAATGTTTGCTGGGAAAGTGATTGAGCTGGGAAAAGAGTATGGAATTCCAACGCCGGTCAACCAGACCCTTTACCGGGTTATGAAGGTTATTGAAGGGGATTGAGATATCTATACCGAGTCCATGGCAGTAGCTCATTACAAGGGGATAATGATTAGCACACACAAATAGCTATTTGGTGTCAGTTGCTTGTGGTCATTTGTCCGTTGTATAAACCAAAACAGTATCAGAAGATGGGATGGTACGAATAAGAGAGGGGTTAATAATCTTCGCGTTTATCGATTGCAAGCAAAAAAACTGAATGAGTTAAATCAAAGGACTACGGACAACTAACAACGGACATTGCCTGAATTTCTATTTTACATCCCATCTTCTTTCTCATATACTTCCCACCGTGAAACGGCATACCACGTATCATCAGTGGTTTCCGGATTTTTGGGTTTGTGCTGTCGGTTTTTTATTTCGTCATAGAAAACCCGGTCCTTTGAGCCAGGTCAGTGCGGCCGTTGGCGGGATGGCTCTCCCGGTAACTATTGCCGTGGGGTGTTGGACTAAACTGCACCCCTCTGAGGTGAAATCAAAGCCGGTCCCTCTGGAGTCGGATTCCTACTTGAAAACTATCTGATAACAAGGAGATTGTATGTCGTCTATCAAGGGTAAAAATCCTGGTGATCTTCCGGTTGGTCAGCACTGGATTCAGAAATGGCCTGAGAGGACCGCAGAACCACCACCTGATATTGAGCCGGAATCTTGGACCGTAAAGGTCACCGGCCTGGTGGAAAAACCGTTGACCCTTAGCCTGCAGGAAGTCCAGGGACTGGGGGCAGTTGAGATTGTCAGGGACTTTCACTGCGTAGAGTCATGGAGTGTTCCACATAATAAATGGAAAGGCGTTCCAGTTCACCGGATCCTTGAATTGGCACATCCCTTATCTGAGGCTCGCTATGCTGTAATAGGCAGCCCTGGTGGTTACGAGACCAATCTTTCCTTGGAGACCCTGCTGCACCCGGATACCTTACTCGTTTGGGAATGGGGTGGGAGGCTGCTTAAGTGGGAGCATGGTTACCCCCTCAGGCTTATCGTTCCGGATCTCTATGCTTACAAAAGCGCTAAATGGGTTTCACAGATCAAGATCGTCAGTGAGGATAGCCCTGGGTTCTGGGAAAAGAGGGGATATCACCGAGGTGCAGATGTCTGGTCAGGTGAACGCTTTGAGGGAGACTCACCTGATACGAGGAACACACGTGGAAAATAGAAACTACAAGAACGGGGCACTGGAAATAATCGACATCCTGGAAAAGGAATACCCTGATGCCAGAACCGCCCTTTCGTTTAAGACGCCCTTGGAGCTTTTGGTATCTACGGTGCTTTCGGCCCAATGTACCGATGAGAGGGTAAACAAGGTAACCGAGGACTTGTTTCAGAAGTATCGCTCTGCAGAAGATTATGCTCAGGCTGATCTCAGTGAGTTGGAGGAGGAGATTAGACCCACTGGCTTTTTTCGAAATAAGGCCAAAGCGATCAAGACATTCAGTGCTGTTTTGGCAGAGAGGTACAATGGAGAAGTGCCATCCAGCCTTGAGACACTCATATCTCTCCCGGGAATTGGCAGGAAAACCGCAAATCTTGTGCTTTCAGAGGTCTTTGGTATTCCTGGGATCGTGGTAGATACCCATGTTCTCAGGTTGAGTAAACTCATCGGTCTCACGGGAAATACCGATGCCACAAAGGTAGAATTTGATCTCATGGAGATAATTCCAAGAGAAAAATGGCGGCTCTTCTCAAACCTCCTTATTCTCCATGGCAGGGCCGTGTGTATAGCAAGAAGACCGAGGCATCAAGACTGCAGGATCGTTGATTTGTGTGAAGCGGGAATCAGGTGGAAAAATGAAAAGCTTGCGTAAGTCGCGGTATGGTGGCCAGAAATGATCCAATGGAACACCTTGCTTATTGTGTTCCTATTAGTCTTTGTTTTTCGATTCCTGTTTCAGCTTACCCTCAACCTCGCTAATATCTCCCACTTACGCCGACACGGAAACCATGTTCCGCGGGTTTTTCAGGGTACAGTGGACGAAAAGAAACTCTCCAGGATGTCAGCCTATACAGCGGATTCTACCAGGTTTGGAATTGTTGCGAAATTGTTTGACCAGGCTGTATTGCTTGCCATTGTATTGACTGGTTTTTTGCCCTGGCTGGTTGAAGAAATCACTGCTTGGCACCTCGGGTTTATCGGTGGGGGGTTGCTCTTTTTCGCTATTCTTGCGTCGATTGCTCAACTGCTTGACATTCCGTTTGACCTTTACAGCACCTTTGTGATTGAGGACAGGCACGGTTTCAATACCAGGACAATGAGGCTGTGGTTCATAGACTGGATTAAGGGTTTGGCGCTATCCGGTATTCTTGGTGGGATCCTCATCTTTTTCCTGTTGGCATTGGTGTACTATTTTGAGAGTGCCTGGTGGATTCTGGCGTGGATAGTTATTTCGTTGTTTGAGCTGGTCATCATGTGGCTCTACCCGGTTCTGATTGCTCCCCTTTTCAACAAGTTTGAGCCGATTCCTGATAAAGAGTTGGAAAAAAGTATTGCCTCCCTTATGGGAAGGGCGGGACTGGCAGTAAAGGGGGTGTTTCAGATGGATGCCGGCAAGAGGAGCAAACATACCAATGCCTATTTCACGGGACTGGGCAAAACAAAAAGGATTGTTCTCTTTGATACCCTCTTGCAATCGCATCCGCATGAGCAAGTCCTCTCAGTCCTTGCCCATGAAGCAGGTCACTGGACGAAAAAGCACATTATCAAGCAACTGATTCTGGTGGAGGTAGCCTCCTTGATTGGATTGTTTATCGTAGCAAACCTGCTTAACTGGCAGCTTGTGTACCGGACCTTCGGTTTTCAGGAACAGATTACCTATGTTGGGCTTTTTCTGGTTCCAGTACTTTTGAGCCCCCTCGGCTATTTTTTGAGACCTCTGGGAGCGTATCTCTCCAGAAGGTATGAACGGCAAGCAGATGATGTTGCTGTTGAGCTGATGGGCGCAGCTAAACCGATGAAAGATACCCTGATACGGTTAGACGCAGATAATCTGGCCAATTTGGTGCCCCACCCACTGTTTTCCTGGTTCAATTACTCACACCCGCCGCCGGTTGAAAGGATAGAACGGTTGGAAAATATGATGGAGAGGTAAATCTACCCCGATCTATTCGATTGTCATGATCGTTTGATCGGTCAAGGTTAGCCTTTCAAGTCCGGACAAAGTTACGAGGTAGTCATCTTCCAGACCTACGACCCCTTGTCCCGGGAAAATGCATTTTGGTTCCAAGGCGATAACCATCCCCTGTTTCAGCTTTCCCGAAAGGTCCGAGGTAGGTGTGTTAATCACCAAGTTGGTAAGGGCAGCACGATTCATCAAACAGTATATATTCAATACCACTGAGGAGGTGTTCGATAATCTGTTTCATATTATCATGTTGCGTTTCATTCCTGTGTTTCAATTGTCTCGTCTAAAAGCCGGTAGATAATCCCTAAGAAGAGCTTAGTTCCAATAGGGATTATTTCTTCGGGGAAGTCATAGTACGGCGTGTGCAGTTGGGCACGCTTTTCTCCGATGCCTACGCCAAACATGGCTCCTGGAATTCTTGAGGTGAAACGCCCAAAGTCCTCAGAACTCCGCAGGGGCTTCTCCATTGGCAGAACATCGAGCCCGGCTGAGCGAGCAGCTTGCTCAATGATGCGGCACGCGTCTTTATGATTAGAGGTGGTTACAAATTCGTCGGTCCAGGAGATCTGAAATTCTAGTCCTGCGGACAGCGCTTTGTCCTGAACCAGGTTCCTTGCCTTTTCAACTAACAGAGGGATGGACTCATCGGTCTCTGTGCGGAGCGTTATCATAACTTCCGCATAACCTGGCGATGTGCCAAACGCTGGTTCCCCCAAACGGGAGTGAATAACGGTCACCTGTGTTAAAACACCGTTCGGTTCAAGGACTGAGGGAAGGTTGGTTAAACCTTCGATAATCTGACACATTGGTATGGCAGGACTCCTCCCGTGCTCGGGCCATGCCGCATGAGAAGTCAATCCGGTGAGTTTGATTATCATGCCTCTGGAGGCACAACTAAAGGTTCCTGGCTTTACCACTATACTGCCCATGGGGTAGCCGGGCAGATTGTGAAGGGCAAATACATGATCTGGATTAAGAGATCTGAACTTTGGATCTTCGACAAGCCTCTCGGCCCCCTCACCTGTTTCTTCGGCTGGTTGATACAAGAGTACTACCTGACCACATTTGGGGCGTTCATTTGCCAGCATGTGTCCTAGGCCAGCCACGATGGTCATGTGACCATCATGCCCGCATGCATGGGAAATGTTTGAGTTCATGGAGCGATATTCGAAATCGTTTTGTTCTGCAATAGGAAGCGCGTCAAGTTCACAGCGAATGATGACTGTTGGTCCAGGCGCTTGGCCTTTAAATATAAATGCGATCCCGTGTCCTCCGATTTTGGAGATTATCTCGTCTGGCCTAAATTGAGCAAAAAAGGCAAGAATCCTTTTTGCGGTATTCACCTCTGTGCCCGATAATTCCGGATTCTTATGAAGATCCCTTCGCAGTTTAGCCAGAGAGGGAAGGAAGGCCTCGAGCTCTGTGATTAGATCCATCGTCCGCTTCCTGATTAATGCTGACAAATGCCAAAATCAACAGGCTGTTGCCGAAACCCCTTTTCGCTTGGTCTAAAACGTTTTTTGATCCCGCAAAGCGGGACTCCAGTCCCGACTTGTCGCGATTCGCCAAGATTTGTTGGCAAAAAACGTTTTAATGACCGTTCAAAGGGATTTCCGTTTGGGCAACAGCCTGTCCAAGGTTAACACCACAGAACCAAATTCTTCTAACCGTCGAACGCTCAACCTCCCGCCAATCACTCAAAAAAGCCCCTAACCAGCTGTGCAAAAAAAGGAAAAAGGGGTGGCTATTCATCATCCTTGAAATAATCAGCAAGCAGTTCTCTGCTGTGTTCATCCTCGTGGCAGTAAGCACACAGATTTTCCCAGTTAGATCCATCAGGGGGATTGTTCCTGTGATTTCCATCTTTATGATGTACGGTCAGGAGGTGTCTATTTTTATGAGTGAACTCTCGCCCGCATTTAGCACAGATAAGTCCGTGAATCCTGAGTGAACGTTCTCTGTAATCGGTGTCTCCGGATTTGCCTTTTCTTGTTTCTCTGAGAAGATCCTCAAAAGATTCATTGCTGGCTGTCTTTCCAGAC
>JAUVXZ010000146.1 GCA_030603345.1 Pseudomonadota bacterium
CAGGAAACCTGGGCACGTTGCTGACACAGAAATCAAGAAGAGGAAGCACGGTATTCCCGGTTTTCTTGCATTTTGGATTTGAAGTGCGTGCGAGTAGGGGAATTATGGGATGAAAAAAGCCGATTAGGGTTAATCGGCTAAGAGGATCATGGGATTTGGCCGATTAACCCTAATCGGCTTTTTTCATCCCATAATTCCCCTACTCGCACGCACTTCAAATCCAAAATGCAAGAAAACCGGGAATACCGTGCTTCCTCTTCTTGATTTCTGTGTCGGCAACGTGCCCAGGTTTCCTGGCTATAGTATAAAAAAGGTGGAATGATGTGAAATATGACGTGTGCCTTCTCAAATGGATTTCCTCTTGGAAGATTTCCTGATACTACTAGAAGGAAACAATCAGGACTTCCTTTTGATATCTTTTTCATGTCATGACAAACAACCTACCTCTGTCTAGGGTATTTCTTTTGCTAGCCAAGCAAGTCTCAGAGAACTTCATCTCGCGTAGTACTGATGCCGGGCCTCGGTCAGTTGACGATTGGGTGGTTAAAGGAATTTATGGGACATTGTGTCCAGGTGAATCACACCGTGAGATAGAAATTGTTTCTCGCTAATTGTTTTGTTATGTTATTGAAGAAAACCTAGGACCTGCAGACCCAATTTGTTCTCAACTAACTCTTTGATCACACATTTGAAACTGAAAAAGCTTCAGGAGGCAAGAAAATGAACGACTTATATCGCGCGCTTGCATCTGTGTTTCCCAAGGACAGAATAACTGATGATGAGGTGGTTTTGGCCGGCTACGCAGCAGACTCAGCCATCGCACCGGGCTCAGCAACCTTCCCGAGTTATGCGGTCTTGCCTAAAACGACCGAGGAAATCACACATCTCCTTCAGATTGCTGACCGCTTCAGGGTTCCGGTGACACCCATGGCACGGGGTTCAAACATAGCAGGGATGACGGTTCCGGTGCAGGGCGGAATTATGGCTGATCTGAGGCTCATGAATAGGATCATCGAGATCAACGAAGATGGAGCATATGCTGTTATCGAGCCGGGGGTTACCTTCCATGATCTTTATAAAGAGCTCAAGAAAGCAGGATTTTTCTGCCACCTACCAACGGCTGCAGGGGGCAGCAGTCCCCTGGCCAATTACCTCATGCGTCCTTCAGGCAACTTCTCAGCTAAGTGGGACCCGGATCCTATACTCTCGCTTGAGGTAGTCACGCCGCAAGCGGGCATCATCAAAACCGGTTCCGCCAGCTTCGAGACCGCAGGCTGGCGTGCACGATACCACTGTTTCCCTGATCTGACCGGTCTATTCACCAACTCCTACGGAACCCTGGGGATTGTAACAAAGGGGTCAGTGAAGATTTTCGATCGGGGAGAAGAGGAGCGCCTCGTGCTAACTACCTTTGACAGTTTTCCTCCAGCCCTCGAGTACATGAAACGCATAATACGGAGAAATGTGGCAGAGAGTGTGACATTCTGGACGTGGGGATGGAGTATGTTTCATGAAATGATGCTGTCTAAATCAGAAAAAATGCCCGAAGAGATGCTCAAACCGGATCAGAAAACCCCACCTCCTGGCGTGCCTTTCGGCATAGCATCAGCACGTCTCAGCGGTTACAAGGAGGTGGTGAATGCACAGGAAACGGTATGTATCAAAGTAGCCCGTGAACTGGGAGGAGACCACCTGGATAATCGAGAAGCTCGTGAAAGGTATCCCGGCTGCTACAACTATCTGCACTCCTACTTTGTTGAAGGTGTGCTTCCTAAGCCTGGTGAGGAGTCCCAGATAAGGGCCGGCCTTCATCTGCCGGGCTGCCTGCTCACGGCTGAGCCCTCAAAGCTGATCGAGATCGAAAAATTTATGTGGGATTTGGCACAACGGGAATTTAAACCTCCCTATTTTTTCCGGGCTCTCCCTTACTCCCACGGGAGGGAGTTTTTCTTCGCCTTTGTGGTCTATGTGACCGGTTCTTTGATCGAAGAAAGAGAATACTTACAGCGCCTGAAGGGAATATACGGCACACTGTACCGGGATTTATTGCGAAATTACGGGGGAGTTATGTTCAGATACCGTAAGGACCCCACGTTCTTCGGAATGACCGGCATGTACGGCGAGCTGCTCCGGAGGATAAAGAAACTGGTAGATCCAAACAACATCATGAACCCTGGTATGCTACTGTTTTAGGAGGTAACTGCAATGGGAATTCAGTTCAACATTGATGAAGATCTCTACACGGCAATGCACAAGTGTACGCGCTGCGGCCAGTGTTCGTACGGCGGAGAGGAGGCCGAATTCGTCTCACTCTGTCCCATGTACATAAAAGGTAAATTCTTCACTTACAGTGCCGGGGGAGTTATGCAAATGGCCCGAGCCCTATACGAAGGAAAAATAGGGTTTTCGGAATCTGTCAGGGATTTATTGTACCTTTGTACCACCTGTGGGGCATGTGAAGTGAACTGCGGCGTTATCGAGAGCCAGATAGACCTCTTCACCCTGCTAAAAAAAGAGTTGCTGCAAAATGGGATTACACTCCAAGAGCCTCATCAAATGGTGGTTGAGAACATCCTCAGCAAGAAGACCCCGTATGCCGGAAGGTTACCGGCAAGAGATGAGTGGTTGGCTAAAGAAAAAAGGGGAAAAATAGCCTCTCAGGCCGAGATCTTTTATTTTGTTGGCTGTGTTTCATCCTACCGGGAAACCGAGATAGCCGGTGCCTTTGTAAGCATACTCGATAAACTGGGCATTCCGTTCTCTGCCAGTGGCGAAGAGTGGTGCTGCGGCGCACCCCTCTATTTTTGCGGACACGAAGACAAAGTCCGCGACCTCGTAACACATAACGTTGAGCTCATAGAGAAAAGTGGGGCCTCAACAGTGGTCCTTACCTGCCCAACCTGCAGCATGATATTCAAAAAATACTATCCGCAATGGATGAAGAGAGAACTCCCATTTGAAGTGCTTCACGCAACTGAATTTATGGAAAGACTTCAGCGCAAAGGCACATTGAAACTGGATACCATGCATCCAGAAAAAACAGTGACCTACCACGATCCCTGCCATTTGGGAAGGGGACAGGACATATACGAGGCTCCTCGTGAAATACTAAACAGGATCAAGGGAATAGAGTTTAAAGATCTTACTCGTTCCAGGGAAAACAGCTTTTGTTGCGGAGGCGGTGGGCTTGTGCCGATCGGGTTTCCGGATTTCTCACTGGACTTGGCCCGGGAAAGGGCCTCAGAGATGAAGAGCATGGGCGCTGAATTGTTACTTTCGGCCTGCCCTGCGTGCAAGGAAAACCTGAAAATAGCTGCCCAGAAATTGAAACTGAGAACCAAGGTGCTCGACATAGCAGAACTGGTCAACAATGCACTGAAATGAGCCTTATAGGCTACAAAACGATTCCAGGCGACACCACAAGGCCTTTGGCGAAACACACAGAGTTTTTATCGAATTCTCAAAGCAGCAAGTTGTTATGGTGGAGGACTCTAAGGTAGAATCAGGGAACAACTTTTTCTCAGCAGAGAACTAGCCCATGCTCGTAGGAAGAAAAAGGGCTATTTGCGGGAATATCAGTATGATGATGATACAGATCAGCATGGCAACCCAAAAGGGCAGAATACCTCGGAAAATGGTATACATGGGAACGTCTTTGGCCACCCCACTGATGATGAACACGTTAACCCCCACGGGCGGGGTAATCAGGCTCATTTCCATAACCAGGGTGATGATGATGCCGAACCAGATCGGATCAAATCCCATATCCATTACCATCGGAAAAACGATAGGTATGGTCAGCACCATGATTGCCAGACCTTCCATAAAACAACCCAAAACAATATACGCCAAAATAAGCATCGCCATGACAACATATCTATTCAGCCCGAGTTCTCCAATCCAGGTTGAGAGCTGATCAGGAATCTGGCTCACTGTCAAAAAGTATCCGAAGATATTGGCCCCGATCAGAATAACAAAAACCATGGCTGTTGTCTTTGCCGTTTCAGTTAGCGATCCTCTCAGGTTACCCCAGGTTAACCTTCTTTTTATGATGGTTATGGAAAACGCGCCAAAGGCTCCTACCCCTGCTGCCTCAGTAGGTGTGAACCATCCTGTATAGAGGCCGCCGATCACTAATAGGAAAAGCGCCAAAAGGCTCCACGTACCTTTCAGTGAATAGATCTTCTCCTTCATGGTGAATCGTGGTCCAGGGGGGCCTAGGCTCGGCTTATATTTCGTCATCGCATATATCGTTACAATGAACAGACCGCTCAACAGCAGCCCAGGCAGGATCCCTGCAATAAACAACGTCGCGATAGGCTCTTCGGTCAAAATACCGTAGATTATCAACACCGTACTCGGCGGGATAAGAATTCCCAAGGTCCCTCCGGCTGCAATGCACCCGGTGGCCAGTGAATCGTCGTATTTGAACCGTTTCATCTCCGGAAGCGCCACCATGCCCATGGTTGCTGCTGTAGCCAGGGAAGACCCTGATATTGCTGCAAACCCGGCACAGGCCCCGGTAGTGGCCATGCTGAGCCCACCAGGCAAAAAACCAAGCCACCGGTAAACGGTCTCATAGATCTCCATTCCCATTCTGGAATGGTTGGCAAACTGCCCCATGAGAATAAAGAGTGGAATAACCGTTAGGCTATAAGCAGTTCCTGTCTTAAAGGCCTCCATACCCAGTAACGAAAAGCTTGCCTCAAGAGAGCAAAGAACAGTAAATCCCAAAAACCCTACCAACGCCATGGAGAAACCTATCTGCATGCGAAGGGCCAGAAGCAAAAACAAAAAGAAAATTCCAATTATGCCAACAGTAACCGGACTCATGATTTACCCATTCTCATGTAGGCCATGAAGGATTTTATCAATAGTGAAAAAGCCAACAGGGCACAACCCAGCGCAACTACATAAATAAATGGATATACAGGGAGCCACAGGTCCTGCGAAACCTCGCCTGAGGCCCTCATCTTTTCCGCATACACCAGAGTGGACCAAGTAAATAATCCAAAGAGGAGAAAACAGACAAATTGAGTAATCATATCAGTCATGGCCTGGGTGCGTTCCCCGAACCGGCTCATTATCAGATCCACTTTAACATGGCCATCCAAAATTTCCGTCTGTGTCACGGCGAAAAACAGCAAAATCAGCATCATGAACTCGGTAACCTCAACAGTGCCCAATATCGATTGGCTGAATACCTTTCTCAAAAATACGTCAGCTATAGTAAGAAGCATCATAAAAAACAGCACTCCAGAGGCAATGCGGTTCACTATTTTGGATATGGGATAGACCCACGATTCGAAGCTGTGATGTAACTGTTCTATCTTCATAGAATGATCGGACCTGTTTTTTCCGGGCCGACCTCTATACTGCAAGGTCGACCCGGGTGCTCATCACTTTTTCATACATCTCTATCTATGCAATTTAGCTGACTGTTTGACTGCCTCTAAGATCTGCTTAGCAGGGAGTCCCTTTTTGGACATTTCAGCCACCCAATCGGCCTGCATTCCTTGCACTACTCCCATAAACCTTTTTTTCTCAGACATCGGTACCTTGTAGATCGCGATCTTCCCCGACACTTTATTTTGATTTACCATGTTTTGATCGTGATTGTCATAGACCTGTGCTGCGTGCAAGCCCCACTGCATGCCTGATGCCTCATCGATGGCCTTTTTAGCAGCATCCGGTAGACTGTTCCACTTTTGCTTGTTCATCACCACAGCCATTGGCGAAAGATACATATCCACCTGGGCGATGTACTTTACCAAATCCCACAACCGAAAATCTATGACAGCGCTGTAAGGTGTTAGCATCCCGTCGATAACCTTCTTCTGAAGTGACATGGTGAGCTTGGAAATAGGCATCCCCACTGGGTTGGCACCGCAGATCTTAAGGGCCTTGCTCATATAAGCCGAAGGTGCACGCATCTTCATCCCCTTGAGATCCTCCACCCTGTAAATGGGCTTGGTAACAGAATGGAGCTGGCCGGTTCCACAGGAATAGAACCACAACACCTTATAGTCTTTGTAGTCGTCTGCCAGGTAGTCATAGGCTAGTGCATAGATCACCCTGGTTGCATGCGATGCGCTGTCAAAGATAAAGGGCAGATCACAGGCCGAAGTCCGCGGAAAACGACCGGTCGTATACGACGGGATAATAAAGGCTATATCGGTGATCCCTGTCTTGGCCGCATCTGGAAGCTGTTTTGGCCTACCTAATGCCCCTCCTGGGTAAATCTTGATCTTGACTTGACCCCCGGTTAATTCCGCCACCTTCTTGCAAAAAGGTGCAAAAGATTTCTGGTGCTGGATGTGCATAGGTGACATAAAGTGGGCAAATTTCAGTTCAATAGTTTTTGCCTGAACCGCTTGTGCACCAGCAAAAACAAAGAGCCCAAGCACACATGCCATTCCAATCCATAAGAATAGTTTTTTCATTCTCATACCCTCCCTTTTTGGTTAATGGTTACTGTTTACTTCTTTTGCTAAACCGAGCCCATTTCGGTATAGCCTTGACCTTTGGTTTCTTTCCATAAAAGATATCATCCATGATTGAAAAGAGACGCCGTGCAGATTTATTTCTTGTAATAAGCTCCACTATTATCTTGTGGGGAAATGTTCTAGCGTGACTCCAGGGGCACACCCTCATGCAGATGTTGCAATCCGTTCCAATCTTTCCCCAGTACTCAAAACAGGTCTCGTCATTCAACTTCCACCGAAGCGACCCATTGGCAACTGTTTGATCTTTTACCACAGGAATGGAGTTAGAGGGGCAGCACACGGCGCATTTCTTGCAGATCCGGCAAAAATCTTCGACCCCTATGTCCACCGGTTTATCAGGTATAAGAGGGAGATCCGTCATCACCGCCCCCAGCCTCACCCTCGGGCCTAACTCCTTGGTAATCAAATAGCCGAGTCGACCCAACTCTCCCAGGCCCGCATCTACTGCGAGCGGTACCATAAGGCCCTCATAGTGGCGAAGGTGACATGCTATAGCGGAATACCCGAGGTTGGCAATAAAGTGCGCGAGCTGGGTAGCAATATAGGCCCCCTGCGCATAGTTACCCATGCTCTCAATCATAGTGGGGGAATGGGGACCAGTGCCAACCATTTCAAAGGACATCTCCGTGGCAAAAACAATCGCATACTTATGCTCTGCTTTGATCTCCTTGCCCCAATCCTCCCAATTATTATGGAATATCTCTCCCCTGTGAGAGTAAATCCAGAGAGGGTTAACTTCGGTTATCCCAACGAGATCCGCTCCACGGTTTCGAGCATAACCCTTGGCCCGTTCCGTAGCCTCCTCAGGACTTACCTCATACTTCTTTCCCTTGAGCTCAGGGTGAGGTCGAGGGTTGAATGCGCCAGGGGTTGAAAGATGCGTTGGAATAGATGCAGATGCCAGTGTGGCTGCCACGTTCGGTCCTTCATGGGGTTTATCTATGACTCCGGGATGCCCCAGTGGCCCCCCCAACTGCCTTCTTCTTTTGTCATACTCTTCATATTCTCGATATTGCATATAAAAGGTCTTATACTGCTCAGAGTCGATTCGAAGGGATCGATTCCTCGCAAACACGATTGCCCTTTCATCCTGTCTCTTCACCTCTCCAACAATCAATCCTTTTGACCCTTGCAAGGCCCGTGGATTCGGCGCAGTCCTTCGCAACACCACAATAGCACCCGACACCACCAAAACATACCCTGCTATGAGTATAGCAAGACCAAGGGTAGTTCGAAAGAAACCATTCCATATGAGGAGAACGTAGATGACCAGGAGAGCACCCATACCCAGAAACTGTAATCCCGCGAAGACACTCGCTCGTCTCTCTTTTTCCCAGATGCATGTGACAAAAAAATTCAAACCAACCAATGCCTGAACTATAAGGCCTACTGCCCCAATAGCAATTAATATAGTGACCACTGCATCCACTTATATGCACCTCACAAAGGTTATGGACGTTTGCGGGCTGTTGCCCAAACGGAGATCTCTTTGAGCGGTCATTAAAACGTTTTTTGCCAACAAATCTTGGCGAAGTGGAAGATAAGCGATGTCAACTGTTTGAGCCCTAAAGGCGAGTTTTGACATCGCCTGGAGTGAGCCTTAGATTTGTCAAAAAACGTTTTAGACCCAGTGAAAAGGGATTTCGGCAACAGCCCGTTTACAGATGACCAACCTCGCTTTGTAGCCAGAACCAAAAGGTTCTTTTTCCGAAGGTGGGTCGCACCGCGCTGCTTCTAATACCCTAATGGTATTTCAAGCTCCACCTACGTATCAAAACCGCCTTTTTCAAAAAAAGCATACGAAAGTATGGATCTTTAATGCACAGTGACTGGCAAATTCCGTCTACTTACCCCGAAACTCCTCTATCCTTTTTTTTGTGTCCAGGATATCCTCTCTGATGAGCCGCTTGGCCTCTTCGGGTTTTCTTTGTGCGATGACCTGGAAGATCCCTTCATGGACCTGAAAGAAGTGTCTTTCCAGAGACAGATCCAAGAAATCGAGGGTAGTTTTGGCCAGGAGTTCAATGACCGACTCCAAGAGAAGTGATAACACCGGGTTCCCTGAGGCCTTTGC
>JAUVXZ010000064.1 GCA_030603345.1 Pseudomonadota bacterium
CAATTGGTGGGTCATACCCTCTTTTACTTTACACAGGAGGTTGACCTTGTCTTCGATCCCATGGCCGGTTAGCCATTACCGGAACTCACCAAATCTACCTACCAACAGAAATACAACAGATGCTGAAGGACTCGGAGAAAGTCCGAATCCAGATCTTGGGCGGCTGAAAAAACACCTATGAAGTCAAGGGAAATTACTCGGAATGGGTGCATTGAGGTAATTAAAATAAGAATTGGTCTAATTTACCCAAGATGCCAAGCTGTTCTTAAGCCAAATTTTGAACAATTGTGGTAGAACACTATGCCGTTTAGATTGCTGATATGTGGCAGCGTGCAAGTCCGAACCAGTGTTGGATATTTTTCCGATAACACAACATTATGGAAATTGAAGGTATTGGCAAGTGATCACAGATTTCGAAAGGCCTCAAATTTGCGTCAAATCCATTTCGTATCGCAAATTTCCCCGATCTGTAGTATTCTCAATGTATCTCCAGTTTAGCAATAAGAAAGACAACACCAGATATACAGAAAGCATTAAATGAGACTGCTTATTAACCGACATCTAAAATCAATCAGTAAAGCTACCGTTAAAATTGAAAAGCGATTATCAAATCGAAATTCGCTTGCAATGGCTCAGATCAATGCGACTATGCTTGCTATCCTTATAGCGTTAGGCGCAACTGTTACAATCTATTACAACGATAGATTAAGAGAGAAGAAGAAACCTGTATTTTATGATGCTTCAAGGGTTAACGAGTTACATTTTCCGATTTCGTTTGTTCGTCCTTCTTCGTCATTCCCATTTCCTAAGGACGCTGAAGACTCTGTAGAATTGGCAAATGCCATGTTAAAATTAGTTGATTGTGTTGGTTATAAAAGCCCTAATGAAGTTATTATTTGTGATGACGTAGTAGCCAGGGCATCCACAATATATAGTATAATGAACGTTGTAAGTCACAGGAATCCTTTTCCATTTTACCCGGTTGAAAAGGGTAATATTTTCAACCAAACATCTTACGTTCAATTTGAAAACATTGAAGATATAAGAAGATGGAACAAGAACTTACAAAGGGTTGCCAGAGCGCTGCGTCTACCCATTGACATGCTGATAAATCGACCTCAAATAGGAGACAAATTTCTTAGTAGTTTACCCTACCTTAGGGTCTATGAGAAATATTTTGGACGCATAGACCTACATGCAGTTGAAAGAGATTTTAAGAGTGATTTACAACGTGTTTTTGAAATATCCAATTTAGTAGAACACAGTTTGAGGGACTATGATAGATTAAAAAAGAAATTACCCAATATCCAGCTTATCGTTTTGTTTTTTCTGTTTTGGATAATTGTTCTCTTTTTAGGTGTGGTATATCCGATCTTTAAGGAAAGGTCCAAGGCTTCAATTTACGTATGGGTACCAATTACCTTTTACGTAGCAGTATTCATTTTTATAATATTGATGATTAATGAAAAACCTAAAAATTTGGCAAGTTTTAATATAAAAAAGGTATATTTCCATGTAAAACAAAAAATATTTAAAAGTGAACAAGCATCTTTTATGGGACTTGGAGATTTGCCTGGAGGTGATTTTGGGAGTAGCGCAAGGGGGATCTCTGCAGATGGATCGGTTGTAGTTGGTAACTCGTTATCTTTGGCAGGCGGGGAAGCCTTCCGATGGACTGCGGATACGGGTATGGTTGGTCTTGGAGATTTATCTGGTGGAATTTTTAAAAGCGTGGCCAGAGCATCTTCTGCAGATGGATCTATAATAGTGGGTATGGGAACCTCAAGCTTATCCACTCCTAATGAGGAAGCCTTTCGCTGGACAGAAATATCAGGCATGATCGGACTTGGAGATTTGCCTGGAGATCCATTCCGTAGTGAAGCCTTTTCAATTTCTGCGGATGGGATAAAAATCGTGGGTCGTACCTGGATTACAGGATCTGATCAAAGAGCTTTTCTCTGGACTGAGGCCGATGGCATGGTTGACCTTGGAACATTTCCAGGTGAAAGTGTTAGCGAAGCTTATGGTATATCAGCAGACGGATCTGTTATCGTAGGATGGGGTGCTTCAATAGGTACCAGTTTGGAAGCCTTTCGATGGACTGAGTCGACAGGGATGGTGGGACTTGGTAGATTTAACAGCGGTGCTGATAGCCTGGTCATCTCGGACAGCTTTGCTTATAATATTTCTGCGGATGGCTCAACAATTGTCGGCACAGCGGGCGTATGTGGGAAGGCTTTCCGCTGGAAAAAAGAAACGGGTATGGTAGCCATTAGTGGTTGTGGTGGCAGGGCAAACGCAGCTTCATATGATGGTTCTATAGTGGTTGGACAAGCCAGGTCATTAGGTGAAAAGGAAGCTATCATTTGGGATGAAACAAACGGAACTCGCAAACTTGAAGAAGTTCTAACTAATGAGTTCGGTATAGATTTAATGGACTTTGAACTAAAAGAAGCGTGTGATATATCTGATGATGGTACAGTTATCGTAGGTTGGGGAACTAACTTGCAAGGCTTAGAGGAAGCATGGATTGTAAAAATTTTGAGGCAACCCTGAAAGTATTGAGGCCGACTTTTTGATTATATATAAGGTAGATGTATCTGCAACAAATCAAGTTGATTCAAGTAACAGATACCTCCAACTTATATGAGAATTAGTGGCCTTTCTAAACAAGGGATATCCATTCCAAATTTGGACTAACCACGGATTGCATGTATCTGCTATGACGTGCAATTCCCGACGTCCCTAAAATGCTGTGATATGATTCTCAGATCTTCATTTCATCCTGTCACTCTCGCTCAGGTTTAGGCAGATCATCTCTGCTTATCTTTTTTGATCTGAGGTAATCTGTTGAATACAAGATGAATCAGATAGGCTGGAATCCATCTTCATTATTGCAGATTTGAAACGCTAATCAATAGGGCCGGATACAGGAAAGGCTGTTTAATAGCAGTTAGAACTATGCACCCCGCCTGTCCATGTTACGTATGGTAATGGTAAGCCAGGAGTGTTCTGAGAGGCTTTCAATTCATAGCAATCTAAAATATCAAAATACCGCCTGCAACAGCTCCATACCCCTCCATATAAGAGTTTTTGCAAATCAAACAGACTCTATATAAGAATGCTCAGGACAGGATAGAGAAGAGTTTTAGTATCATTTTATAAGGAAGGGCATCAGCCAGACCAATGCCTTCGCTAGTTTCATCCGGCGTAATCCTTCAATATTTAATCAAATTTTTACGTTATTGTGTTACTAAGCGGACTTAGATATAATTCGTGCATATTCTAGTAGGATTCAAAAAAGATAATCTATTTAATATATATGGACAGAATGGAGAAACCACAATGACAGACGAACTTCTTGCCTCGATGTTTCCGGCTGATGATGCGATACCGGATAATTACCGTATTGCTTCCCCCATAGAACAGCGCCAGTACCTCTGCGATGGCGCAATCAAAGAATGGAGCGGCCCGCAGCAAGACGCGCTGTCCCCGATATGCGTGGCAATCGACGACACCGTTCAGCAGAAGCTAATCGGTAGCTATCCCCTGCTAACTGAGCAGCAAGCCTTGGAGGCTCTTGATGCAGCCTGCAGGGCGTACGATTATGGACGGGGAGCGTGGCCGACCATGTCCGTCGAGGAACGCATAGGACATGTAGAAGCATTTGCCTACCGGATGAAGGAACAGCGGGATGATGTCGTCAAACTCCTGATGTGGGAAATAGGGAAAACGCTTCCTGATGCTGAGAAGGAGTTCGACCGCACGGTTGACTACATAAGGGACACTATTGATGCGCTGAAGGACTTGGATCGGGTATCGTCACGTTTCGTTATCGAGCAGGGCGTGATCGGGCAGATTCGTCGTGCACCGCTCGGTGTGGTGCTTTGCATGGGGCCGTTCAACTACCCGCTCAATGAAACCTTCACGACCCTGATTCCTGCACTCATCATGGGCAATGCTGTGATTTTTAAGCCACCGAAACTGGGGGTTTTGCTCCACCAGCCACTTCTTGAGGCATTCCGGGATTCCTTCCCTAGAGGTGTGGTCAACACAGTCTACGGAGAGGGGCAGAAAGTCATTGGCCCCCTCATGAAATCCGGAAGAATCGATGTACTGGCATTCATTGGCAGCAGCCGAGTTGCTGATATTCTGAAGCAGCAGCATCCGAAACCGCATCGCCTACGTTGCGTACTCGGACTCGAAGCCAAGAATGCCGGCATCGTCTTAAGGGACACAGACCTAGATCATACGGTGAAAGAATGCACATTGGGAGCCCTGTCTTACAATGGTCAGCGATGTACGGCCCTCAAGATACTTTTTGTTCATGAGGAAATTGTCGACGCCTTCATAACGAAATTCAGCGACGCCGTCGACAAGCTCAAAGGCGGGATGCCATGGGATGCCGGGGTTCAGATCACGCCGTTGCCGGAACCTAACAAGACGAAGTATCTCACTGAGCTGATTGATGACGCTCGCACCAAAGGTGCACGCCTAGTCAACGAAAATGGTGGTACCGTGAACCACACCTTCATGTCGCCGGCAGTTGTGTATCCAGTTGGACCTGACATGCGGCTGTACTCCGAGGAGCAGTTCGGCCCAGTCGTCCCGATTGCGAAATTCACTGATATCGAAGAGCCCATGAATTATGTGACGCAATCAGACTACGGGCAGCAGGTTAGCCTATTCGGAAGCGACACAGAGCTGATTGCCGACCTCATCGATCCTTTGGTTAATCAGGTATGCCGAGTCAACATAAACAGTCAGTGTCAACGTGGTCCTGACACCTTTCCTTTCACCGGCAGGAAAGACTCCGCAGAAGGCACTCTATCCGTATCAGATGCGCTGAGGGTCTTCACCATTCGGACGCTCGTGGCAGCCAAGGAGACGGACGCAAACAGAGGAATTATCAAGTCGATTGTCACGAAACGGATCTCTCGATTTCTTTCAACGGACTTCATCTTGTGACAGAAACTGTCCCACAAGCCGGATGCACGCGACGGCTTACAACCGCGCGTGATCCGCGACGTTATTTCTTCAATCACTGTCACCGACCTTGTGGGGGCCTTTGCCATGCTATTTGTTCTGACGAAAACTGTTTACTTCAAGATGAACTAGGGTCCTGGACGGTAATTGGGATTATACAATATTTGTATCGCAATTAAATGGATTAGCCTCGGCGGGAAGGGCTTGCGTCATCGCTTGGGGTGTCCAAGTCATTTAGTGTCGTTTCTTAATTCGCCAATCCGCACATCTTGTGGTTCCCCTGATTGGGTCGCAGGATTTGCTTTCTGCTATTGGTAACTTGATAACCCATGAAAAGTCATTGTTAGTGTACCTAATCTACGCTTGTGTCTCGGTATCTGCAATCGCAATTAGAAAGCTCAAAAGGTTGAGTCCGCCATTTTCATCTTTCCCACTTTTATTATCAGAAACTATTAAAGGGAAAAACCCGGGAAAAACCCGGGTATTGACGGCCAGAGGGTTGCGATGTTAAGCTGCCTCTACGCTTATAGTAAACTTGAAATTAGGTTTAATTTGAAAAAAATCTTTTACACCCTTGATGAGGTAGCTGAGATAACCAGACTGTTTCAATCCCTGATCCAGCACTATGTCCGGGTGAAAAAGGTAACCATATCGCCTGAGCAGTATCCTGACATAAATCCAAGGCTGGTCAAGGGTGAGTTACTGTTTACGCAAAAAGACATCGATGCATTACTGAGGTTTATTGACAAAAGACAGGATGAGTCCTGGGAGAAATGGCAACTGAGGAGAATACAAGAAATCAAAGCAAAAAGGCAATTAGCGGAAGATAGGCAGGAGAAAAGACCCGATCTCAGGATTGTTAAGGGGAAAAAGAAAAGCCCTGCGCGAACTTAGGGCTTCGCCCCAATTGGTATATTGGCCTGCCCTGGTGCGACTTATCGAGAATAACTATCGGTTGCTGTAATAGCTCAAAATACGTATCCAAAAAATTTCATCCTTTCATGCCAGGTCTGGGCCAGGGAATACTGGAGTTCTGGAATAATGGGTTTTGGGGAAATGAAATGTTGTTTTTAGTGGCAAGATAACTCCTGAGAGAGGAGTTACTAAATGTGAAAGTCCCTCACATATCAGCCCTTTCCCAAGGCCATCTCAACCGCCAATTCTGCGTGAATTTTTGTTGTATCAAACAAAGGAATTTCCACATCCTCTTGGCTTATCAAAAGGGGAATTTCTGTACACCCCAAGATCACTCCCTCTGCACCATTTACAGCGAGTGCCTTGATGATCTTTTTGAATCTTTCTTTGGAAGACCGCTTTATGATCCCGAGGCACAACTCATGATAGATAATGTCGTCAATTGCTTTCCTATCGGTTTCTGAAGGAATCAGGACTTCAATATTGTACCTTTCTTCTAATCTTTTTTTGTAGAAATCCTCTTCCATGGTAAACCTTGTTCCCAGCAAGGCAAGTTTTTTCAATCCCTTCTCAACAATCGCCTGAGCAGTCGCATCAGCTATATGTACCAGTGGGATAGTGACGCTATTTTCAACCTCTTCTGCCATTTTGTGCATGGTATTGGTGCAGATAACAATCAATTCCGCACCTGCATCCTCTAGTTTCTCAGCAAACTGGATCATCAATCTCGTAAGTTCTTCCCATTCGTCTTGATGCTGCAATTTTTCAATTTCTTGAAAATCAACTGAGTACAGTATGCATTGGGCAGAGTGTAGCCCGCCAAGCCTTTCTTTCACCATCTGGTTTATGATTCGATAATATTCAGATGATGATTCCCAACTCATACCGCCAATAAGACCAATTGTTTTCATATTTCCTCCCCAGTTAACTAACTCAACATTCCAGAACTTATTGAAATTAAAAAGGCTTATTGAGGATTTCGTATTTTGCCTCACGCAAGCAATAATGGAACATTGGGGCGGACCCCTAAATTTAAAGTATACCCTGTTCTTATCGATTAATCAAAGTACGATCTCAGGAACAAGGCGATGCTACCATGGCAGGTAACGCTTCTACATAACGCTGAGTTGCACCACAGTAAAATAAACAGGGCTTCACGGGGCGCACTACACGTGATCTGCCCTATTTAATAGTGCAAGAAGAACGTTATCCCGTTAGGGAGCTTTTTCCTAAACCAACACCAAAATCGAATAATTTCTTGACAGAAAAAGATCGTATGCAATATACAAGGCAGAGTAAAAATTAACCGCTCCTCACATGACACAGGGATATGGTGAGTGAGAACAGCGATCCGATATCAATCTGAAAAGGACTCATTATGGAACAGAGGGTTCACAACTTTAATCCAGGCCCTGCAACCCTGCCCCTGCCCGTTTTAGAAGAGATCAAGGAGAATTTTCTCAGCTTCCGCGGATCGGGCATGTCTATCACTGAAATCAGTCATCGCTCTCGCGAATTTGATGAGGTGCTCACCGATGCAATTGATCGGACCCGACGATTGTTAAAGCTCACCGATGACTACCACGTGCTCTTTATTCAAGGGGGTGCAAGCATGCAATATTGCATGATCCCCATAAACCTTGCCCTTCCTGGTAAACCGCTAAACTACATAAATACCGGCACCTGGTCCACAAAGGCCATCAAAGAAGCCCAGATTCAGGGAAAAGATGTCAGGGTCATTGCCACATCAGAGGATAGAGACTTTTCGTATCTCCCCACGGATTTCAGGGTGGACAAGGATGCATCGTATCTCCACTTTACCTCCAATAACACCATAAAGGGGACCCAATGGCACCACTATCCCGATGGAGAAGGTGTCCCCCTGATCTCTGATATGTCCTCTGATTTCATGAGCTATCCTATTAACATGAAACCATTTGGATTGATCTATGCAGGTGCCCAGAAAAATATCGGCCCGGCAGGGGTAGCCATGGTAATAATCAGGGAAGATATGCTTAAAAGGGTTCCAGATACCTTGCCCACCATGCTCAGGTACACAACGTTTAAGGATAACAAATCTCTCTTTAATACACCTCCTACGTTCACTATTTATGTCATAGACTTGGTACTCACGTGGCTGGAGGAAACAGTAGGAGGGTTGAAAGAAATAGAAAAGATAAACAAGGAAAAGGCCTCCCTGATCTATGAGGTAATAGACAATAGCGAGATCTATCGGGGTACAACAGAGATCAAAAGTCGTTCCTTGATGAATGTTACCTTCCGTGTGGGGGATGAAGAATTAGAACAAAGGTTTCTTGTTGAGACCACAAAAAATGGACTCCATGGCCTTAAAGGACATAAGTCTGTGGGTGGCTGCCGGGCTTCTCTCTATAATGCCGTTACCATAGAGAGTGTAAGAGATCTTGCCCGGTTTATGAGAGAATTTGAAGGAACAGCTCGGCGTTTCATTCAAGCTTGATATACATGGCATGCAATAGAGCTCAAATGCCAAACCCGCTTGCCAAGGCTTTGCGAGGCAGACGGGCGAGAGCGATGGCGGGCTGGCCCGCCAGATTTATGGCGGGCAGGTCAAGACCAAAACCCAAGTGGCTAAAGCAGTATGCAAGCGAATAATCTTGACATTTAGGCATTTGGATTCCAATTGACATTCTTGCTCTGTTAGACAATAGTAACTACTCAGGTTCAAGGGTTCAAGGGCTCACGGTTCAGAGGTTCAGGGGTTTCGTCTTAGGCGGATGAGAGAGATGAAGATCAAACGGTTGGAAGATATTGAAGCCGTGCCTCCTTTCCTGGATTCATCCGCTATCTTAAGAGATGTGAAGAAAAGTGCAAGGCGACTAACCCTGAATCCCGGTTTCATCGGGAAACCCTGAACCCCGCCTGCCAGACGGCGGGCAGGGGTGAACCCTGAACCTGTAACCGCATACAACGCAAGGAAAGATAATCCATGAAGGTTCTGGTAAGTGATCCCCTGTCAGATGTGGGCGTAAAGATATTTGAGGAAACCCCCGACATCGAGGTTGATGTAATCACCGATCTGACGCCGGAGGACTTGGAAAGCATTATTGGCCAGTACAATGCCCTAGTCATAAGAAGTGCCACCAAGGTTACGGCAGAGATCGTTGAGGCAGCCCACAAACTGAAGGTGATTGGCCGGGCTGGGATAGGTTTGGACAATGTGGACATACCGGCCACAAGCAAAAAGGGAATTGTTGTAATGAATACGCCTGAGGGTAACATTATAACGGCGGCAGAACACACCATTGCAATGATCATGGCCCTCTCCCGTAATATCCCCCAGGCAACAGCATCTTTGAAACAGGGAAAATGGGAAAAGAAAAAATTTCAGGGTTGGGAAGTCTTTGACAAAACTCTTGGAGTAATCGGGATCGGGCGTATAGGACATCTTGTGGCGGAGAGAGCAAAGGGAATGAAGATGAAGGTCGTTGTCTATGACCCGTATATCAAGCCAGACTCTATTGAAAAATTGGATCTCGAGCCTGTTTCCTTTGATGAACTTCTTAAAAGATCAGATTATATCACCATTCATACCCCCAGCACTGATGAGACCATCAATATGATAAACAAAAAGACAATTGCTCGAATGAAAAAAGGTGCAATGCTCATCAACTGCGCCCGGGGAGGTATAGTCAATGAAGATGATCTCTATGATGCATTGAAATCCGGACAGCTGGCAGGTGGTGCATTGGATGTCTTCAGCAGCGAGCCGCCTGGCAAGATCAAATTGATGACTCTACCCAACTTCATATGCACACCCCACCTTGGTGCATCAACCAGAGAGGCTCAAGAAAAAGTCGCTAAGGATGTTGCCGAGCAGATTGTCGACTATCTCCTGTACGGCTCCGTAAGAAATGCAGTGAATGTTCCCTCCATTAGCCCCGAATTAATGACAACGCTGAGACCATACGCCATTCTGGCTGAAAGAATAGGATCATTTCAGACACAGATTGTTGATAGCCCTATATTAGAGATTGAGGTAAATTACTTCGGAAAGATAACCGAGTATGATGTAACCCCGTTAACCACGTCGATGCTCAAAGGCCTCCTCACCCCTATCCTTAAAGATGAGGTGAACTTTGTCAATGCCCCCCTTATCGCCACAGAACGGGGGATAAAGGTAGTAGAGTCCAAAATCAAAACAGCGGAGGATTATTCCAATCTTATCACGATTAAGGTTAGGACATCAGCGGGAAGAAATGTTGTATCAGGAACCATTTTCGGCAATAACTTGCCCAGGATCTTGCGCATCAATAACTTCTACCTTGAGGCCATCCCTGAAGGCCATAACCTCTTGATAAACAATCTGGACACCCCAGGGGTTATCGGCAGCATCACGAGTACCCTTGGCAGTCATGCGGTTAATATTGGCCGCATGCAGGTTGGTGAAGAGAAGGAAAAGAAGCAAAATGTAATCTTTCTAGCTACCGATGCTTCGGTAAGTGACGAAATTCTTGAAAAACTCCGGGGCCTTGAGAACGTTTTTTCAATAAGAAGAATAGAGCTATAAGCGCTCCGAAAAGCTCCATATATGATAAAAGTGGGGGTACTGTCCGTGGCAGGGGTTGTTGCGGACTGATGCACAATAACGATTAAAAGAAGGGGGGACAAAATGGAGAGAACAATTTACGACCTTGACCAAAAGGATATGCCAACTCATTGGTATAACATCCAGGCTGATTTGCCAGAGCCGCTGCCACCGGTTTTGCACCCGGGAACGGGAAAGCCGGTAACCCCAGATGACCTGGCTCCACTATTACCTATGGAGCTCATTATGCAGGAGGTGAGTACCGAGCGCTGGATTGAAATCCCTGAGGAGGTACAGGCCGTCTACCGCACCTGGAGACCGACACGATTGCATCGCGCACGCCGGCTGGAGAAGGCTCTGGATACACCGGCTAAGATTTTCTTCAAATATGAAGGAACAAACCAGGCGGGTAGCCACAAGCCCAACACCGCTATAGCTAACTGCTACTACAACATGAAGGAGGGCATCAAACGCATAACTACAGAGACCGGGGCCGGGCAGTGGGGGAGTGCCCTGAGTCTGGCGGGCGCATTCTTCGGCATAGAGATCAAGGTCTATATGGTCAGGATTAGCTATGACCAGAAGCCATATCGCCGCATCGCAATGGAGGTCTGGGGGGGAAAGTGTGTTCCAAGCCCCAGCCCGGATACCAAGGCAGGACGGGACATGCTGGAAAAATGGCCTGATTGCCCCGGCAGTTTGGGCCTTGCTATTAGTGAGGCAGTAGAGGATTGCGTAGGCCGTGATGATACCCACTATGCCCTGGGCAGTGTGCTCAACCATGTCTTGCTTCACCAAACCATCCAAGGGGAAGAGTGCCGGAAACAAATGGAGATGGCAGATGCCTACCCTGATATTATCGTCGGTAACGTTGGCGGTGGCTCAAACTACGGCGGGCAATTCCTTCCCTGGATCAGGGATAAGATCAGCGGAGCAAAGCCAGACATGCGCGTGATATGTGTTGAGCCCGAAAGCTGTCCTACCATGACCCGGGGACTATATGCCTATGATTTCGGTGATAACGTTGGCCTGACCCCTCTGATCAAGATGCATACGCTGGGCCACGGCTTTATCCCGCCCCCAATTCATGCCGGAGGCTTGCGCTATCATGGGATGGCCCCAATCATATGCCATCTTTATGAATTAGGCCTGGTTGAAGCGGTAGCCGTGCACCAGACAGCCGTGTTTGATGCCGGGGTGAAGTTTGCCCGCACTGAGGGCATTATCAGCGGCCCAGAGCCATGCCACAACCTCAAGGTAGCCTTTGATGAAGCCCTTAAGTGTAAAGAATCTGGGGAGGCAAAAACAATCCTGATAGCTCACAGCGGGCATGGGCACTTCGACCTTGGCGCCTATGAGCGCTACCTATCGGGTAAACTCGAAGATTATGCTTTTCCTGAGGAAGAGGTAAAGAAGGCACAGGCTGAACTGCCCAAGGTTCCCTCGTAGCCAGATATAAGCCAAGAAATGTCTCGCGCTAATAGCTTGAACTGCCGGGCACCAGATAGTCTGGTTCTTTAGTGGTGCACTCACAGGCACTATCCGTTGAACTCTGTGAGTGCACCCATTATACCGCGGAAGGTCAAGAGAATGATCGAGCAACACGACGAAAAAACGATTCGATGCCCCAGGGTTGGCGGCGATGTTAATTTTAGGTTTTGCCGTTTCGAGAATAACATGCTTCCCTGCAGATGGATAGCCGGTTGCTGGCAGACCCAGATGGATATCAATACCTTTCTGCAAGACCATTACTCCAAGGAAGAACTAGATCAAATATTTGCTCCTCCAAAGCCGAAGATTCAAAGCCTGTTGAATCTAGTCGAAAAGGCAAAAAAGGTAAATCAGGAAGATGAATAGACAAGAGATCTTACTTGGAAATGGGGCGATTGCCCTTGGTTTGGTTGAGTCCGGTTGCCAGGTGGTTGCATCCTATCCTGGCACGCCCAGTTCAGAGATACTTCCTGAAGTTGTTCGCTTTGTGAGATTAGAAGGACTCAATACCTATGTGGAATGGTCAACCAATGAAAAAGTGGCCTTGGATACGGCTTTTGCTGCCTCTATTACAGGAAAGAGGGCTGCCTGCTGCATGAAACAGGTGGGACTAAATGTGGCGGCCGACTCCTTGATGAGTGCAGCATATTTGGGTACGGTAGGGGGGCTTGTTATCATCGCTTGTGATGATCCCGGTCCCCATTCCTCGCAGACGGAACAGGACACCCGTTTTATGGCCCGTCTTGCCAAGGTCCCTGTTCTGGACCCATCCAATCCCCAGGAGGCACGAGAGATGGTTGGACTCGCCATGGACATATCAGAGGAGTTCAGGATTCCAGTAATCCTGAGACCTGCTATCCGGGTATGCCATGCACGACAAAATATCTCATTTGGTTCAATCAAGCAAAACAATCTAAAGGCCTCCTTTGAAAAGAATCCCCTGAGGTGGGCAGCCACTCCCCGGTTCCGCCTGGTACTCCATAGAGAGTTAAATAAAAAACTGAAGGAAATCGGGGATCGTTTTGAGAAACTCACTAAATATAACTTTCACAATCTTGAGCACGGAAAGAGCTATCCTCTCGGAATCGTTGCTGGAGGTGTCCCGTATGCGGTCATTCATGATATCCTATCAGAGGAAAGCCGCACTGACATCCCTGTGATCAAGATCTCTGCACCATACCCATTTCCTGAAGGTTTGGCCGCTGAGTTTATGACAGCATGTGACAGGGTGCTGGTCATTGAGGAGACAGACACCGTGATTGAATACATGCTCCGGAACAAAGAAAAGGTCCTCGGTCGCCTTTCAGGACATGTACCCCCGGAGGGAGAACTGGTGCCCCACGTGATATATGGCCTGGTGAACAAGACCTTAGGTGAGCTGAAGCTAGATCAATTGAGCAAGAAGACAGACGATGTGGCAAAGGAACTGGTGGAGAGTCTTGACCTGCCAGTGAGAAGGCCGACCCTCTGCCCAGGATGCCCTCACAGAGCATCCTTTTTTGCTATCAGAAAGGCAAGGCCAAAGGCCATATTTACCTCCGACATCGGCTGTTATACCTTAGGTCTCAATCTGGGAGCAGTAGATACCTGTCTGGATATGGGGGCAGCCATAACCATGGCAGCAGGTTTTTACCACTCCTTCGCCCAGGACGAGATACAGCAGCCTATTGTGGCTACTATTGGCGATTCAACCTTTTTCCACTCGGGGACTGCAGGGCTATTGAACGCTGTCTACAATGGTGCCCGGTTCATCCTTGTGATACTTGATAACCTGACAACAGCAATGACCGGGATGCAGCCCACACCTGCTCTGGGAATTCGGGCAGACGGTAGTGCGGGAACGGCCATAACCCTGGAAAGGGTTGTAGCTGGTTGTGGCGTCGACTTCATCGAGGTAGTTGATCCTTATGACATCAAAAAGATGACCAGGGTGATCAAGAAAGCAACCGCCTTTGTGAGCGACCCTAAAGGGGGAGTCGCCGTAATCATCGCCCGCCACCCCTGCGTTATCGCTTATCCGGAAGAGGCCATCCCAGAAAAGAAAACGGTGACGATTACGGCCGATTGCACGGAATGCAACTTTTGTCTTGAGCGTTTTGAATGCCCTGCCCTCTTTCATGATCCCGAACTCGGGCGTACCAATATCAACAGAGAAATATGCGTGGATTGCGGTCTGTGTATTCAGATCTGCCCAAAGGGAGCAATCGTAGAGGCGTGATGAAACGTAAGATCTTATGTAGCACATCATCTTGACCGAGAGATTCTCCTTTGGGCCCAATTTTTCTACCAATGACAAATGTCAAAGATCAAATGATCAAAAGCTTTATGGCATTTGTCATTGGGGCTTGATTTTACCATTTGAGCTTGACAGAGTGCGTTTTGATTCCACAATAATATATATTTGGGCGATCAATGGAGGCTATGAATATAGTACTATGCGGACTTGGTGGACAGGGAATCTTGTTCATGACCAGAGTGCTGGCCCAAGCCGCTCTGGATAAAGACTTTAATGTCATGGGGGCAGAGACACACGGCATGGCCCAACGGGGCGGTTCAGTGATTTCT
>JAUVXZ010000241.1 GCA_030603345.1 Pseudomonadota bacterium
TTCAAAGTCTTCATCTTCATCAAAAATAGGCAAATCCTCAATAGATATCGGTTCTATCTGTTCGTCATACTCTTGGATCATCGTTTTACTAAAATCGGTGCCTTGGACCACCTCTTCAGAGGGCTCTTCAGGGGGTTTTACCTCCGTCTCTGCAGGTGGGGTCGGCTTAGGCTCTTCTACGGGCTCTGCGAGGATTTCCTCAATCTGTAATTCTGCTTCCACAGGAAAGGCAGTAAATACATGTTTGCACATAGAGCATCGCACCCTTGATCCGGTTTTTTTGAGAAGGCTTTCGTCAAGGTTAAATTTAGTGCGGCACTTCTCGCATTCAATAATCATGTTTAATCTCCTAAGATCTATCCCTCATGTCTAAACTAAGGATATAGGGCAAGTACCGAAACTGTTCATTGTAATCCAGGCCATAGCCAACTAGAAAACCTTCTTTTATCTCAAAGCCCCAGTAGTCTATCTGTATTTCTTTCTCCCTTCGCTCAAGCTTATTGATTAAAGCGCAGATCTTGACAGATTCGGGCTTTTTTTCCTTAATATGGTTAACCAGGTGACACAGTGTTAATCCTGTATCAACAATATCTTCAATAATGATTACCGGTTTCCCTTCAATCGGTACCTCAATATCCTTTGTTAGTGTAATCTTGCCACTTGATACATCTTGTGAACCGTAACTGGCTACCCTCACAAAATCTATTTTCAGCGGAATAGAGATCTCCCTAACAAGATCGGCAAAAAAAAGAAACACACCATTTAACACACCTATAAGTACTGGCTCTCGGCTCCGGTATTCCTCGGTGATATTGCGTCCGAGCCTCCTCACCTGTTGCCGGATTTTTTTCTCTGGAATCTTTTCTAATATATGGAACTGTCCAATCAAAAGGGCTTTTCCCAGATCTATGCCTAATCTTATATAAATATTGAACATCCAAGCAAATGTCAACTAATATTCATTAGGGTGTATTAGCCTATTCTCATTGACAACACAAAGCTGTGTAGCTACTATCTCGCTGGCTATCTTTGGCTGGCATTTATGCGTTAACCCTATACGGTTGTCCATAAGAGAGGTTTTTAGATGGAAAATGCAGTAAAAATAACCAGGACAGAATCCTATATCATATCCCTCATACAAAAAATCCCTATTCTCTCTTACTACGCTCCCTCCAGGGGCTGGTCGTTTCTAATAAGCTGGGGACACCGCTTGGCTGGTTTGACACTTGTTGGTTATATGTTTGCTCATATCTATACCCTATCCCTTTTGTTTCACCCAGCCACCTTTGATGCGGATATGAGGCTTTTAGATCACTTTGTCTTTTCCTTTCTTGAATGGTGCGTCGCCATCCCCGTTATTTTTCACTCCCTGAATGGTGGAAGGCTAATCCTCTACGAGCTCTTTCGTGTCAGAGCAGAAGAGATAGTGATACGATCCATGGTCATCCTTGGCCTTCTCTATATCTTTATCGTGGGGTTCTTTTTTATAGAGAAAACCCAGCAGATATCAGTGACTCTATTCTGGTCGATCACTGTCACCGTAAGCCTTATTGCCTTTCTCATTGTCCTTTTCAAAATCTGGATGACCGGTAATTCCATCCTTTGGAAGCTCCAGAGGATTACTGGTTCATTTATGTTTCCCATGCTCATCGGGCATATGCTCGTCATGCATATGAATTACCTGACAGGCCATGACAGCAAAACCATTCTATTGCGGATGGAGAGCCCCTTTATAAAGGGAGTAGATTTTGTCTTTATCATCTTCCTGCTGTTTCATGCAGGCTATGGCGTATTCAGTATTATTGCCGATTATATAAAGCCAGGTCCCGTGCTTAAATCCCTCACCATCCTTGTTATTATTGCCATGGCTGTATCAGCTTATTTTGGCATCAGGCTCATTGTAGCCTTATAGAGGAGATCGTAATGGGAGAAAATTTGACCATAGATTCCACCGTCACGTGTGATGTCCTGGTTATTGGTGCTGGTGGGGCAGGCCTCAGGGCTGCCGCCTACATCGGAGAGCAGAGACCAGGGACAAAAATAATAGCCCTTACAAAGGTAGTCAGCCCGCAAAAGTCGCACACTACAACCGCCCAGGGAGGTATGGCCGCGGTTGATCCAAAAGACCCCATAGACAAACCGATATTTCACATGTTTGATACCTGGAAGGGTTCAGACTGTTCTGCCGACCAAAATGTGATCAAGAAGGTCTGTGAGTTGGGCTGGGAGGAGATGGTCTGGCTCGAGAGACACGGCATGCATTTCAGTCGCACGGAGGAAAAGAGGATTGCAAAGAGACCCTTTGGCGGTCACATGTTAAACTTTGGCGAGACAAAGGCATTTAGAGCCTGTTACGAGGCGTCAAGGACGGGAAAGGGCATCATG
Source organism: Pseudomonadota bacterium (assembly GCA_030603345.1). Lineage (GTDB taxonomy): Bacteria > Desulfobacterota > DSM-4660 > Desulfatiglandales > B25-G16 > JADFWK01. Next base: position 2,386 of record JAUVXZ010000241.1, read on the forward strand.
GACACCGTCTGGAATGAATCCTTGAAACATGGGGTCACCTTTATCGGTCAGTGTGTGGCAACAGAACTACTCTTTAAAGAGGACACCTGTGTTGGCGCAATTATCTTCAGGTTCCCAGATGGTACATTTTCGGCCATCCTCGCAAAGACAACCATTGTGGCCACCGGTGGTAATGCCAAAATGTACCTCGTTACCAGCAATTGCCGAGGAAATACGGGCGATGGCCTGGCCCTGACGCTTGATGCAGGCCTTCCCGTGATGGACCTCGAGGCAGTCCAGTTCCACCCTACAGGTATGGTAGGCCCCGGAATACTCGCCAGTGAGGCCCTGAGGGGAGAGGGTGCTATTCTCAGGAATAAGGATGAAGAGCCCTTTATGGAGCGCTATGCACCCACGGCCAAAGATCTTGCCCCCAGAGATCTCATCTCCCGGGCAATTATCACAGAGTTCCGCGAAGGAAGAGGTCTTTTTCACGAGGGCCATAAGGCACACCATGTATGGCTGGATTTGAGACACCTTCCTAAGGAGGTTCATGAGAAAAAGATTCAGGAGGTATCTTCCTTTTTCAAACGATTTGTTGGTGTTGATCCGGAAAAAGATCTCTGCCCGGTTACTCCAACAGCTCACTACCAGATGGGGGGGATTCCTACCAATGAATTTGGCGAGGTTCAAAAGGACCCGCAAACCATTGTCCCCGGGCTGTTTGCCTGCGGAGAGGTCGCTACGGCTTCCCTGCACGGACTCAACAGGCTTGGAACAAATTCCCTCCTGGAATTAATAACCATGGGCAGGGTTATCGGGGACAAGGTTGTTGAACATCTCAAAGATGCCCCAGAGCCCGAAGGACCTCCGTCTGACGCCGGGCATATCGTATTCAATCAGTTTTCCACCTATCTTGCCTCTCAGGGAACGGAAAGTTTTGCCAAAATCAGGGATACCCTCCAGAACCTTATGATGGAAAAGGTCGGCATATTTAGGACAGAAAAGCACTTGTTGGAAGCTATAGAAAAGCTCAAAGAATTAAGAGAAAAGGCGCAGCACATACCAATAGGCACAACATCCCTCAAAGCGAACCAGAATCTCTGGCAGATCTGGGAGCTCAACAATCTGATAACGGTCTCAATGGTCATCGCCCACGGGGCATTAGCACGGAAGGAGTCAAGGGGCGCTCATTTCAGAGAGGATTATCCAGAAAGAAGCGCCGAGTTTGACTATCATACCTTTGTCTATATGCCTGAATTCGATAAGATCACCTTTGGTAAAAGACCTATTGACATGAGTATCTTCGAGGCCAAAGGTGAGCATTTTGAATTGTTTGATTATATAGAAAGAAAGTATTGATCTTTTTCAAAGAGGAAACCAATGCCTGATACCTACAATATCACCTTAGAGATCAGTAGATATGATCCTGAATCCCACCTATCATGGGTACAAACCTACCAAGTAGAGGCGGGGGGTATCCTCCGGTTTGTCGACGTCTTTCGCAAGATTAATGATGAACAGGATCCAACCCTGGCCTGGGCCTCTTCGTGTGAACATGCCCAGTGTGGAAGCTGTGGGATTATGGTAAATGGAAAGCCTTTGCTCGCCTGTGAGCTTTTGGTAAGAGAGGCTGTCGATCAATTTAACACTCATACCTTTAGAATAAAACCCATAACCATAGCGCCGGTGCTGAGGGATCTGGTTGTCGATTTGGAGAAGGCCTACGATAGAGTTCACGCCGCAAAACCCTACCTTATGAAGCCCGCACCGGCTCCTCCAGAAGGGGATGAGTATCGGATCTCACCTGAAACCCTTGAGACCTATGTCGAAGCCACCCAGTGTATTAACTGTTTTTGCTGCGCAACTGCCTGTATCAGCAGCCATCACCACTTCCTCGGTCCCAATGCCATGATGTCCAACATAGTCCGCCTGATGGATCCGAGGGAAACGGAGAAAAAAGAACGGATGGATCTCTTATACGGAGAGAGCGGTGTTTACCGATGTCACACAGCCAGGGCCTGTTCCTTTGTGTGCCCAAAGGAAATTGATATATCCCACTTTCTGGCCCTCGGTAAGGAAGGTAAGTTTTAGACATACTCCTCGCCAGCTCAAAGAGGTGCATCTAAGAATTGTCTTCCCTTAGGTGCCCTTTTTATGTATAGACATTAACCGCTAGAATGAGGTAAAAGACGAACTCATAACCAAGATAACCGAAGAATCACAAGCGAGGAGGTAGCAATTAGCAAAAAACCGGAGGTACGGGTCAACGAGCGGATCAGGGCCTCCCAGGTCCGATTGATCTCGGCAGATGGAAAACAGATCGGCATTGTCCCCCTGAAAGAGGCCCTGGTTGGTGCCCGGGAGCAGAGCCTCGATCTCGTTGAGGTAGCCCCCAATGCAGACCCCCTGGTCTGCCGCATCATGGACTATGGCAAGCTCAGGTATGAGACATCCAGAAAGAGTAAAGGCAAGGCTCGATCACAACACCTCAAAGAAGTGAAGTTAAGGCCCCTCACCGCAGAACCCGATGTGGGCGTCAAGATACGGAACATACGAAGATTCTTAGACAACGGTGACCGGGTCAAGGTCTCGATGATCT
>JAUVXZ010000285.1 GCA_030603345.1 Pseudomonadota bacterium
ATATTCCCTGTTCTCAAAAGAATATTAGAAAAAATAACCGGTGGCGAATCATTTTACAGATCACCGACAGATATGGGAGTGAATCGAGCTGGTTTTGCAATAACCGATGATGATGTCACAGGCGAGGCAGCCAAGCAGGAAGTTATCAGGCGGTATTTTCGATACCAATGTGAATATGTGATGGGTTTTGCGGATAAGGAAACCGTCCAGAGGGTAGAGCTTTTTATCAAGGATTTTAATCTCGAACCAGGGTACAGGAGTGTTGTTGAACCGGCACGCCAGGCAGCCAGGGAGGCACAGGAGAAAGATAAAGGGAATGAAGGCATATATTGTGGGGCGGCCATAGCATTAAAAGACGGCACCATGGTTACCGGCAATAACTCTCCTCTCATGCATGCAGCATCAAGCCTTATCTTGCATGCCATAAAGCACTTGGCGGAAATCCCCCCCAAGATAAAGTTGTTGCCTTCCAGCATAACGGATTCAGTCAAGAAGCTTAAGACGGAAATCCTGAATGAGAAATCCATCAGCCTGGATCTCGAAGAAACCCTAATTGCTCTCGGTATCAGTGCAACGACAAACTCTGCTGCTCAATTAGCTATTGAGAAATTAAAAGAACTTCGGGGTTGTGAAGTCCATATAACCCACATCCCCACACCGGGCGATGAAGCAGGTTTAAGGCGTCTGGGCGTTAACCTGACTAGCGATCCAAATTTTTCCACAAAGAATCTTTTCATTTCCTGAATCAGAACCAGTAAGGAAATCTTTGCTGCAACGAACGTATCAAGAGCAACTGCCTTATCTTGCAATGATTTTTCACTTTGCTCTGCCCCCCCCTTCTGCCATAGGGATATTTTATTGTTGCCAGGAGTTTTGAACTAAGGCCGTAAATATTTGTTAGAGAGTCTTGCTACTGAAGGAAACTGCTTGATAAATTTTTCTCTTCAGACTATCTTCCCGTTAGCATAATTTGGATTGAATCTTTAATTATGGACTTGTCAAGTCACTGCAAGAATACCACATGGATATCGACAACCACCAGGGAGGGAACAACAAATGAAGCCAACAGGGGATAACTGTGCTGTATTTGCTATTGTTAAAGACACAGACTGTGCTGAAGATATCTATCGGGGTCTTGACTTCCTTCAACATAGGGGCCAGCAATTCTGCGGTATCGCCACGTATAATGGGAAAAGAATATACCTGATAACCCATTACGGCCAAGTAGGAAATACCTACACCTCCCATGAATTAGAGACCTTTAAAGGCAACATGGGTATTGGGCACGTAAGCCTTAAAGACAGACAACCCATGATGTGGCAAGGGGCTGTGGGTGAGATAGCAGTTGCCTTCAGCGGTAATATCATCAATAGCGAGGCTCTGTTGACCGAGATGAAGGACAGGGGAGAAGCATTTTACCATGGTTTGGATATTGAAATCATCTCCAAACTCATTCTGCAAGAGAAGAATGTGGTTACAGGGATTTCTATGCTGGCTGAAAAGATAAAAGGTGCTTACTCGCTCGTTGTCTTAACTGAACAAGGGATCTGTGCCGCCAGAGATGTCTATGGGTTTAGACCTCTTGTGTTGGGAGAGGGATCCGGTGCATATCTTGTGAGCTCTGAGTCCAGGGCTATCCAGAATACGGGGATAAATCGCTTTAGAGACGTGAGGCCAGGGGAGATAGTTTTTATTACCAAAAAGGGGGTTGAGACCAAAAAACAATTAAAGAGCCCGCGGAGGGCCCACTGTGCCTTTGAATGGGCATACACTGCCAGCATGGATAGCAAGATTGACGGGCTCTACGTTCAAGAGGCGAGAAACAACTTAGGAAAGTGTCTGGCCGAAAGAGATATCGAAGAAGGTGGCCTCCAGGCTGATCTTGTGGCACCGGTGCCCATGTCAGGTATTGGACATGCCCTGGGATATCACATGAAATCTGGGTTGCCCTACCAGGAGGTCTTTCTGTATAACCGGTATGCTGATCGAAGCTATACCCAGTTAACCCAGGAAGATCGGGATAGGATGGCCAAAAAGAAGCTCTCTGTCCTGAAATATGCGCTCAGGGATAAAAGGATTGTTCTCTGTGATGACTCTATAGTCAGGGGTACCCAGATCAGGGAGAAGGTGAGAGAGCTGAAGAATGCCGGGGCTAAGGAGGTTCATGTGCGCATCGCGTGTCCGCCATTGATGTATCCCTGTGATTTTGGCATATCAACCAGGACCTATGAAGAGCTTTTGGCCAGAGCATATCTTGCCAATGGAAATATCACCACCTTGGATGAACTGAAGGACCTGGAGATCTGGGTCTCGGAAAAGATCGGCGCTGATTCGGTGCGATACAACAGCCTCGAGGCATTTGTCGGGGCATTGAAGATTTCAAAAGAGCATCTGTGTCTCAAATGCTGGGATGGGGTTTTGCCACTAACCTGAAAGGCATAACAATGAAAATTGCTCTCGCCCAAATCAATCCAACCATCGGAGATTTTCCACGAAACACACAGAAGATTATGGCTGCGACAGAAAGGGCTAAAGGTCTTTCCTGTGATCTCATCGTCCTTTCAGAACTCGTTATCTCAGGTTACCCGCCACGGGATCTTCTGGAAAAAAAAGACTTTATTCAGGCTAACCTGATCCATCTACACAAGCTCGTTGCCTCTATAAAGGGCATTGGTGTGATATGTGGGTTTGTGGATAAAAACCTGGAAAAAGAGGGCAACCCCCTCTATAACTCGGCTGCACTTTTTGATGATGGAAAAATACTCCAGCAGGTACACAAGGGGCTTCTACCTGCCTATGACGTATTCGACGAGAGGAGGTATTTTGAGCCAGGCACAGAATATTCATCTTGCTTGTATAAGGACCGCCGGATAGGGTTGAGCATCTGTGAGGACATCTGGAACGACAAAGATCTTTTCTCAAGGCGGCTTTACCCGGTTGATCCGGTAGAAAGAATGATCAAAGAAGAGGCCAATCTCCTCATCAATATCGCGGCATCCCCTTACTATGTAGGCAAAAGAGAATTCAAGTGGGATATGTTCCAGGGTATCGCCAAAAAATATAATGTTCCCCTCCTCTACGTCAATCAAGTTGGGGGCAATGACAGTGTGCTTTTTGATGGTATCAGCCTCGCCTTTGACTCCAAAGGCCAGATGTGCGCAAGGGCTCGAGACTTTGAAGAGGACATGGTTGTCTTTGACATGAATAGCCAAAAAGGCGATATCCATCCAATTTCTGAATCGGACACCGAATCCCTGCTCAATGCCCTCATTATGGGTACCAGAGATTATGTGCGGAAATGTGGTTTTTCCAAAGCACTGGTGGGATTGAGTGGGGGCATTGATTCAGCACTCACGGCGTATATCGCGGTCCAGGCCCTTGGAAAGGAAAACGTTATCGTGATTTTCATGCCCTCTCACTATACCGCTCGAGAGAATTTTGAAGACACCGAAAAGTTGGCACAAAACTTGGGGATCAGGCTCTATCAGGTACCCGTTAAGGGGATATTCGAAAAATTTCTCGAAGATCTCACTCCCCTCTTCAAAGACGTGGCCACAGAGGTCACCGGTCAAAACATCCAGGCACGGATCCGGGGAACCATCCTTATGGGAATTAGCAACAAGTTTGGTTACCTCCTCCTTTCAACAGGAAATAAATCGGAACTGGCAGTGGGCTATTGCACCCTATACGGTGATATGAGTGGTGGTTTGGCTGTTATCTCGGATGTCCCAAAGACCATGGTGTACCAGATCGCTCGTCTGATCAACAAGGAAGAAGAGGTGATTCCTGAAAGAATTATTCAAAAACCCCCGTCGGCTGAGCTCAGGCCTGACCAATTAGATCAGGATGACTTGCCTTCTTACGAGGTTCTGGATGGTATCCTGAAGGCCTTTATCGAAGACAAAAAGGCAGCAGAGGAGATCATAGACCTGGGGTTTGAACCATCGATCGTCCAGGATATCATGAGCAGAGTTGATCGAAACGAATACAAGAGGCACCAAGCCCC
>JAUVXZ010000179.1 GCA_030603345.1 Pseudomonadota bacterium
GGAACCCACATTGCCTCAAGAAGATGCAGCGCTCGTAAAAGCCTTTCAGGCAGGAAACAAGGCCTCTTTTGATGAATTGGTTCTGAGACATAAGGATAGGTTATTTAATCTCTGCTTTCGGTTCCTCGGCGATTACCAGGAGGCGAATGATTCTGCCCAAGAGGTGTTTGTAAAGATTTACCGATCCTTGAAGGGGTTCAGATTCGAGTCAGCGTTTTCCACCTGGCTCTATCGAATTGCAGTAAACACCTGCAAAAACAAGCTCAAGTCATCAGAATACAGACACAAGAAAAAGATGGTTCACCTTGATAACCCGGGAATCTTAGAGGGGAGCACCGGTGCTCTGGAAATCACAGATGACACCCAATCTCCCCTGCTTGAACTCGAAAGAAAAGAGCGACTGAACCTGATTCGGCAGGCAATAGACTCTTTGCCACCAGCACAGAAGATGGTAGTCGTGCTCCGTGACATCGAAGAGTTATCGTATGATGATATTGCAAACATTACCGGCTATAGCCTTGGTACGGTAAAATCGAGGCTATCCAGGGCAAGGCTTGACCTAAGAAAAAAATTAGTGAAGGTTATATAAGATGGAATGTGCCGAAATAGAAAAATTTCTATCTGAATACATCGATGGCTTCCTCGATAGAGAAACCAGGGACCTCGTTGAAGATCACCTCCGGACCTGCAAGGCTTGCAGGGAAGAACTTGCTTCTCTAAGAGCGGTAGTCAAAGAACTGGGCTCTCTGGAGCCAGTCGAGGCGCCAGCAGACTTTCTGGATAAAGTCCATAAACGTATCGAGCAACCCTCCAGGTTCTCAAAGATACTCCGGGGCCTTTTCGTGCCCACACGGATAAAAATCCCCTTCCAGCTCGCAACTGCTGCGGCAACAGCAGTTCTGGTTTTCTCCCTCTTCAACCTGATGCAACCAGAAAAACAGATGGTAGGTGTACCTTCTGACTCAGGCCCAATCAGGACTGCAGACAAAACTCGGGTCGATTCTATTGAGCCGGCACCCGAGAAGGATATTTACGAATCAAAACCTGTTCTAAAAGAGGCCAGGCTGCCGCAGAAATTTGCAGAAAAGAAACCCATTCAATTGGTGCTTTTGTTAAAAGGAGAAATGATCGGCGCAGCCCGAGCACCGCATGCAGCAACAGAACCACCAGCCGGTGAAAAGAAAAAAACACGTGCAGGCGAGGTTTCCACAAGAAAGCTCGCCAAACAGGCAGCGCCAAAAGCCGGATTCACAGCGGATTGGCATGAACAGGAACAGCGATCCGTACCAGTGCCGGATGAAGAAAGGCCCGGTGTGAAAGATGAGGCGGCACGAGCATCCGTTCATTTCGGTGAAGCTCCCTCCAAGGTTATCAAGCTCATAGAGCTTGTAGATGGTGAGGTCATAACCGACCACCTCAAATCTATTACTGCACAGATCCCGGCCAAGAATTACCACTCCTTTTTGGACGAATTAAGCCAATTAGGCGCCCTTCAATCCCCCTTCCCCACCACGTTAGCTGAAGACCAAGGGATGATTCAGATCCGTATTCAGCTCATCTCTTCCGAATAAGCCTCTCATATCGCCCCGCTTTTCTGTCCCCTATCCATTCCATGTGACTTCTACACTCGCGATCCCTTTTCTTTACCGTTTTGCTAAGCAGAGCATTTTACTATTTGCATTGGACATAACCGATAAGGGTCTAGGAGGGTCATGAGGTCTTTTCTTCTGTTCCGAGGCTCCCAGCCTGGTCTTTTCTACGACTTATCAACAGGGGATACTTGCCCCCTCCTCATTCTCTCCCAAAAAGTCGGGAGAGCTGCGGCTTCCCCCACTGATAAGTCGTGAAAAGGACAGCGGCCTCCCACCAGTCACAACAGAAAAGACCTCATGCCCCTCCCGATATTGCAAACTATTTGATGCTCTCAGTAGTAATATCGCTCCATCCTGTTGGGGGGTATACGCCAGCAAGCCGCCTAAAAGAGCGTGCAGGATTTCTGCTGCAGCGCTGTACATGCCTGTTTGAACCAGGTGTGGTGCCAACCATGGTATTGCCATGCTCTTTGCCACCCAAACACACTGTGCACCGAGTGTTTTCAGGGAAAAGCGAAACATTCTTGGAACTTTTTTCCTTCCATCTTGTCTATTGAACTAAAAACCACAGGACAGGAAAGGAGGAAAATGAAATGAACCATAAAAAGAAAACATTGGCACTCTTTATCATAGCAGGGTTTGTGCTCATGGCAGGCGTATGCCGTGCACAACAAGGAGAGCATGCTGACAAAACACTATCACCCTATTTCTTTGTTAAGAGCGATGATCCCACGGTAGATCAGCTACCACTGAAGTCAACCTCAGTCAAGGTAGACGTTGCAGGCGTGATCGCTGATGTCACCGTAACTCAAGTCTACAAGAACGAGGGCAAGCAACCGCTGGAAGCAATCTACATCTTCCCTGCATCGACCCGGGCTGCTGTCTATGGCATGAAAATGACCATTGGAGAGAGGATCATCACAGCAAAGATCCGCAAACGTGACGAGGCACGCCGGGAATACGAACAGGCAAAACAAGACGGAAAGAGCGCATCTCTGCTGGAGCAGCACAGGCCCAATGTGTTCCAGATGAGCGTGGCCAATATCTTACCATCAGATATCATCAAGGTCGAGCTCAAGTATACCGAACTGCTGGTGCCCACAGACACTACCTACGAGTTTGTTTATCCGACTGTTGTCGGCCCTCGCTACTCCAACCAGCCAGCCGCAGAATCCCTCCCTTCAGACCAATGGGTTGAAAACCCCTACCTTCATGAGGGAGAACCACCGATGTATACCTTCGACGCCACAGTCAACATTGCTACAGGAGTCCCGATTCAGCAAGTAACATGTCCATCACACAAGGTTACCATCAACTACAATGGGTCATCATGTGCCGCTGTAAAACTCGACCCAGCGGAAAAACATAGTGGAAATCGCGACTTCATAGTGAAATACCGGCTCGCCGGTGGTAAGATCGAATCAGGGCTCCTCTTGTTCGAGGGAGAAAAGGAAAATTTCTTCCTGCTCACGGTGCAGCCACCCAAACGTGTGACTGATTCCCAGATCCCTCCGCGCGAGTATATCTTCATCGTTGATGTCTCCGGTTCAATGCACGGCTTTCCCCTCAATATATCCAAGAAACTTCTAAAAGACCTGATTGGAAACCTCCGTCCGACCGACCGATTTAATGTACTCCTGTTTGCCGGGCGATCCTTTCTCATGTCAGAACAATCGGTACCTGCAACTCCCAAAAACATCCGCCAGGCCATCAATGTCATTGAGAAACAGCGTGGAGGGGGCGGCACAGAGCTTTTGCCGGCACTCAAAAGGGCACTGTCCCTCCCGAGACCCGAAGGCTACTCCCGCAGTATTGTTATTGCAACCGACGGTTACGTTACCGTTGAAACCGAGGCCTTTGACCTGATCCGGAATAATCTCGGCGAGGCCAACATGTTTCCGTTCGGAATTGGATCAAGCGTCAACCGTTACATCATCGAAGGTATGGCCCGGGTCGGGATGGGCGAACCTTTTATCATTACCAAGCCCGGAGAGGCCCAAGAAAGGGCGGAAAAGTTCAGAAAGCTTATCCAGACACCGGTATTAATCAGGGTAGGGGTAAACTTCGGCAGACTTGAGGTTTACGACGTGGAGCCACCCAGTATTCCCGATGTATTGGCTGACCGCCCTGTTATTGTGTTCGGGAAATGGCGTGGTCTGCCCCGGGGCACCATCCATGTACAGGGTATTACCGGGACCCGTTCCTTCATGAGAGACATTGACGTGAGCTCTGCAAAACCCCTCAAGACCAATGCGGCCCTGCGCTACCTGTGGGCACGGCACCGGATAGCACTCCTGTCTGACTACAACAGGCTGAGACCAAACGATGAGCGCGTTGAAGAGGTGACAGACCTCGGGCTCAGGTACAACCTGCTGACAGCCTACACCTCGTTTGTGGCCATCGACAACGTGGCCCGCCTGAAGGATGGCCAGGCAACTACGGTTAGACAGCCCCTCCCGTTGCCCCAAGGGGTTTCAGATCTTGCTGTGGGCAGAGGATCTTTCGCCCAAAAAGCAGGTTCCCGTGCTGCTCCTTCATCCAATTGGATGGGCATAAAAGGCATGATGAAGGAAAGTTGCGGTGAACACAGAAAGGACAAACAGGTGACTTCTGATGAAGAACTTCTCGAACCAGCCCTTGAGCAGATCCACGTGGAACTGAGAAAAATCACCGTGACACAAGGATTGTCAAAGAAGGCTGTTCACCGATTGCTCACACAGCATATCCACTCAATCAAGCTCTGCCTTGAACGGGCGTTGAACAAGGGATCTGTTCATAAAGGCAAGGTTGTTCTTTGTTTTGTTATCGATCCATCAGGCAGGGTCACCAAGATGAGAGTGGTTGAAAGTCAGGTAAAAAGCACGGGGCTCGAGCACTGCATGGTTCAGAAGCTCGGAGCGCTGTTTTTCCCTGCTCCAGAAGGCGGGAAAAAGGTAACCGTTACCGCTACCTTTTCCTTCAGGTAATTGACCAGCAAACAATAGGGGGATACTTGAGAGCAGTAAGAGAGCCTTGATAGCACAAATCCCGGTCTCTTTCAGGGCTGTTAGTTTGGTCTTATGCTATCCCCCTTAATTTGAATGAATAGATGCATTTTCTATGGCAAAGGCTGCGGGTATGCTCAATGCGGTGAGCAGAGAGAGATCTTCCTTTCGAAATCCGTATGGTTGGTTGACGGAGTCAACATAGATAACCCCTTTTACTTGTGACCTGCTGACCAGGGGTACACACATTACAGACCGAACTTTCATTATCTCCATACTCTCCGAAAGATCGGCCTTATCTTCACTAAACGTATCCAACATTACCACCGCTTTACCCTCTCGTACGACTCGGTCCACTATAGTCCTGCTATACGACCGAACTCCGTCACCATTACTTTTCTTAAGTATAGGTACTAACTCTGATATTTCTTTTGTCTCACTATCAACTAAGATAAAAACACCACGGTCAACTCTCTGGAGAAGATCCAGAACGTAGTTCAGTATCTTTTCCAAAATCTCATGTATATCTTCATTTATGTTTATTGACTGCATCAGGGCACTGGATGCCTTATAGATCAATTCCATATTTCTTTGGGCGGTCATGGGTCTGTCTTGCAGAAAAGCCTCCCCATGTTCGCTGAATCCCTTGGGAAAACCGGTCGTATGCATAGCATCCAGTTTATCGTCTGTACACTCTTTTCCCAGCGAAATGACGATCTTGCCGATACCAACAGGAATGCCTTCTTTTACCTCAATTTCACGGCCAGATTGTATCCTTTTCCCATTAACAATAGTGCCGTTCTTGCTCTCTAAATCGGTGATAAAGGGTTTATTCAGTTTCCAGCGGATCATTAAATGTTTGCGAGAAACAGAGCTATCATCGATCTGAATGTCGTTTTCAGGAGACCGTCCAATATGGATGGTATCGGCTCTAACCTCTAAGGATTGGACCTTGTCCGCCCCTTTCATGATATAGAGTTTAGGCATGACTCATTTTCCTTGTTAAACCGACCTCGATTGAGCTGGTAGCATTTAACGTGGTCTTATACCATAAAAAGATGATGAAGACAATTTCATTCGTTACTATTCAGCCACTAAGACACAAAGCCTTTCGGCCGTGAGCTCAAGGCCGAACGGCCACTAAGATTAGAAAATTATTCTTTTAATACCCTTTTTATGGGGGGGCACATTGTCTTCTTCCCCACCCGCCTCGCCTGAGCGGCTCGCGATGGCGGGCAGGCTTTTCAGATAAGGTGATAAACTTATATTTAGCCTTTGTGTCTTGGTGCCTTTGTGGCTACCTGAACAGTTACTTTCATTCTTGATTTTCAAACTGAGAGGCCCCATGGAGGTTTGCTATTACCCATAACAGGTAACTTCCTGAACACCCCTTGGAAATCAGATTTGCTGAAGATTTACTTGCCCTAAAGGGGGAAGTGATGGTAACGTAACGGGAAAAAGCAAGCGACATAAAGATAGGTTATCTCATCTTTCCAATAGCCCTTTCACTTGGTCGAAGTCCAAATACCTTTGTCACCACTAGTATCCTGTACCATATATTTGAAGACCAATTCTCGGCAAAGGGATGGGTTATTCCCTCATTGAGATGCCGGAATAGTGATTGTGGAACGCCTCATGTGAGATAAGGGAATTTACGATACGAGACACTAGAAAGGAGCAATAGTGTGATGAAAATAGGATGGATTGGTACCGGCGTCATGGGGGCGCCAATGGCCGGTCATTTACAGGCGGCCGGACATGATCTCTATGTCTACACCCGTACCAGAGGCAAGGAAAAACTACTAGTGGAGAACGGGGCCAAGTGGTGCGAAACGCCTGGTGAAATTGCAGCCAATGCTGAGCTCGTATTCTCCATGGTCGGCCTGCCTGCGGACGTTGAGGATGTTTACCTGGGAGAAAAAGGAATTTTTTCTGTTGAAGGTCCCTGCCGAATTGCAGTTGATATGACTACCAGTCAGCCGAGCCTGGCACAAACCATCGCCCAAGAGGCAGCAAAACGGGGAATCCAGTGCCTCGATGCCCCTGTATCAGGCGGAGATATTGGTGCCCGCAATGCAACCCTTGTCATCATGGTAGGTGGCAACAAAGAGGCCTTTGATACAGTCTTGCCCCTCTTTCAATTGATGGGGCAAAATATCTCTCATATGGGCGGATCAGGTGCAGGACAGCACGCAAAGATGTGCAATCAGATCCTCGTCGCAGGAACCATGATTGGGGTATGCGAGTCTCTCCTTTACGCTGAAAATGTTGGCAAACTTGACCAGGCCTCTATGATCAACATAATGGGCGGGGGCGCAGCCTCCTGCTGGTCTATCACCAACCTGGGCCCTCGTATAATTCGTGGCAACTATGATCCTGGTTTTTTTGTGGACCATTTCATCAAGGATATGGGTATCGCACTTCAGGAGGCCTCTGCGGTTGGCCTATCGCTTCCGGGACTAGCCCTAGTCCACCAGTTATACCTGGCAGTCAAGGCACAGGGACACGGTCGCTCAGGGACCCATGCGCTCATGCTCGCCCTGAAAACCCTCAATGGGCAACAGTAGCGAGGCGAATTCCAGCAGAAGAGAACCGGCAGCTAGGCCAGGGCAACGACAAAGTCCAGGGTATGGGTGTCTTTTTTTTGGTTATGCCCTATAACATGG
>JAUVXZ010000188.1 GCA_030603345.1 Pseudomonadota bacterium
CATAACGTACAAGCGGATCAAAGGCCCAGTGTGAAAACGCGAGCATTCCACCGGACAACACCACCTGAGGATCGTGAGATACCGGGCCTGCATCCAGGGCCAGTCTCAAGGTTTTAGCTTGGATTATTCCACAAAAACTAAAAATCAAAAGGATTCCAAGACAAAAAGACAGAAACTTTTTCATTGTTGACCTCCCGTGTTTGGCTAATGATTGATGTATATATTTCAAGCCTACTCTCCAATAATTGACGAATAGGCTGGGACAACGTTAATGTTTTCGTGCACTTCGAACACATCAATATTTATAGTAAATTATGGATTGTTGGTCAAGGTAAAAATCTATTAAAAGTCTATTATGTAAAAATCTATTATTGTAAATCACTGCTGTCCCAACGTTTAAGCCAATTTGCCTGCTAACTTGCTGAGATAACATGATATTTGGTTTATTTATGGCTGTCATCGATTTGAAATACAAAATACGTGTTTGCTATGCTCCTGTGCCAGTACCTGATCCACAGTATAAGAGAACCCATCCCATTCCAAAGGGAGAAATCCCAAGCCCTATCAATCCTCCACCTGGGTGTCGGTTTCACCCCCGATGCGCCTCGGTAAAATCTATGTGCAGTATTCACGAACCTGAGCTCGTTGAGGTGCGCTCCGGTCATTGGGTAGCCTGCTTTGAGTAGGAGGAAACCTTTGGTCAACAGGGCGGCCGCGCAACAGTAGTATTGGGTTTGCTGGCAGTGTCGCCAAAGGTCACTGGTTTGATGTAAATCATTTCGGTGAAGTACGGCTTGAGGGAAAGTGGTTCATCGCTTTCAGGTTGATTTTGATATTGTTTTTCGATATACAAAAAGTTGGTTTTGAATTAGTTGGCTACTGAAACAGTCTCGCTATAACGTAATTCATGCTAGATAAAGGAGGTTTTTTGTCATGGAGATTAAGACATTAGGTGTAATCGGTGCGGGTCAAATGGGATCCGGAATTGCTCAAGTAGCTTCTACCTCTGGGCTTACCGTGATTATGAATGATATAGATAAGGGATTTGTGGATAAAGGTTTTGCCACTATAGAGAAAAATCTCTCGAGGATGGTGGAAAAGGAAAAACTATCTTCTGAGGAAAAGAGCACCATGATTTCCCGAATAAAGGGGGCAACAGATATTTCTGATATGGGTGAGGTCGATTTTGTAGTTGAGGCTGCCACCGAGAATGAGGAACTAAAGTTACAGTTATTTCAACAGCTTGATGGGATTTGCAAACAGGATGTAATCCTTTCTTCAAATACCTCTTCAATTTCTATAACAAGGATTGCTGGAGCAACAAAAAGGCCTGAAAAGGTAATCGGTATGCATTTTATGAATCCGGTTCCTGTAATGAAATTGGTGGAGATCATCAAAGGCCTGGCGACATCTGACGAGACCAGTAAGGTAACCTATGATTTGGCCGTCAAACTAAATAAGGTGCCAGTGGAAGCAAATGATTTTCCTGGCTTTATTAGTAACAGGGTTCTTATGCCGATGATAAATGAGGCCATTTATGCCCTGTTTGAGGGCGTGGGTACCGTAAAGGCCATTGACGATGTCATGACCTTAGGAATGAATCATCCAATGGGGCCCTTAGCCCTCGCTGACCTTATTGGGTTAGATACGTGTCTGGCGATACTGGAGGTTCTTTACAAAGGTCTTGGTGATTCGAAATATCGGCCATGCCCGCTCCTTAAAAAGTATGTAGATGCTGGTTGGTTAGGGAGAAAAACAGGTAAGGGATTCTATGATTATGGCAGTTGAAAACCAGATGTGGAGAAACATTGGGTAAATCAATTTCTTAACCGTTCACGGGTTCAGAGGTTCAGGGTTCAGCGAAAACCCGTCTGCCATGCGAGACCTGAGAATATATGGAAAGAACAGGTTATTGGGGCTGTTCAGGGCATGGTTGAAGAAACAAATCGGTGTTAAGGCACGAGCGGGCAGGTCAAGTAGTTGCAGGCATATAAGCAAGCCCAACAAAAGACCTGTCTGCGTGCGACGCACAGACAGGAAGATAACCCTGAACGGTGAACCCTGAACCTGTGAACGCATACCTGATTTCTTTAAGAATTGAATTCTAATAAACAGAAGAGGTTAAAAGATGTTTGAGGCGGAGGTTAATCCCGAAGATATCACGAGTGCAGAATTTGTTGTAGCAATTCCATCGTATAATGAGGCGGATTCAATTGCTTTCCCTGTGCAACAGGCAGACAGAGGGATAGAGTCATTTTTTGGAAACAGGAAATCGGTCATTATTAACTGTGATAATAACTCTGATGACGGAACCAAGGAAATTTTTCTGGGAATTAGAACCAATACACCAAAAATATACATATCAACAGAACCTGGTATGAAAGGGAAGGGGAGGAATTTTAAGAACCTCTTTCAAAAGATTGTTGATCTTGAGGCCAAAGCGGTGGTGGTGGTTGATGCTGATTTAAAGAGCATAACGCCGAAATGGATAAAACATTTAGGAGAACCTCTCTTTCAGGATTTTGGTTACGTTGCACCCCTGTATGTGAGACATAAATATGATGGTACCATAACAAACTCCATTGCTTACCCTCTGACCCGGTCCCTTTATGGCAGAAGGGTCAGACAGCCCATAGGTGGAGATTTTGGGTTCCGCGGCGAATTGGCCCAGGTCTATCTTGAAAGTGATACCTGGTCGGAGGCTGTAGCTAATTTCGGCATTGATATCTGGATGACTACCCTTGCCATGAATGAAAATGTACCTATTTGCCAGGCGTTTATGGGCAGGCCCAAGATTCACCGCGCCAAAGATCCGGGCTCTGACCTCGGACCTATGTTTAGACAGGTGGTAGGTACAATCTTTGAGATGATGATAAAGTTTTGTCCCTTCTGGAGTCAGGTAAAGTGGAGCAAGCCAACTTCAATCTTTGGCTTTGGCCTTGGAGAGACCGAGATGCCACCGCCAGTTAAGGTCAATAAGGAAACCTTATTTCAGAAATTTCAGCACGGGTTTAAGAGCTGCGGTCATATCTTGGAAAATGTCCTTCAGAAGGAAACATTCAATAAATTACGAGAAGTAAAGAAGATGGATGCAGACCGATTTGACTTTCCCACGAATCTCTGGATCAATGTGTTAATTGATTTTGCCGTTGGTTACCGGGATAAGGTGTGGAAGGAGGATGAACTTCTGGATTCCCTTATCCCTATTTACCTCGGCAAGACCCTTTCATTCGTTAAAAAGACGGAGAGAATGTCTATACGGGAGTCAGAGGAATTCATCGAGGAAGAGTGTGTCCAATTTGAGGTCTCCAAGAGCCTTCTCGTGCAAGTCTGGAATAAAGGAGCCTAGCATACGCGTTTGTTATTTAATCGTAACTATTCAGGTAGCCACAAAGGCACCAAGACACAAAGAATAACTATGAGTTTATCACCTTATCTGAAAAGCAAGAACACAATATTTCCCTCATAAAAAGGGTATTAAAAGAAAAATTTCTAATCTTGGTGGCTTTGTGGCTTAGTGGCTAAATAACATTTGATCAATATTCATTGTAAGGAGGTTACCTATGGCTAAGATTTTAGTTGTTGATGATGAAGAGCATATCAGGTTACTGTACTCTGAGGAGTTGAGCGAAGCTGGCTATGAGGTTATTACAGCCGCAGATGGACATAAGTTGATCGAAAGGATAGAAACAGAAAAACCCGATCTGGTTGTCTTGGATATCAAGATGGTCGACTATAATGGTCTCGATCTATTACAGGAGATTAGGAATAAGTTTTACGACATGCCGGTAATACTTTGCACTGCCTACGACACTTTCAAGGAAGATATTAAATCCATAGCTGCTGATTTCTATGTTATCAAATCTTTTGATCTAACCGAGCTTAAAAAGAAGATAGCAACAGCCTTAGAGACCCATATCCCTTCATCCTGAAGCCCTTCCTCAACTCTGCTCTGCCAGCATGAGGTAAATCCCGAGGAACAAAAAGAGAAGGTTCGCCATCCACGCACCTAAGATCGGGGGCAAGACCCCAGATATAGCTAATGAGCGCGACAGCCCAAATGTCAACAGATAAAGGAAACTAATACCGATACCAATAGTAATATTTAAAGGAATCCCCCCCTTCTTCTTTCTCAATGCAAGGGGAATTCCCACTAAGGTAAGCACCAGAGATATGAAGGGAAAGGCTATTTTGATGTTCAGGTCCACCTCGCCTCTGGTTGAATCATAACCCTCCTTTCTTATTTTTCTCGTATAATTTTTTAGTTCCCAAAAACTCATCTCTTCAGGTGCCTTCATGGTATGTTTGAAATTTTCGGGACCTTCGGGAAGGTTTATTGAACGATGCTTAAACCTCACCGATTTCCAGGATCCATCGGCCTCAATTGTTTGGATGAGACCATCAGCAAGGTTCCACTGGTCCTCATTCCATGTTGCCTTACCCGCGTCGATTCTTTTGATTAGTGTAAAGTCTTTGTCAAAGAAAAATATTGTCAAACCTTCTATTATGTTCTTCCTGCTGTCAAATGTGCGGATCTGGTAAACGGAATCATCGCCCCGGTACCAGATGTGAGACAATTTATAGGCTCCTTTGCTGGCCCTTTTTTGAACCTGGATATCCCATATTCTATTGGCCTTCGGACTGGTAATGGGCACAATGGATTCAGAAATAAAAAACGAACCAACCCCAATAAGAATGGAAAGTCCTATGAGGGAATACGATAGATTGAATAAGTTTAATCCAGAACCCCTTAAGGCCAAAATTTCATTGTGTTTATTCATGAGGCCAAACATGAGCATAATGGAGACAAGAACCGATATGGGTATGATCTGCTGGACGATAAGAGGTATCTGGTAGAAAAAATAGGAAAGGGCTATGCCTAAGGGCACACCCGCCTCAAAGAAGTTGTCTATTTTTCCAAAGAAGTCTATCACTAAATAGAGTACCAAAAAGGCAATCAGGGAAATAAAGAAGTAGGCAAAGAATTCCCTGTAAAGATATCTGGTAATTATTTTCATCTTTACTGTATCTTTCGGTACTGTCCGTGGTTCGTTGTCAGCATCCGACTCCGACGCTGCGCTTCTGAGTTATTCATGAAAGAGACTCTGATTTATCTTCCTTAATGTATTAGACAGGATTAACATGATTAACACGGTTTTTGTTGTTCTTTTGTCCTTCCCGGACGGAAGGACAAAAACCCAATGCCGCCAAAGGCGGCAAATGAAATGGCCGGGGTCAAACCAGAGATGAGTATTATGACACACCATAGAAAAGCGGCAACTCAGATTTATCTCTCCCGCGTAGCGGGATTGTTCTTTCTCAGTTTCGTCCGGAAACTGAGAAAAGAAAAGAAAATCCTGCACATCCAGTAAATCCTGTCAGATAAGAAAAATCCATTGATAATTGAGTTTCTTAGGAGTGGTCGGTTGTATTTTTATTTTTTGTGATAAGGATCCACTAACAGCCACCTATCGTTTCTTTAGATCCAGGATGCTGGCTATTTTAGCTGCAGTCGCCTCAATGAAGCGCTCGAGGTCCTTTCCCTGGAGCGGCTTTCCAGGCTCTGGTAGTTTATCGAGACCTGCTGGTTCAATACTAAGGGGGGTGTTCCCGAATTTTCTGTTTGGCTTGACCTCGAATTCGGGCGGGAATCCATTCGAGAAATACATCTCCTGGAAGGAGGAAAACTTAAGGACGTGAGCTGTTGCATTAAGTACACCTAGTTCTGATTTGGAAACGAGGCCCTGGTTTACCGCCTTCATAAACCCGGCCATAGACTCTCCTCCCTGGGTGCAGGCAATATGCCCATTTGTGTTTGCTATTATCATGGCATCCATTATTTCCTGTTCGGTTACCGATACAAAGAATACCCTTTTTTGACCGGCTGCCCCGTTATATTCGCTGACCAAATCAATGACCCGTGGCATAGAAACAGGATTGCCGATCATGGCTGCCTGGGCAACACTCGGTTTTACTGTAACTGGCTTAAAGTGCCGCTTAGGAGGGTCACTCTCCAAGTAATAGCGATACACGGGGTCGGCATGGGTTGACTGGACGCCAATAATTTTTGGTGCTTCAGGAATGACATTTGCCTTTAGGAATTTTAGAAAGCCGCTCATAATTGCGGTTATATTGCCGGCGTTGCCAATGGGAACGACAACAACCTTGTCACCCACCTGATAATCAAAGTCTTGCGCTATTTCAAAGGAATATGACTCCTGCCCCAGAATTCTCCAGCTGTTCTTGGAGTTCAGCAGGGCAACGTTATATTTCTCACTTAACTCCTCAACCACCTTCATGCAATCATCGAATACGCCTGGCAGCTCTAATACGGTTGCTCCACTTCCCAGGGGTTGTGAAAGCTGCTCAAGGGTGATCTTTCCTTTGGGGAGAAGCACGACCGATTTCATAAAATTAGTCAAATATGCAGAATACAGTGCCCCTGAGGCTGAGGTATCACCAGTAGATGCACAGATAGTTAATAGATTTTTTATATTCTTTTTTTTGGCCAGGTAATTCAGAAAGCTCAAAGCGCAGGCCATTCCCCTATCCTTGAAAGACAAACTTGGATTCAGTCCTTCATTCTTGAAGTAGAAGGGAAGGCCTACCAATTCTTCGAGATTTTTGTTGGCCATAACGAGGGGGGTATGAGCTTCACCAAGATATATAATGGATTCTAAAGGGATAACAGGGGCAATAAACTCATAGTAGCGGAAGATACCCTTGAGAGGACTGATATTTAGCATCCGTCTATAGTCGAAGATTTTTCTCCACAGGGAACCCTCTATGCCTCTGATTTCTCCTGTTGGTTCATAAGAGAGCATCAATATTCCACCACACGACGGGCAGGTGTACAGCAGGCTGTCACTATCGAATATACCCCTGCAACCAAGACATCGGTAAAACATGGTACCTGAAGGCCCAGGCACCAGATATTCTCTGATATCCTCTGGAAATTCATTCAACTTCATGCAAATCTCCTAATCTTTCCAACCGTGGATGCCAATAAGATTAACAAAACGACACCCCCCAAAGCTCTCTTGCTCTATATGTTCTCCCTTCTTTGTAACCTTTATCAGCTCCTGTGTATATCT
>JAUVXZ010000229.1 GCA_030603345.1 Pseudomonadota bacterium
CCGGAGTCTGGGTTTCTCGACAAATGGAATCGCCTGTTCAGAAAACTCAATTGAAAGACATTCCTGATACACGGCCTCCAGAAATCCGTTCCCCTTCTCTTTGTACACCTCAAAACAGGCCCCGATGATTTTGTAGCTTTCTTCCTTAAATACAATTTGCGTTCCCATTTTCGCGGGTTTCGCGTATTTCGTAGTTTCCTCCCCCATCCATCATGAACATATGAGTAGTTACAGAATTCCTTAATTCCCAATCTGATTATGCCTATTTTTTCTTTTCTTTCGGAACTGTATCGGGGGGATAAATAAATTTGGGATCTATATCATAGGTCCAGGGAAGACCCCACCACTGCCAGCCATAAAAACCGCGATGATTGAAAGGAGGGATCTTGTTTCTTTTAGCCAGTTGCCGGTAGAACTTATGCTTGTTCTGATCTTCGTAAAAGGGAAAGGGTGGCCCCTCAAATCCGTCCTTTACATCGTAAACATTCTTAAACCCCGCCTTGATAAGCTCCTTGGCCGCCAGGGTACTCCTCGTGCCATCCCTGCATATAATAAGGAGGTTGTTGCTTTTTTGAAATTTCTTGCTTATCTCTTCCACGAAGGATTTACTGTTGTTGGTTACTTGATACTCCCAACGCTCCTCTTTTTTTACCAGTTGATCGGTCAGAAAAAAATAGGGAAAAAGGTGTGCCATTGGCGGATGACCTACAAATTGATATTCTGCCCGTGTTCTTATGTCAATGAGATACGTGTCAGGAACGGTATTGAGCATATCATAAGCTTCAATGCACAAAATACCCTTGGGTTCCTGCGATTGTGCAGGGATTTGAAAAAACGTCGTTAAACAAAAAAAAGAAACGAGCAGAACAAAAAATAACCTCTTCATATCAACCAACTTTCCTGTTAGCGATTTTTTCAACTTTAGTACAATCACGATTGAATTAAACAAAGTTGTCCTTGTTTGTCAATAAAAAATGTGTCTGCCTCTTGCATAATCCTGCTCCTTCCTCAGATGGGCCTTTCACCTCCAGTAATCCAAAAATTTTTTCCTATTAAGCCACAAATTGTCACAAATTATCACGAACAATTATTTAACAATTTTTTTATGTTCAAGTTTTTCTTTCGAAAAATTCAAGATAATTGCTACAGGAATGTCAGCATAAAAGTTTTCAACTACTTCTTCTTCAAAGTATACAGTTATTTATACGATAAGTCTTTGTACAGAATTTCATTCCCGCCTGGCTGATGTCGGGCTGGCCCGCCAGACTTATGGCGGGCAGGGATGGCGGGCAGGTTCATTTGTGTCTATTCGTGTCCATTCGTGGCTGAATAGCTACAAATTTTTCAGCCAAGGGCAAACATTTTTTGATAATAGCGGCATTAATCTATAGCATAGATACCATCGGCGTTGATCCATCTTTTCAGAAAAAGGGTGTGGCCAGGATGCTGATAGGAGAGATGCTCGACTATATGAAAAAGGTAGGGGTCGATACCGTATATACTTTTGTAAATTCGCCGGACTGGGGCCTTCTTCAGTTTTTTGATGCCATGGGATTCAAAAGAGGCGATATGATCAATCTCGAATTTAAGATTGGAGACTGATTGCCGGATCTCTCTTCATAGGCCTGAAACTCCGCGCAACTGTCTTTAAAGGAACATTTTGCCTGACATATCCGAACGTCTATCCGAGGATTATTCTTCTTTCTCGTGCAGTGTAGGTAATCAGCCATGTATTATCCTTTCTGGAGATAAAGTTATTTACAATTAACTATATTTTAATTATAATTTTTATATTTAATACTATAAAGAAATAAATATGTCAACTATTTTTATCAAATTATTGTAACTGCTCAGGTATCTTGCCACAAAGGCACCAAGATTATATAATTATTCGTAGACGTTCACAGATTCAGGGTTCACCGTTCAGCCTGCGACGAGCCCCTCGGCCTTGAGCTCGGGGCCGAAAGGCTCAGCCGAGTCGGGTTACGTTCCTGCCTGTGCGTCGCACGCAGACAGGTCTTTCGTTAACCTTGCTCGTAGGACTTTTCAGACCTGCCCGCCGGATGGCAGGCGGGTTTTCGTTGAACTCTGAACCTCTAAACCCTTGAACGGTTACAGCCTTTTTAATGCGGCTGAGGCGCATTAATGCGTGGTACATTGAAATTAATGAGCCTAAGGCTCATTAATGAATGAGAAAACTCCGTTATTTAATTTATATTCATCTTCTCTTTGGGTCTTAGTGTCTTAGTGGCTGAGTAGTTACAAATTATTTACCATATCTAAAAACAACCATCTCATCCCCTATAAGAAGGAAAATTGAACCGAAAGATCAAGAAATCTGCTCCGACCCTTAAATGGAACAGGGTCCTTCTTTTCTCTTTTACCATTGTATTGCTTGTTGTGACCTCAGTGCTCTTTCTTCAATCGGGTCATAATATAGTGGCTACAGATGAATCGGTTATTCCTCCCGCGGTCAGCTATGGTGACTACTTTGAGACCAGGCAGAAGTGGCTTTTAGACCATAAGAGGACACAAGAATGCTTTAGAAAGGGTGAAACCTTTTACGAACTCCTGGCTGACTACGGCCTCTCAGCCCAAGATATTATGCAGATAGATGATGCGGTTAAGCCATTTTTTGATTTATCCAGGACCAAAGCTGGACAAATAATCGATATCTGGATCAATGCACAGAGTCAAACAGTAGAAAAGATCTCCCTTCACCTATCACCAGAAAAGATTCTCTATGTTATCAGGAATGGGCATAAATTTTTCCCCAGCCTTGTTTCTCCTGAAAAAATATCCATACCCACCGAGATCACCGGAACGGTCGCCGCGTCCTTTTACGAATCAGCTCTTGACAGGGGTTTGCCCCCTGACGTTATTATGGCGATCGCTGATATGTTTGCATGGGACATTGACTTTCTGGTTGATATCAGGCCCGGAGACTCTTTTCAGGTAATCCTTCACAGATACTACAGAAACGGGAACTGCATAGGCCTTGGTAAGGTACTCGCAGTCAGGTTTGTCAATCAGGAGAGGATTCACGAATCCTTTTATTTCATTGACTCTCAGGGTCGGGAAGGGTATTACGACAGGAAAGGAAAAAGCCTGGAGAAGGCCTTCTTGAAATCACCCCTCAGGTACAGGAGGATCAGCTCATATTTTTCATCTCGAAGGTTTCATCCAATTCTAAAGATCTTCAGGCCCCATTATGGCATCGATTACGCTGCACCAGTTGGAACACCTGTGGAATCGGTAGGAGACGGTCGGATAACCTTTATTGGATGGAAGAAAGGCTACGGACGCTACATAAAGGTACGGCACAACCATATGTACGCAACCGCTTACGGGCATCTGAGCAGGTTTGCAAGAGGTCTTAACAAAGGCTCGAGGGTCAAGCAAGGGGATGTGATCGGTTATGTAGGTTCAACTGGACTGGCAACAGGACCTCACCTTGACTTTAGCATGATGAAAAAGGGCAAATATGTCAATCCTCTCAGCGTTCAATCTCCACCTGCCTCTATATTGAGAGGGAGGGATAGAGAGAGATTTGATGACCGAGTGATTCAGATGGAGGAGGTATGGCAAAAAAATCAAACTTCCTGATCGCAATTTGTTTAGTGACGGTGGTTCTGGCACCAGGGATCGGACGACCGTATGTGCTTCCCTCAACTCAGATTATCCAATTTATGACCGATAGGTACGCCGACATAAAAGCATTAAGAATCATACAGCTCACTACCATTAAAGACATGGATCAGGAAACGGAGACGGTTTTTGGAGAGATTGTTGAGGTAATGTCGCCAGATCTCTACCGCTCAGAGGTTGCAGGTCAACCGGGTACTCGCCTCATCATCCATAATGGCTCAAAGACCTTGAGAATTATTAATAACAGAACTACCACTGATTTGGAGAGCAACGATTTTCTTTATCGTTTTCTTCTTTTGGCTCAGAGCCCGGAACGAATAGAAAAAAGCCTCCGAGGCAAAGGTATAAACCTGGACAAGGTCTCGCTCACCCGGTTCGATGACAGAGTAGCATACCTGATTGGAGACAGAGATGAGGGAAATCCCCAACTCCTCGTTGACAAGGACCGCTTTTTCCCGCTCCTCCTAAGCTGTGGTACCTTCTCTTTCCACTTTTCCGATTACAGGGAAATCATGGAAGACGCCTGGTATCCTTACCGGATCGTTTACTCATCTGACGGGATTATTGTAGAGGAATATATGGTAAAGGACATTACAGTAAACCCACCTCTTGATGTGACTCAATTTAGTATACCCTTCATCCGCTCGCAATTTAGCAAGAGTGAGCCCTGAACCCTTGAACCCTGAACCTGTAAACGCCTACAAAAAGACATATGTTCAGGTAGCCGTGGCCCTTCCGGTCAGCGGGACATTCACCTATACCATACCAGGGGACCAAGCAACAAAAGCTGCGGTGGGTAAGAGGGTGCTTATTCCCTTTTCAGGCCGAAACGTAACCGGCTACATGCTCAGGGTTATCCCCTCTGAAATAAGAAAGGGTTTACGAGATGTTCTTACTATCATTGACCGTGATCCCCTGTTCCCACCAGATATGGTTCCATTCTTCGAATGGCTTTCTGGCTACTACCACTATCCAATCGGCCTGGTGATTAAAACAGCGCTTCCTACCGGCCTCAATGTGAGACTCTCCCATGGTGACAGAACCCCCCCTCGGGGATGGCTGGATAAGGTTGGCCTTCTAAGAAGGGTTTTTGTTACTGTAAAGAAAGGTGCCAGCCTGGACAGATCCTTGTTTGATTCCAAAAGGGCACCCTGCAACGAACCTGAATTTCTAGAGATGATTTTCAAAAAGAAACAGGTCTCCCTCGGTGAGGTAAACCAGATGTTTAAGAATGGGTCTTACCTCGTTGATAAGTGGGTCAAGAGAGGCCTTCTGAAAAAGACTCTCAAGCCTGTTGTGCGGGACGTAGCCGGTGAGACTTTTTTTGTCTCCCCCTCACCACCGCTGCTGAATTCAAAGCAGAAAGAGGCTGTAGAAAAAATAACGGCAAAGCTCAAAGGCAACTCGTTTTTCACCTATCTTTTGCATGGGGTAACCGGGAGCGGCAAAACAGAGGTCTACTACCACGCTGTCAGGGCTGCTCTGGAGTGTGGACGGCAATCCATAGTAATGGTGCCGGAGATCGCCCTGACTGTTTTAATTGCCTCTCTTTTCAAGGCCCGTCTTGGCGAGAGAGTGGCAATTCTTCACAGTGCCCTGTCACTGGGTGAACGATACGATCAGTGGATCAGGATAGCAAAGGGAGAGGCAGACGTAGTAATCGGCGCCAGATCAGCACTCTTTGC
>JAUVXZ010000212.1 GCA_030603345.1 Pseudomonadota bacterium
ATCCGGACTATCAAAAGAGAACTATTTAGAATTTCTGGAAAGCTTTTTTGCCCTGGCACACCTAAACACAAAAAAGAACACACACATGGCATTTATCAATGCCGACTGGCGCGATTTCCAAAATACCCCTGCTAAACAGGAGACCCGGGTGAATTCGATTTTAATCAATGATTACCTTCGGATTCTAAATCAAAGTGGGTGGCAGGAAACCCATATCTTTCAGGCGCCACTCTCCTCAGAACGTTTTAAGGCAAATGTAGTATCTGCCATGCAAAAGAAAAAGATAATCGGTGTAACCAACAGGTACGTTATTATTTCAAAGAAGAAATAGGTCTTTGAAGAAATCAAAATAAGGGAGGTATGTTATGCGATTGATTGAACCCGCCCCCGCCTGCCATCGCCTGGCGCAGAATACAGCTTCAATCCTGACATACGTGGCAATGGCGGGCAGGTGCCATAGCTCATATCAGATCGGTTAATTAACCGGGAATTTAACAAGCAACATCGTTGAACCTTTTTTAGTTTGGGGGAAGGCATAGCGGGCAGGTGCGAAGTGGCTGAGGATGGCTATGAAGAGCAAATTGTTATCCCGAAAGGAAAACGGGAACTGGCAGATGAGGAGGGAATAAGTATCGAAAACGGGCAAAAAGTCACCGTCCAGATCCTTAATCTATACACAAGGACATAAGTTTTTGCGCATAATTGGACCAGAGTCGAAACCAGAAGCCAGTCGCTTGCCAACATGCGCAGTTATTTATGACCGTGTGTATAATTTCATGTTCTCTATCTCATCGGTATTTATGGAGCAGAAGTCGAAGGATATGTGATTTTTGATGTGCGATCTGTGATCCAAGAGCCCCCATCCCATATCGCACATTTTGAGAAATGGGTGTTCAAAGTGGCTCTGTGGCAAGGCCAGGAGATTGGAAATGTTGGTTTTGGTCTCTCCTAAGATCAATGTCTTCTTTCCGTTTTTGTTCCCCCAGCCATAGATATTTACCTGGAGGTATTGCCCTTTTTTCTCTGTGGGCAGGTACCGTCTGATGAGTCGATCTTCAATCTCAAGCCCTAAATCTCTCTTAAGCAGTGCTGGTAGGCCCTTATAACTTTCATTTTTCAGGGTATAGGCAAAAATATCGGATATGATTTCCATCCTTTGTCCCGTTTTGAGATGATCCTCAACCAGTTTATTCGCCTTCGCCAGAATACCCTGCAGCTTGCTGCAGGGATGAATGGCGAGGCGACCGCGCCGTAGCTCATAGAGCGAAGGCGGGTTGGCTTCGGCGCAATTCCGCTTGATACCCTGCAGTTTACTGCAGGGAGCTTCATAAGGGAGCTTTCACTCTTTTATTTGACTTGGGCTAATTCCTGAAGCCTCTCCTCTGTCCTGTTCTGCGCGTGGGCCAGATCGCCAACGATTTATTTCAGTTTTATATGAAAATATCCACAGACTCAAAAGCTAAACCTGATAGAAAGCCCCTTTTTCACATCCGCCTTTATAGCAAAGGCAAATATAGAATTTGATTTTTCCACTCCTCATCCAGACTACATTCGGGCAACAAGAGAATATCCTCGATGGCAACCCCGATAGGAACATCGCGACTGACTTCAAAGATCCCGGCCATCAATTTACCTGCCCGAACACGTTCATAGGCATAATGAGTGATTGTTGACACATCATGGGTAAGTAAAGCCCGTCCTTCTTGCGCCGCCCACTCAAGAATTGTCGGATCATCCGCCCCTGAAAATCCTACATCTTGGATACGAACAATATCTAAGGAAGGCTTTTGTCGTAATAGACCGCGTACAATATCGTTGTTGAAGTTCTCGTCTGCAGCAAGCAAAAGCATGCCTTATTGCCCTCTGCTTGCTCGACGAGCTAACAAGCGTGAACGAATACCTTGAGGATCAAAG
Organism: Pseudomonadota bacterium; assembly: GCA_030603345.1. Classification (GTDB taxonomy): domain Bacteria; phylum Desulfobacterota; class DSM-4660; order Desulfatiglandales; family B25-G16; genus JADFWK01. Next base: position 1,915 of record JAUVXZ010000212.1, read on the forward strand.
CGAGACTCATTTTGCTTTCGAACGACCTCTGCCTGAGCCCTTCTCTTTCCCAAATACGCTTCAACCTCTGAAGGACGTCGCAGATAATAGCCGATCAGGTAATAGATGTCAGCTAAATTCAGTGATGGATACTGTTGAGCTATTTCTTCAGCAGTTGCTCCGTGTAAAAAGGCTGCGATAACAGTGTCTAGTGTTACGCGCGTGCCACCGACGCGAGCAACGCCGTCCGCATCGACTTGAAAGGGAATGACTTCAGTAGCAGTTGCGATAGTCATAAGTGTTTACCTCCCCCCACCTTTCTCACTATTTTTGATGAACATTTCCGCCACGCCTACTTGCCGATAAGCAATAGTTAATATGGCGAGCAGAGCCGGTTAGGCCAACAGTCCGACATGTCTGTAATAAAAGCTTGCTTCATTTTTCTAATCGCCTTTGTGAATGAGATAATGATGGTTTTAAAATATCATAAATGAAATCATTGGGCAAATTCAAAATTTTCCTAAAGGCTTTTCCCTTGCGAAAATATGTGGTTTGATCTTTTGACTTATTCTCATTAAGAGGCTAATATTAAAATCGTTAGGTAATCTTATACACTATTTGTCTAGATCATGAATGCCACTGACTTGAATTATCAGATTATCGACCATACAGCAGACCTGGGGATAGTTGTTAAAGGTGTTGATGTAAAGGACGTGTTTATCCGAGCTGCCCAGGCCATGACCGATCTTATGGTCAAGGCAGATATTAATGAGAAGGGAGCAAAAAGAAAGGTTTTAGTTGAAGGTGAAGACTTCCCAGACCTTATGGTGAGATGGCTGGGAGAGATTCTCTATCTCTTTGACGGTGAACACATACTGGTTAGTGCAATAGAGATTAGTTCTATCAGCCCAATCCGATTGCAGTCTATTCTTACTGTGGTACCTTTGAACAGAGGCCATCATGAAATGCTGAGAGAGATAAAGGCTGTTACCTACCATCAGATTTCAGTTCAGAGAGTACATGATGGTTGGGAGGCAAGGATTATATTTGATGTTTGAGAATGAGTAGTTGCTGGAACTAATCTAACTTCATGTTCTCTGTTTCATCGGTGTTTATGGAGCAGAATTCGAAGGATATGTGATTTGTGATGTGCGATCTGTGATCCAAGAGCCCCCATCCCATATCGCAGATCCCATATCTCACATCTCACATGAGCTTGACTCAAAACCTTTTTTTTCGCATGATCAATACAAATAGCCAAATTAAAAGGTGACGGTGCCAAAGTTATGGATTTCAAGGTAAAAAAGATAGACGAATGGCGCTACCTTATACCTAAGAAAGGGGCTATGAGGGTACCAGGGTTAGTTTTTTCTAGCTCTGAGTTAATGCCCAACATGAAGGATGATCAGAGCCTCCTTCAGGTAGTCAATGTTGCAACCCTCCCTGGTATTGTCAAACATTCCCTCGCCATGCCAGATATACATTGGGGCTATGGGTTTCCCATAGGCGGTGTGGCGGCGTTTAGAATGGAAGATGGTATCATTTCGCCAGGGGGAGTTGGTTACGATATAAACTGTGGTGTCAGGCTTATAACTACCGCTCTCGTGGCAAGCGAAGTCAGGCCCCGGATAAAAGAGCTTGTTTTAGCCCTTTTTAAGAATATTCCTGCGGGCGTTGGTTCCAGAGGGGAGATACGCCTTTCGAGAAAGGAACAACGTAATGTAGCCGCAGAGGGTGCTTCATGGGCCGTCAAAAAAGGCATGGGGACCGAAGAAGATCTGGAGAGGACTGAGGACCAGGGGGTTATCAGAGGTGCCGATCCTGGAGCAGTGAGTGAAAGAGCATATAAAAGGGGCCACGATGAGCTTGGGACCCTTGGCTCTGGCAACCATTTTTTAGAAATACAGACCGTTGATGAGATCTATGACCAAGCCAAAGCTCGTGCCTTTAATCTCTTTGAGGGTCAACTTACCGTGCTTATCCACTCAGGCTCGAGGGGATTTGGCCATCAGATTTGTGATGATTTTTTAAAGGAGATGGCAACCAAGGTAAAAGGGGCAGGATTTGATCTTCCGGACAGACAGCTGGCTTGTGCATATGTCACATCTGATGCAGGCAAAAGGTATCTTTCTGCTATGGCCTGCGCTGCCAACTACGCATGGGCAAACAGGCAAATAATAATGCACCGGACCAGGGATACATTTGAGAAGATCTTAGCCATGGGACCCAATGAACTAAAGATGAAGCTTCTGTATGATGTCTGCCACAACATAGCCAAACTTGAGCAGCATGTGGTTGATAAAAAAAAGGTTACCCTCTGTGTTCACCGCAAAGGGGCCACTCGATCACTTCCGCCCGGTCATCCGGATGTTCCCGTAGTTTATAGAGAGGCGGGGCAGCCGGTCCTGATTCCCGGTGACATGGGCACCTACTCTTTTGTATTGGCAGGGAGTCAACAGGCCATGGACGAAACCTTTGGCTCCACTTGCCACGGAGCCGGCAGGACCCTGAGCAGGAAACAGGCCATTAAGGCTGCAAAGGGCAGGGCTATACATAGAGAGCTCGAGGACAGGGGAATCTATGTTCAATCAAGGGGAAGAACCACCTTAAAAGAGGAAATGCCCGAGGCCTACAAGGATATTTCATTAGTGGTTGAGGCTGTCCATATGGCGGGGCTGGCAAAGAAAGTGGCCAGATTAAGGCCTCTCGGTGTCATAAAGGGCTAGTTTTTCTTGTGTTCCCAGTAATTCAAAGCGACGACAACAGCAAATCCCAATAACATAAAAAGGAATGCAAGAACGACCTCAGTGTCCAAACCGGGCGGGAGAATATTGACTTGTAAAGCAGGTACCTCGTTGCCGTGACTATCAATAAAGGTGGTCAGAGTTTCTTTCCAGGGCCAAATCCTCCTCAGAGACCCCAGCATTAAGCCAATAAGAATTGCCATGGTCAGATCATAATACCGTTTCAAAAGCCAGTCTAAAACCCTCACAAAGCTCAGGAGCCCCGCCACAGCACCGACCATTAACAGAAAAAGGCTTTGAAAGTCCCTGTTGTTCAGTGCCTCAAGGGTATAGTGGTATTTTCCCAGCAGCACCAGGATATAGGCGCCCGATATCCCCGGAAGAATCATGGCGCAAATAGCAAGAAAGCCGCTCAAAACAAGGAACCAGGCGGCATTCGGTGTAGCAACAGGTATCGTTCCAAATAGAAAATAGGCGCCAACTGCCCCGACCCCAGTGGTGACAAACGTAGGTATTCGCCATTCTCTCACCACCCTGCCAACCGTAAAGATAGAGGACAAAATCAATCCAAAGAAAAAGGACCAGACCACAACGGGGTAGGCAAACAAAAGCCAACTCAGGGCCTCTGCCAGAGACAGGGTAGCTACTAAAACACCCAGACCAACAGCGAGAAGAAAAGGCCACGAAACCGAGGAGAATGCTTCCCGGATCTTAAGCAGGGCAATAAGCCTGAGAAAACTAAAATTCAGTGAACGAATAGCATGTATCAGTTCCTCATATATGCCAAGGATGAGGGCCATGGTGCCTCCTGAAACGCCAGGAACCACATTTGCCGCACCCATACAAAATCCTTTAATTGCAAGAATAAGATACTTTGAGAGATACTGTGACGACATATTTTTTTACTCTTTTGTAGCCGTTCAGGGGTTCAAAGGTTTCCCGATGAAATCGGGATTCAAGGTTCACCGAAAACCCGCCTGCCATCCCTGCCCGCAGTATGGCAGGCGGGCGTCGGGCGGGGTGAACCCTGAACCTGTAAACGCTTACGCTCTTTTTTCACAGATTAAAATAGGCAGTGTCCGTTATACTCATATTTTCATAACGTTTCACCAGGCATAGAACTACCTGCATATCCTTTTTCCATCTGGTTGAGATACCGGGTTTTACGGTTTTGCAACGGACCAATCACAACGAGCAACGGACATTTCCAAAGAAAATCACTTGATAAAAATCACTACAATACCTGCTACGAAACAATATGGAAAAAAGTAGTAGAGCTTGCCTCTTCTTACAAAAGCCATTGTTATCTTCAGGGCTAAAAGACCTACCAGAAAAGAGGTGATAATTCCCGTCAGAAAAGGAATATAGCCAATTT
>JAUVXZ010000175.1 GCA_030603345.1 Pseudomonadota bacterium
ATCGAGATTCACCCGGGAGCAAAGATTGGCCGACGGTTCTTTATCGACCATGGTATGGGTGTGGTAATAGGTGAAACTGCCGAGATTGGCGATGACGTTTTGATGTATCAGGGTGTTGTTCTGGGCGGCACAACCTTAGACAAGAAGAAGCGTCATCCTACCTTGGGAAATAATGTAGTGGTGGGAGCAGGGGCGATACTTTTGGGAGCAATTACTGTCGGGGATGGAGCAAAGATCGCTGCAGGGAGTGTAGTTATCCATGATGTTCCGGTTGCGGCCGCAGTAGTCGGGGTACCGGGAAGAATTGGCATGGGATTCTCGGTAAAGGAGGCTCAGGATTTAGAACACGGAAAGCTCCCTGACCCAATCGCGGATGTGATACGCATTGTGCTAAAGGAACAGGAGAAACTCGAGGAAAGAATAATAAAACTAGAGCTAAAGGAAGCTATGTCCATAGAATTGGATAACGCGCTAGAGAAGAAGAGAGGAGGAATCATTGACGGGTTTTTGCCGGCCTCAGAAAAATTCAGCAAGAAGGAAGGAATTTGAGAGAAAATGCGAACGATAGATTTTGTCACCAAAGAAATGAGTCGCAGGAAAAGAAGAACAACAGCTGGTATCCTCTGTATACTCCTGGGTATCAGCATCTTTGTAGCTGCTCAGACTATCAATAGAGCCTTATATGATAAGGCTAAAGAGCAGCTTTTGAGATTTGGGGCGAACATAATCATTCAACCCGGGGGTGGGCCATTTGACACACACGCTGCCTCGATACAGGGCACTGCCCTCCTGCCTGAAGCATACGCTAAGAGGATAAAAGATATAGAGCACAGTGGAATGTTGGTAGCAGTATCGCCGAAATTATATGAACGTTTTGAGGTCGATGACGTTAGCCTATTGGTAACCGGTGTTACAGACGATGAAAGAAAGGCGAAGCCCTGGTGGATGATCAACAGGAAGGTGGTTACTAATCAGTTTCCTCAGGGCAAGGAAGTCCTGCTGGGCAATTATGCGGCCGCCCATTTGGGGCCAGTCAGCCACCTGAGGTTAAGGAATGACCTATTCAAAGTCAGCGGGGTCTTAGACGAGACCGGTTCAGCCGATGATCTCATGGCATTCGTGCCATTGGGTGTATTGCAAGGTCTTACTGGCAAGAAAAGACTGGTAAACGTAATTGAGGTCTCTACGAGCTGTATCGCATGTGAAAAAATGAACATATATGATATCGCTGACGAGATAGACAAAGCACTCCCAGACGACGCCAAGGTCATACCGGTAAAGCAGATAGCCGAAGCTCAGATCGGGACCCTAACCAAGATCGAGGACTTTATTCGCATAGTTTACATTGTCGTATTATGTCTCGGAGGTTTTCTCATGATGAATTACATGTCTTCAAGTGTGTCTGACCGTCGCCATGAAATCGGCATTCTCCTGGCCATTGGCGTGGATTCAAACAGGCTATACAAGTTTTTTATCTTAAAGGCCTTGTTTCTTGGCGTGATTGGAGGCCTTGCTGGTTACACACTGGGTACGATCATCTCAATGATAGCGGGCCCTCAGATTGCCGATACAACTGTCTCACCAATACTCCAACTCTTACCATATTCTGTTGCTATCTCTACGGTGGTCTGCATCATAGCCAGCATTCTACCGGCCCGAAGGGCTGCACAACTGGACCCGGTTGAGGCGCTACAGGAGGTGTAGGGATGATCGAGGTAAAACATGTGACCAAGACATACGGGAGCATAGAAGCGCTAAACGATGTGAGCTTACAGGTAGAAGATGGCGATTTTATTTCAATAGTTGGTCCGAGTGGAAGTGGGAAAACAACTTTTCTAAATCTAGTAGCGGGCTTGCTGACCCCAACATCGGGGGAGACCATGGTTGATGGTGTATCGCTTTACGAACTGAGCCCACGGGACCGTACCGCCTTTCGGAGGAAAAAATTTGGCTTCATATTTCAGTCCTTTAATCTCATCCCATATCTAACAGCGGTTGAAAACGTTGAAATACCGCTGTATGTCGCTGGGGTACGCCCAACAAAACAGAGGGCTGTTGCCAGTCGGTTACTGGATAGGGTTGGTTTGAAGGAGCGATTCTATCATCTGCCCTCTGAGCTCAGTTTGGGTGAACAGCAACGTGTCGCGATCGTTCGTGCCTTAGCCAATAACGCCTCAGTGATATTGGCTGACGAACCCACTGGAAACCTGGACACCAAAACCGGAGACGAGTTGATAGGATATGTAAAGGAACTCAATGGTGACGGAGTGACAGTACTGTTGGTGACCCATGACCTTGCAATCGCGGGTTTTGCCAAAAGAACAATAAAAATTGTAGATGGGAGGATAATGTGATGAAACTCAACAAAATTATGGTCTTTTGCGCTGCTATCTTGGTTATTACCGGATTAATTTCAAGAGGGTGGGCTTCGTCTAAGCCTCAAGAATCCGACACGATTCGGTTAGGTATGTACGAGGGGCGGGTAATTTATGACTCTGAACAGGGTTATTATTACATAGAGGCAAGGGGAGCACGCTTTCCCTTCAAAACAAATCCCAAAGAGGCCCTCAAGGTTCCCCTCGAAGCACCGGGGGAGGATCTTTTGGCCAAACACTCGGCACTTCTTCTCGGGATGATGGGCAAAGAAGTCGTCCACACTACGATACTCTTAAACCCAGATGAGGAAAACGAGGTGATGCCCGCAGTCCGCGATGTGGCGCTCTATTTGCAGATTGTCAATCGAACCAAATACAATGGTCTTGCCTATACGAAATCCGGCGGCAAGTCCAAAGAATCTGCGAGAGAGAGCCCTCAAATCCAATCCTTGGATTCAGATGCCAGTCCTGCGACCCCCATAATACAAATAAAAGGCCCTAAAAGCGGGGCCAAAGAAACGGTTGTGAGGGTTCTTGGGAACGGTAGATTTGTTATCGAAGGTAAAACCAATGATGAGCTTTACCGTGCAGCAGATTTTGTGAGCGTGACTCTTCTCAAGATGCTCTGTGGCAGCACTGACTGTCCTGATGTCGCTGCATGTGCAACTGGCGGCGATTGTGGGTGCGGTTAATACCATTGAAGCGCCAAGAACTGGCACAGGTACAATCAAGGTTACCATGAAGGGCAAGACAGGCAATAGAGATAAGAAGTTCCAACATCTAGAAAAAAACCTCCTAAATATGGAAAGCGTTCTTGTTGCTTACTCGGGTGGAGTGGATAGCTCCCTGGTTTTGAGGGTTGCGAAGGATGTTTTGGGGGATAAAGTGTTCGCTATCACTGCAACGTCTTCTGTATACCCTGCCGAGGAGATAGAACAGGCGAAGGCCTTAGCGGAAAACCTGGGTGTGAAACATAGGATCATAGAAACCCAGGAGTTGTCTAACCCCAAATTTTTCAACAATCCAAAAGATAGGTGCTACTGGTGCAAAAGGGAACTATTCGGTGAGCTAGCGAGCATTGCTGGAGAAAATGATTTGAAATATGTCCTAGACGGCACAAACCTTGATGATTTGAACGACTTTCGTCCTGGTATGAAAGCAGCTCATGAATTTGGTGTGAGATCGCCTCTTAGAGAAGCTATGCTCACAAAAGAAGATATCCGCTCTGTGAGTAAGCGACTAGGACTGCCTATCTGGAGCAAACCGTCCCTCCCCTGTCTTGCCTCTCGGTTTCCTTATGGGATGAAGATAACCGAGGAAAATCTGCGCAAGATTGACAAAGCAGAGAGGTTTTTAAGGGAGCTCGGTCTGACCCAGGTACGGGTAAGGCACCATGACACAATTGCCAGAATAGAGGTCCCAAAAGAAGATATACCAAAACTATTTGAAGAAACGGCAAGATCGCGACTTTTATCATACCTTAAGAAACTCGGCTACGCTTATGTTGCAGTTGATATAGAGGGATACAGAACAGGCAGCATGAACGAGGTTTTGACTGGAGATGATAAAAGATGAGAAGGATCTACCTTGATCATGCGGCCACAACTCCTACTGATCCAGAAGTAGCAAAGGTGATGTCGCTATACCTTACCGATAGATTTGGCAACCCTTCGAGCACCTATTCCTATGGCCAGGAGGCAAAAGGCGCTATAGAGGAGGCGCGGGTTCAGGTTGCGGAGCTCATCGGTGCCCGGGATGACGAAATCGTCTTTACGAGTGGAGGGACCGAAGCGGATAACTTTGCCGTAGAGGGCGTAGCTTTCGCCAACGAGAACAACGGAAACCACCTGATTACTACCTCCATCGAGCACCACGCGGTGATAGAGACGTGCAAGTTCTTAGAGAGAAAAGGATTCAGGGTAACCTATCTCCCGGTAGATGTGTATGGCCTGGTTGACCCCGGCGATGTCAAAAAGGCTATCACGAATAAAACCATCCTCATTTCTGTGATGCACGCTAACAATGAAGTGGGCACCATCGAGCCAATAACAGAGATAAGCAAAACCGCTAAAGAAAGGGGAATTTCTTTTCATACTGACGCGGTGCAGACGGTAGGCCACATCCCACTAAATGTGGATGAGCTTGGGGTGGATTTACTCTCTATGTCAGGGCACAAGCTCTATGGTCCCAAGGGGGTTGGAGCCTTATATGTTAGAAAAGGTACAAAACTAGTCCCCTTCATGCATGGCGGGGAGCAGGAGAGGAGGCGGCGGGCAAGCACAGAGAATGTCCCCGGGATTGTGGGATTTGGCCTAGCAGCAGAGCTTGCCCGGCAGGAGGTGAGCAACGAAGCGGAGCGGCTAACCTCTTCTAGGGACAAACTGATTAAGGGCATCTTGGAGCAGATTCACCAAACCCACTTAAACGGGCATCCTTCAAGGAGGCTGCCCAACAATGTCGATGTAACTTTTGATTTTGTGGAAGGCGAATCAATCGTTCTAAACCTTGACCTGGAAGGCATATGTGCTTCTACCGGCTCAGCGTGCAGCTCATCAAGCCTCGAACCGTCTCATGTTCTTCTGGCTATGGGGCTTTCCCCTGAACAGGCACACGGTTCGTTGAGGCTTACTCTAGGGAAGTGGACCACTGAGGAGATGATAGAGCAGGTTTTAGACGTCCTGCCTCGGATTATTGGTAAGCTCAGAGCCATATCGCCGCTTTTAAGGAACCACCGATAGGAGAGAAAAAGATGGGTGATGTGTGGTCGATATATGGTGAAAAGGTTATTCAGCACTTCAAGAAGCCAAGGAATGTGGGGAAATGAAAACTCCATTGACGGGAGTAAACCTCCTGATAGTTCATAGAGCTTTCTGCGGTGTCCTTGAAAAAGGTAAAGCTTAGGGGGTAAAAAGGTGAGTACAGAGGCAGAAATCCTGAACCCCAGCAAGACAATCGCTGTGGTCGGGCTGTCCGCGAAATCTGACCGGCCAAGCTACAGGGTAGCCAGCTATCTGAAAGAAAATGGCTATAAGATAATACCGGTGAACCCTGGGGCAAAGGAGATATTGGGAGAGACTTGTTACCCCGACCTTAGCTCCATCCCCGTGCCAGTAGATGTGGCTTACATCTTCCGCCGCTCTGAGGGGGTGCTCTCAATTGTGGAGGAAGCAATTAAAATAGGAGCGAGGGCCGTGTGGATGCAGGAAGGGGTGATAAACGAGGAAGCAGCAGCTCAGGCTATGGAGGCTGAGACACTAATAGCCCCATTGGATGAGGACAAAATACATATTAAATTCAAAGAACCGCAGATGGCGATCACCCCAGGTCAGGCAGCAGTCCTTTATGACGATGACACCGTAATAGGCGGCGGAACGATAGAAAGGAGAGTAGAAACATCGGATAGCCGAAAGATCGCCGGTGAGTAACGCTCAGCAAGAAAGCACAAAAAAATGAGAACATATTGGTGGCCAGATGACCATCTCTACGTAAGTACCCGCTCAATATACCGCAAGAAGGCTAATGAAGAATGAAAGATGGAACCCACAAACTCGCTGTACTGCGAGTTACAGAAAAGGGTAGAAGCAGCATCGAGGACTTAGTAGCTAGGGAAATACCCCTCACCATTATCCTTAACAACCGGGAGTTGGTGACCTTGCTGTGTTGGCCTACAGATTTAAAATATCTAGCCATCGGTTTCCTTGCCTCTGAGGGATTAGTTAATGGCAGGGATGAAATCGAAAAGGTAACAATTGATGACAAGAGGGGCCTAGTGCGTGTTGAAACCGAGGAAGATAAGGTATTCGCTGACGAGCTCATATTCAAGCGGTTTATAACCTCGGGCTGTGGAAAAGGAGCATCTTTCTACAGCGCGGCTGACGTCCAGGGGCAGAGAAAGATAGAATCTCAAATGAGAATATCAGCCCCTGAGATCTTGGCCCTGGCAAAAGAGCTCCAAAATCGCTCCAAGGTTTATAGAACAACCGGTGGCGTCCATAGTGCTGGTCTCTGTGATTCCACAAGCATCCTCGTCTTCGCTGAGGACATCGGTAGGCATAATGCCATTGACAAAATCTTTGGTCAATCTCTTCTAGAAGGTATACCAACAGAGGATCGTGCCATAATCACCAGCGGCAGAATCTCCTCGGAGATATTGCTCAAAGTAGCCAAAAGAAACATTCCCGTGATTATCTCCAAGTCAGCCCCTACTGACCTCGGGGTGAGATTAGCCGACCAATTGGGCATAACGCTTATTGGTTTTGTCAGAGGAAAGAGAATGAATGTTTACAGTCATGAGTGGAGAATAGTAACTGATGGCGAATAGTACCGGCAAACTAGTTGAGAAAATTCTCAATCTTAAGAGAGAAAGGAATGCCGTTATCCTAGCCCATAACTACCAACAGGGTGAGGTTCAAGATATTGCCGACTTTGTTGGCGATTCCTTAGAGCTCAGCCAAAATGCAGCTCGAAGCGATGCCGATGTGATTGTGTTCTGCGGCGTCCACTTCATGGCGGAAACGGCCTCAATTCTCTGTCCTGAAAAAGCAGTATTGCTTCCCGATATGCACGCTTGCTGCCGCATGGCATCCTTGGTTACCGTAGAAAAACTAAGGGAGAGAAAAAAGGAGCTTCCAGACGCTACGGTCGTCTGCTACGTTAACTCCACGGCCGAGGTTAAGGCGGAGTCAGACATTTGTTGCACCTCAGCAAATGCTGTTAAGATCATAGGATCTTTGGACAGTAAGGAAGTACTTTTTGTTCCTGACCAGTATCTGGGTCATTATGTCTCTACCAAGACTGATAAAAAGATGTTCTTCTGGCCCGGCTACTGCCCCACTCACATAAAGATACTCCCGGAACATATCACCGAGCTAAGTCACAAGTATCCTTCAGCCAAGGTTG
>JAUVXZ010000088.1 GCA_030603345.1 Pseudomonadota bacterium
GCTTGTTTCCTGAATACACTAAGCAGAGCATTTTACTGTTTCCATTGGACAAAACCGATAAGGGTCTAGGATGGTCATGAGGTCTTTTCTTCTGTTCCGAGGCTCCCAGCCTGGTCTTTTCTACGACTTATCAACAGGGGAGTCTTTGCCCCCTCCGCATTCCCTTCGACAGGCTCAGGGCTGCGGCTTCCCCCACTGATAAGTCGTGAAAAGGACAGCGGCCTCCCACCAGTCACAACAGAAAAGGCCTCATGCCCCTCTCGATATTGCAGACTATTTGATGCACCCAGTAGTAGTGAGGGCAGGCCCGTAAATATCGACCTTCAGAAAGTCCGCTGGAGGCGGACGCGCTACAATGTGGGAACGTTACCAGGCAGAAACGTTGAGAGATGAGACATGAAAGAAATCACCGAGGAGATGTGGGCTGAGATCGACGGGATCATTGACCGGTACCAGGGAAAGCCCGGAGCACTCATACCGGTTCTGGAAGAATGCCAGAACGTCAGTGGGTATCTGCCCATGGAGGTGCAGCAGCGGATCTCACAGGGCCTCGGCATCCCCGGAAGCACCGTGTATGGTGTGGTCACCTTCTATTCCTTTTTTACCATGGTACCCCGGGGCAGACACATCATCAAGGTGTGCCTGGGAACTGCATGCTACGTGCGAGGAGGAAAGGAGAACCTCGACTTCTTGCAGCGGGAGCTGGGCGTTGAGGTCAAGGGCACAACGGAAGATCTCAGATTCTCCTTAGATTCGGTGCGCTGTGTGGGTGCCTGCGGCATGGCCCCAGCCATAATCGTCGATGATGATACCTATGCCCAGGTCGCCAGGAAGAATATTATGGAGATCCTGGATCGATATGAGTAAGGGAGCGTGGAATGGGGAACATAACCAGGGATCGGTTAGAAGAGATTAAGACCAAAGGGAAACACACGGTTGCGCTGCGCTCAGGCACGGTGCGGATCAGCACTGATGGCGAAAAACACCTCATGATATGCGGCGGCACCGCCTGTAAGGCCAGCAGAAGTGAACTGGTACGGGATGCCCTGAAACGTGAGATCCAAAACCGGGGTCTTTCAAAGCGCTGTATGCTGGTAGAGACCGGAAACGATGCCTTTGCCACCCTGGCACCGGTGATGGTTATCTATCCTGAGGGCATCTACTATGTGCACCTGAGCCCTGAAGACGCAGAAGAGATCGTCACCCAGCACCTCATCGAGGGCACCCCGGTAGAACGGCTGTTCTATCAAGACCCGATCACGGGCACCCCGATCCCCCGGATGATGGATATTCCATACTTTGCTCACCAGAAACTGATCACCTTACGAAACTATACCCTTATTGACCCTGAGAACATCGATGATGCTATTGCCCGGGATGCTTACCAGGGAGCAGCACAGGCACTGATCGATATGCGTGCCGAGGAGATTATCACTGAACTCAAGGTCTCAGGGCTCAGAGGTCGGGGAGGAGCAGGATTTCCCACAGGACTCAAGTGGGAGTTTGCGGCCAAAACCGACAGTAACACCAAGTATGTTCTGTGCAATGCCGATGAAGGTGACCCCGGGGCATTCATGGACCGCAGCGTACTGGAGGCAGACCCCCATGCTGTTATCGAGGGGATGATCATTGCGGCCAGGGCAATAAATGCCCATATGGGATACATCTACTGCAGGGCAGAATATCCCCTTGCCGTCAAGCGATTGGGTATCGCGCTGGACCAGGCCAGAGACTATGGGCTGTTGGGTACCGATATCCTCGGAAGCGGCTTTGGCTTTGATATGGAGATTTACCAGGGAGCAGGTGCCTTTGTGTGTGGCGAGGAGACCGCTCTGATGACCTCTATCGAAGGCAAGCGAGGAATGCCCAGACCCAGACCGCCGTTTCCCGCCAAGGCAGGTTTGTGGGGAAAACCAACGGTTTTGAATAATGTTGAAACCCTGGCCAATGTGCCCCAGATTATTGTGAACGGGGGTGAGTGGTATGCAGGCATGGGTACGGAGGGAAGCAAAGGCACCAAGGTGTTTGCTCTCTCAGGAAAGGTAAACAACAGTGGCCTGGTAGAGGTTTCCATGGGAATGCCGCTAAAGGATATTATCTACAACATTGGTGGTGGGGTGCCCGACAATAAACGATTCAAGGCAGTGCAACTGGGCGGACCCTCAGGGGGATGCATTCCGGCAGAGCTGCTTGATACCGTTACCGACTATGAGGTCATATCCAGGACAGGTGCCATTATGGGTTCCGGTGGTATGGTGGTGATGGATGAAAATAACTGCATGGTAGATATAGCCCGGTTTTTTATAGAATTTTGTCAGGAAGAGTCATGCGGTAAATGTACCCCATGCAGGGAAGGAACCAAACGAATGCTGGAGTTACTCACCAAGATAACGGAAGGGCGCGGTGAGATCGCCGATCTTGGAACCTTGGAAGAACTTGCAGATATGGTTAGGGACTCTTCCCTGTGCGGCTTAGGACAGACTGCACCAAACCCAGTTCTAAGCACAATCAGGTATTTCAGAGATGAATATGAGGACCACATCAAGGATAAAAGATGCCCTGCAGGTGTTTGTAAGGCGTTAATCACTTACATTATAGATGAAGAAAAATGCCCCGGGTGTGGAAAATGTAAGAGGGTATGCGCAGTAGAGGCCATTATTGGTGAGAAAAAGGTGCCGCACACAATTGACCCAGAAAAATGCATAAGGTGCGGTGCATGTATAGCATCCTGTAAATTTGATGCAATCCGGGTTATTTAATGATAGAACTTTGAAAAAGGTTATTAAAGATGATTAAGCTTTGCATAACCTTTAAGCTACTACCATGAGGAAGAGGCTGTCTGAGGTATGATGTGAGGGTTGAGTGAGGGTAAACCTTTTTGTTTTATTGGTTTGACTAGTTTGATTGGTTTAACTAGTTGAATTGGTTGTGTTGGTTTATGAGGGTCGAATAGAGTAGAGAAAACTGCAGGCAACTAAGAAAGAGATAGATCATGTGATAGAAGGGCACTCTCGATACTATGAGATGAAGTGCCTTTTGTAAACGTTTACAGGTTCAGAGTTCACCGTTCAGGGTTATGAAACTCAGCATTTGTTATGCATTGCTGATTCAATGCCACGTAAAGCCTACTTAAGACTTGAGTGCAAGACCGTTTTGCATACCAAAGATAATGAACAGACTCCGGGTTTGTCTCCGAATCGAATCCTTCCCCAATATTGTGCACGGTTCAGTTTTGTGAGGTGAACCTACAATCTCTGAACCTTGAACTTTTGAACCCTGAACCCGTGAACGGTTACCTTTTTTTATACAAACTAAAACTTGATTTCCATGGTACAATGGCAATAGTATAAGATGTATCATAACTTACCAGGCTGTTGCCGAAATCCCTTTTCGCTCGGGCTAAAACGTTTTTTGATAAATCTAAGGCTCGCTCCAGGCGATGTCAAAACTCACCCTTAGGGCTCAAACAGTTGACATCGCCTATCTTCCACTTCGGCAAGATTTATTGGCTAAAAACGTTTTAATGACCGCTCAAAGGGATTACGGTTTGGGCAACAGCCTGTTACAGGCTGACATGTGAGAGAGGAGCAATGGAATGAATCGGGTCGACCAGTATGAAGGTATGCATTATGAGGGGATGTGTATCCGGCCACCGAGTGAGGCGAATAGCATTCTCCTTCAGGTGACTCTTGGGTGTTCTCATAACAAGTGCACCTTTTGCGGTACATACAAGGAGAAGAGATTTCGGATCAAGGATAATGATATTATCTTGAGTGATATCCTCTATGCATCACGACATATGCGGAATCAGGACAGGCTCTTTATTATGGATGGTGATGCCCTGATTATCCCTTACCCCCGTTTGATGTGGATTTTGGAAAAGATACGGGAACATCTCCCCTGGGTAAAGAGGGTTGGCGCTTATGCCAACACAAAGGGCATTAAGATGAAGAAAGAGGAAGAATTGCTCGGGTTGAAAGACATGGGCTTAGGGATTCTCTACATGGGTATTGAGACAGGCGATGATCAGACGCTGGAAACCATAAGGAAGGGTGCCGATTCTCAGCGAATGTTAGCCATGGGCAAAAAGGTTATGGGAGCAGGCATAAAGCTCTCGGTGACTGTTCTTCTAGGCATTGCCGGTAAAGAAAGGTCACTCATCCATGCACAGGCAACAGGAAAACTCCTCAGCGCTATGGATCCCGACTACGTTGGTGCCCTCACCCTGATGGTCATACCAGGTACACCCCTGGCAGATGAAATAGCGGCTGGGAGATTTGAACTTCCTGACAATCTCGAGTTGCTCACGGAATTGAGAGAGATGATAGCCTCCACCGACTTGACCCACGGCCTTTTCTTCTCGAATCATGCGTCAAACTATCTGCCGGTCAGGGTTAGATACCCACAGGGGAAGCAGCAGGCCCTTGACGTAATAGATTTGGCCCTCCAGGGGAGGGTTGACCTCAGGCCAGAGTGGATGAGGGCACTCTAACTGGTGATGACAAGAGCACAGGATTACCTATATGCAGCCATCATGGCTGGTGGGAGCGGAACCCGGTTTTGGCCACGGAGCAGAAAAGATAGGCCAAAGCAAATCTTGAATATCACTGGAGATGACACTCTTCTCAAAAAAGCCATCCAACTTATCAGACCCATCATACCGATCAGCAGAATAAAGATCGTAACCACCGAATCCCAGGCAGATGCTGTTAAAAAAATAGCCCCTGAGTTAGTGGCAGGTAATATCCTAGCAGAACCGTTCGGGAAAAACACTGCGCCTGCAATTGGGCTTTCCGCCCTTTTTATAGAAAGAGAACATCCTGATGCTGTTATGGTAATTCTGCCTGCAGATCACTATATTCAGGATGAAAAAAGGTTTCATGAGCAGGTCATGGTAGGTGGGCGTCAGGCCTTTGAAGCAGATGGTATCGTTACGATTGGAATCACCCCACGGGGACCGGAAACCGCCTATGGCTATATAGAGACCGATCAATTGGTAGACAAACAACGTTCCATCTATACGGTCAAGTCATTCCATGAGAAACCCGACGAGGAAAGAGCCAGGGTTTTTATCGATCGGGGCAACTTCTTCTGGAATAGTGGCATCTTTATTGTGAAGGCCTCATATATCCTCAAGGAAATCGCAGAATACCTGCCCCATAACCACGAATGGCTGATGGGTATAAAATCATCCCTTGATACAGATCAGGAATCAGCAGCAATCAGCAAGGCCTATCAAAACATGGAGGCAATCTCTATTGATTATGGCGTTATTGAAAGGTCAAAGCATGTTTTCATGATACCGGGGGATTTTGGCTGGGATGATGTTGGCTCGTGGCCATCTGCGGCCCAATACTGGTCCAGGGATAGTGACCAAAATGCCTTCATTGGTGAGGTCATCAATCTTGATTCTTCTGAATGCATCGTGTATAGCCCAAAAAAACCGGTTGCACTCCTGGGTGTAGAGGATCTGGTTATCGTTGAGGAGGATGATGTGCTTTTAGTCAGTAAGAAACAGAGGGCTCAGGAGGTGAAAAAGCTGGTGGATAAGCTCAGGTCGCAGGATCGTGATGAGCTTTTGTAGGTTTGAAAGGGTATAGCGACTGTAGACAACAGACAACAATTACTAAGCACAGCATTTTATTGTTTGCATTGGATATAACCGATAAGGATCTAGGATGGTCATGAGGCCTTTTCTTCTGTTCCGAGGCTCCCGGCCTGGTCTTTTCTACGACTTATCAACATCCCGTTAGGCGGGACTCCGCATTCCCTTCGGCAGGCTCAGGGCTGCGGCTTCCCCCACTGATAAGTCGTGAAAAGGACAGCGGCCTCCGACTCGGCCGAGCTCGTCGCGGGCCACCAGTCACAACAGAAAAGACCTCATGCCCCTCCCGATATTGCAAACTATTTGATGCTCAACTGACAACACCGAGATGAGGAATACATATGAACCCGGAGATCTATAGAGAGTACGATATAAGAGGTGTAGTAGGTGAAGATTTTACAGACGATGAGGTTATTGTTCTGGGAAAAGGATTTGGTACCTATTTCCACCGCCTGGGAATAAAAACAATTGCCCTGGGAAGGGACTGTCGGTTGAGTTCACCCACAATAAGAGATGGGTTAAAGGAGGGCCTGTTATCAACAGGCTGTGACATCGTGGATGTTGGAGTTTGCCCCACCCCAACGCTCTATTTTGCCATACGGCACCTCAAGGCAGATGGAGGGTTAATGATTACGGCAAGCCATAACCCTCCTCTATACAACGGTTTCAAGATATGCAGAGGGTTTGATACGATCTATGGTGAAGAGATTCAAGGCGTACGAGGGCTTGTTGAAGCAGGAGATTTTGTAAAAGGCAAGGGGGGGTATTCAACCCATGAGATCATTGAACCATATATTGATATAGTTCGGAAGGATATGATTATATCTCCCGGGATTAAAGTAGGTTTTGATGCAGGCAATGGAACGGGAGGGCCCGTAGGGGTTAAGATATTACAATCCTTTGGCTGCGAGGTCCACGATCTTTACTGTGACATGGATGGCTCTTTTCCCAACCATGAACCAGATCCCACGGTACTGGATAACATGAAAGACCTTATCCGGGAGGTGACAACGCACCATCTTGACCTGGGTATTGGTGTTGATGGAGATGGAGATAGAATTGGCGTGATAGATAGTTCAGGAAACATGGTATTCGGGGATATGCTTTTGCTTATTTTTGCAAGGGATATCCTGGCGGAACATCCTGGGGCAACTGTTATCTCTGAGGTAAAATGTTCAGACAGGATGTATAAAGACATTGCGGCCCGGGGGGGAAACGCCATCATGTGGAAGACAGGGCATTCTCTCATCAAGAATAAGATGAAGGAGACCAAGGCCCTTCTTGCAGGAGAGATGAGTGGCCATATGTTTTTTGCCGATAGGTATTTTGGTTACGATGATGCCCTCTATGCCTCATGCAGGCTGCTCGAGATAGTATCCAAGACGGGAAAATCAGTTAGCCAGCTCTTAGAGGATGTCCCAAAATCATATACTACACCTGAGATCAGGGTTGAGTGCCCCGATGCAAAAAAATTTGCCCTGGTTGATCGGCTCAAAGAGGATTTTAGCAAGGAATACAGTGTGATTGATGTAGACGGCGTGAGAGTTGTTTTTGATGATGGCTGGGGATTGGTGAGGGCCTCCAATACTCAGCCGGCACTGGTGCTCAGGTTCGAGGCACAATCCAAAGAAAGGCTGGATGAAATCAGGGATCTGGTAGAGGGAGCAATAGAGAGAGCCCGGTAAAAAGAGGCAGTTTTCGCGCAACACACAGTTTTTCTGAAGCTAGACTGCTTGTAGTCTAACCCCCCTGGTTTCTATCGGTTTCACCATCCTGTTCCACTCCTAAAAGTTTTCTTCTCGGATCCACCCCTATTCTTTTGCTGACAAAGAGACACCCATACCCTGCAAGAAGCTTAGAAATTAATAGGTTAGGTTTCACTATGACGTGACCCTGGGTCTTATGCTACGGTGATTAAGGAGGAAATTATAGATTGTGCCATTACGTAGATTTTAGTATCATCCAAGCTCCTACCGTTACGTTCATAGTCTCCTAAGTATTCGGGCATACTTTTTGGAGCCAGGCAGACAAAGAAACATGACCCATTCTCGGTGAAGAATGTGGCAGGTCAAGCTAAACACAAAGAAATGCAGGTTTTTTCCTACAGAGAAGCGGTTTCATGGTTGTATAGCCTCCAGAAATTGGGGATTAAGTTTGGCCTCTCAAAAACATCTAATTTGTTAAAGGCCTTTGGTAATCCTCACCTCGGTCAGAGATACATCCATATTGCTGGCACCAACGGGAAAGGATCTGTAGGAGCGCTGCTGGAATCCGTGCTGATAAAGTCAGGGCTGAAGGTTGGCCTCTACACCTCGCCCCATCTAGTCAGCTTTACTGAACGGTTTCGGATCAACAGAGAACGTATAAGAAAAAACGAAGCAGCCTCACTCATTCAGGAATTAAGAAGGGCCATAGAAGACCAGGGGCTACCAACCTTTTTTGAGCTGACCACTGCGATGGCGCTTATCTATTTTTCCCGAAGCGGTGTTGATATCGGTATTGTTGAGGTGGGAATGGGTGGACGTTTAGATGCCACTAATGTAATCACTCCAATGGTTTCTGTTATCACCAATATCGGTTTGGATCATCAGGAGTTCTTGGGCAACCATATTGTTGATATTACAAAGGAGAAGGGTGGCATCATAAAAAAAAGGGTTGACGTGGTGACCGGTGTGAACCAACCCTCCATAGTCAGGCTCTTTGAGTCCAGGTGCAAAGAGAGCGGTGCCCCTTTCTGGAGGGTAGGGCATCATGTCCGGTATCGAAGATCACCATCAGGCCTTCTGGGCTATTACGGCCTCAGAAAAAGACATAAGAATCTGCGGCTCGGTCTTAATGGGAGATTCCAGTTTCGAAATGCGGCCCTCGCCTTGTTGGCCTTGGAGATACTTGAGACAAAGGGTCTCACCATTCCGGATGCGGCTGTGAGATCGGGCCTTGCTGATCCTATGTGGCCTGGCAGACTTGAAACGGTTTCTTCTGAGCCGACAATTATGCTTGATGGTGCCCATAATCCGTCCGCTATGAGATCCCTTGTATACGCGATCAAGAGTGATTTTGATTTCAGAAAACTCATAGTGGTTTTGGCTATTTTGGGAGACAAGGATATCGCAGATATCCTGAAGGAGATCCTGCCTTTGGCCAACAGAGCAATTTATACCAGAGCGATGTATCACCGTGCAGCTGACCCTCACATGCTGATGGAGCAGGGCAAAAGATTTGGAAAGACCGGGGAAGTCTATGTCACCATACCGGCAGCTATTGATAGAGCGAGGAATCTTGCTGACAAAAAGGATCTCATTCTTATAACCGGGTCTCTGTATACCGTGGGTGAGGCAAAATCATTCTTTGATCCTGTAAACTATCCAACTGAAGATATTTGATATCCCAGGAACCTCCAAAGAGATACTGTTTGCCCATGAGTAGTGAATTTGAAAGTCAGTATTCTCCTGGGCAGAAATTTAACAGAAAGATGCTGGCATCCTTATTGAAAGCGATTATTGGTAATCAGGTTGCGAGAGGCCTAACTGGTATCATAGTGGGAATTTTTGCTTTGATATGTATGGTCTTTATAGACTCTCCCGTGGTAGACGGCCGTACTCTGCTTGGAGATGAATTACTGCCCTGGCATATTACCGCAAATACGATAAGTGCCTCAGCAGACACGAATGTTATCACAGCAGAGGGAGAGGTAGTTGTTTCCAAGGGAGAGCAAACTCTGAGGGCAGACAGGATCGTCTATAATAAGGAGTCTGGGTTGCTCAGTGCGGAGGGCAATGTTGAACTGTTAACAGCGGGTGATATTCTCAGGTGCGATAAAGGATTATTTAATCTCAAGGATAAGACAGGCTACATACTGAACGGGAGTCTTTTCCTGAGAACGAATCACTTTTACGTTAGGGGAAAAGAGATAAGAAAGACAGGCCCTGAGACTTATAGTATCAAAGGGTGCAAGATTACCTCATGCGATGGAGAAGCCCCTGACTGGTCCATTACCGGATCAGAAGTCGAGGTGACCCTTGAAGGCTACGGTACTGTAAAGCACGCAGCCTTTTTTGTGCGGCATATCCCTCTTTTGTATTTTCCCTACATTATCTTTCCAGCCAAAACAAAGAGGCAGACCGGCGTTCTTATGCCAAGCGCAGGGTACTCTCAGAGGGATGGGTTTGAGATCGAAATCCCCATATTTTGGGCCATATCTGATCAGACCGACGCCACCTTTTACGAGCGCTATATAGAAAAACGGGGTCTTATGCAGGGACTCGAGTTTCGGTATGTCACCGGTGTTGACTCTAAGGGGACGTTTTTGTTTGATATCCTTTCCGATAAAAAAGAGGAAAAGGATTTATACGACGAAGATGATCTCAAGATTAGCCCGTATCCCAGGACTAATGAAACACGATACTGGCTGAGAGCACGTTCTGACCAGCAACTCCCCTATGATATAGGTGTGAAGCTCGATGTAGATTTCGTCAGCGATTATGATTACTTGAGAGAGTTTGAGGAACCTTCTGTGGGTCCTGAATACATGGTGAGGCTGGATGAAGAATTCGGTAGACCCCTCGCAGGGGCTGAGTCACCTTACAGACGTTCGGCCTTACTGATTACGAGAAATTTCCAGGACTACTCTATTCAGGCCTCGAGCACTTATTACGAGGACCCAAAGCGCCCCCAAGAGAATACAACTCCCCAACCTCTGGCGGATCTAGGGTTCACCATTCTTCCAAAAAGGATCTATGGTCTCCCCTTTTACTTCTCCCTTGAGTCTGGCTATGGTTATATTTACAGGGATACGGGGCCTAAGGGACAGAGAGTGGCTCTTGCTCCCTCTCTCAGTTATCCCATATGGTCTATTCCTTACGTAGCTCTGGAACCATCGGTCACGTATTTTGTCACATACCAGTGGCTTGAGGAATATCAGGGTTATAAGGGTCAGCAGACAAAGGATGCATACGAACTGGGGCTCCGGTTACACACAACAATAGAAAAGATTTTTCGTATCAGGCAGGGAAATATAAGGAGGCTCAAACACAAATTTCAACCGGTGCTCTCATATACCTTGAGGCCATATCCGGATGAGGAAGAGTATACTTCTTGGTTTGAGCCGGTGGATGTATTGGATAGAGCCAACGTGATTTCCCTTTCTCTTGACAATTACCTTGATGCGCGCAGGGAAGATGAAAGAGGCAGGCCCTCGTTCTCGCAGGTTGCACGTCTCCGTCTTACCCAAGGCTACGACCTTGATGAGGCCAGAAGGGAGACGATGCCCGGTGAAGAACGGAAGCCTTTTGATCCTCTGCAAGCAGCGCTGAGTTTAACCCCCTATCCAGCGCTTGACCTCTCTGCTCGTGCTGACTGGGATCACTATAACCACTATATCTCATCCGGGAGCGTTACCCTGGATCTGGCCGTTGAAAGGGGTGCGAACAGACAGGATAGATACAGGATAGATTATGAGTATATCAGGGATTATTCCAAGAGTCTGAGTTACGATGCGGCAATAAACCTGCTGTATGGTTTCTCCGTTGGAACAAGCGGGAAAAGGGATCTCATCATCAAGTACAATATTAAGAACAGCTATTGGATAGATTACCAGTCTCAGTGCTGGGGCCTAAGGTTCCTCTATGAGAATCTGGAGAGTGACAAAAGAATAATGCTTACCTTTAGACTACTGGGGTTCGGGGAACTAGGTGATCTCAAGGTGTATTAAGGGGCTTTTTCCATGGGCGGCCTAAAGTATAACAAGACCAAACCACTGATACCCATCAACACAGAGAGAATCTGGCCCATGGTCAAAAAAGAAAAGATAAATCCAAGCTGTGGATCTGGTTCGCGGGAAAACTCTACAGAGAACCTGAAAATACCATAGAGGATAAGAAATAGGCAAAAGAGCGTTCCTTTTTTCAAAGGGAAATCCTTTAACCACCACAGGATTGAAAAAAGGAGTACCCCTTCAAGGAAAGACTCATAGAGTTGGGAGGGATGCCTTGGAAGAGCGCCACCTGAGGGGAAAACCATTCCCCAGGGCACCGTGGTTACCCTACCATAGAGTTCGGCATTAATAAAGTTGCCAAGTCTGCCGAGGCCCAAACCGATAGGAACTGTTACGGCAACAAGATCGGCCAATCGCCAGAAATCGGTTTTCCGTGTTCTTGCGTAAATGAGGCCCGAGAGGATAATACCAATGAGTCCGCCGTGAAAAGACATGCCCCCTTCCCATATGGAAAAGAGTTTTAATGGATGGCTTATGTACAAGGGGAGATTGTAAAAGATAGCGTAACCTAGGCGGGCGCCAATGATAAGGCCAATTATGAGAAACAAGAAGAGATCATCTACTACCTTGATATCAATGTCGAGCCTTTTTTTTCTTATTTGATATTTTACCAGAAGATAGGAGGCCAGGAAGCCAAGGATATACATGACCCCATACCAGCGTATTTGAAGGGGACCCAGGGTAACTATTGTTGGGTTTATGGATGGATAGGTCAACATCTGTCTTGCACCAAGTTTAAAGATAGCATAATCAGATACAGAAAAAAATTCAAAAAGTACATTAGTACATGTATTGTTACATAGATTTATGGAACTTCCCAATAAGTTGAGGTAGATTATATTTGTGACCAATCACTGGATTCCTGCTTTCGCAGGAATGACATATACTTACACTCAATCGTCATACCCGCGAATGCGTGTACCCAGACGTTAAAAAAACTTTTTACGAATTTATCAATTTTAGCTCACTTTAGGCACTTTTGTGGGCTCTGAGCTTGTACGGAATAGGTATCCTGACGTCAAATACGTCATAGAACATACGGATTAGAGCACTGAGGTTCAGGTTTAATGAATATCAGAAAGGGAGATACCGTAGAATTAACCATAGAAAAGATGGCGTATGGCGGCCGGGCACTCGCTTATCATAATAGTATGGCGATTTTTGTGGATAAGACTGTCCCGGGTGACAAGATTA
>JAUVXZ010000157.1 GCA_030603345.1 Pseudomonadota bacterium
GTGCGGATCTGCAAGGAAATATCCTGACACTCCACTTTGATGATCCCAAGTATTTTACCAGTGGCGGTTCGAATAGAGTTGGATACCTATGGCTTCAGATTAGGATGACAGCCCTTCAATTCCCCGAAGTTAAGCAGGTAAGATATAAACCAGAAACCTTATTTCAGCCATAATCCTTGTTGTGGCTAACCTTTCAATGAAGCTCCCTGCAGTCCCGATAAATCGGGACAAGGTATTCTGGCGAAGGCGAATAAACCTGATTGCTGCGTTGCACCGCCCTCTTCGAACCCCAGATCTCCCCTTCCACATGGTCAGGCCCCGGTATAACTCCCTAACCAGACGAGACCGACCTTTTTAGGGTAACTCTGATCAAAGCTTTGGCTCTGGCGGATATATTTCGATGCCTCATATTCCCTTTTCATTGTTATCAAGTTCTCTATATCCTCATAGACAACTGCATTGCATAAGACATTACTTTCTGATGCAGCTTCCAGGGTTTGCCGATCTTTCAAAAAGAACTTCATCAGCTGATCTACGGCGCCCTCTATATTTGAGCGCCAGGCAATCTTATATACAGCTCCGCATTGGCATCTGCAAACCTCATCCAGGTCATCAGGGAAGGGATAGGCACCATCACAGAATGGACAAATTACATGAAATGATCTCACCAAGGTTAATCGCCTCCTAACTCATGCTGATCTCTTGAGGGACTTTCTTACGAAAAATCTTTTACCCTGTCAATAAATTATCCTTGCAGATATGAACAAAAAATGACAACATCCTGGGATACATTTTTTGGAAACAATGAAAGGAGCGGCACTCGTTGAATCTTCACAAAACTGATTATACGGATGCCCGTATTCCATACCAGGACCTTTATATCTACTATCTTGAGGGCCCTGTACAACGGGAAGAAGAACCCCGGTTAGGCCCCCATTTTTTGGGAAACTGGATTGAGGAGGGCAGCTCTTTTCTTTTCTTCTCTCGTCCGACCAGAGAGCTTATACAGGGTATGGTCGATACGAATGAAGGGTTACGATTGATTGACGAGTTTCACTTTACCTATGAGGAATGGCAGGGGGGGAAGATTAAGCCTTTCACGGTTCCTCCTTTTTTCATTGTCCCCCCATGGGAAGATAGTAAAGATCACAAAGGGGGAATAAAGATACTACTGGACCCCGGCGTTGTTTTTGGCACTACGCTTCACCCAACAACACGGGACTGTTTATCAGCCTTGGAGAGAATGTATGAGGAATACCAGATTGATAGGGTGCTCGACCTTGGCACTGGCACTGGAATCCTGGCCGTAGGTTCTGCCCTGCTGGGAGCAGGGAGCGTTTTAGCGATTGATATTAACCCGCTAGCAGTTAAGACAGCCTTATCTAATGTCAGATTGAATGGACTGGAGGAAAAGATTGAAGTCAAGGAGGGTCTGGCAGAAAAATGGGGTGACCATCTCTCTGATCTGGTGATAGCCAATATCCACTATGATGTTATCATAGAGCTCATAAAGGGAGATGGATTTCTAAAGAAAAAGTGGTTTATTTTTTCGGGACTCATGAGGAGCCAGGCAGAGAATATCAGGTTAGCATTATCCGAGTATCCGACTGAAATTGTTCAAGAGTGGAATCATGAAATGGTATGGCACACGTTTTTGGGAAGGGTACAGGGTTCCTCCGATGAATGAAGTCAAGGAAACTATTCCAAAACTGGAAGGCTATAACTGTTTTGCCTGTGGGACGGCAAACCCAATAGGGCTCAACCTTCACTTCTACCTGCTCGGAGAGTACCTTTGTTCAGACATAACCTTAGGAAAAAACTATGAGGGTTGGGAAAATATGGCCCACGGTGGGATAGTTTCAACCCTATTAGATGAGGTCATGTCGTGGGCTGTGATATATTTTAAAAGGATCTTTTTTGTCACCAGAAGCATGAAGATAAAATACATCAAGCCAGTTC
Organism: Pseudomonadota bacterium; assembly: GCA_030603345.1. Classification (GTDB taxonomy): domain Bacteria; phylum Desulfobacterota; class DSM-4660; order Desulfatiglandales; family B25-G16; genus JADFWK01. The sequence continues at coordinate 1,960 of JAUVXZ010000157.1, forward strand.
CATTATATACAGAATTGACGGCTAAGGCCCGGATGATAGAAGAAAAAAAGGGGCGTTTGTGCCAAGTCGGGGGATTGATTCAAGATCAGGACAAAAACACGCTGGCCAGAGGAGATGCCATCTTTGCCAGGCTATCTGACAAAGAGCTTTATCTGGTGCCAGAGAAGTTAAAAAAAGACATGGAAAACCTCTTTAAGAGATTCTGACCATACCGTGAAAGAAGAGAACATCAGGTTTGAGTCCAACGGTCTGCAGATTGAGGGCCTCATGTGCATCCAGAAAGGAGAACGGGGGGTAGTGATTACCCATCCACATCCACTGTATGGCGGCACCATGTATGATCAGGTAGTAGCAGCACTGGCTCAGGTTTACCAGAGCAAGGGTTTTACAACCCTGAGGTTTAACTTTAGAGGCACGGGAGACAGCGAAGGGCGATATGATCAGGGAACAGGAGAAAGGGAGGATGTGAAATCTGCCCTCCTGTATTTATATGCTCTGGGAAAGAGGGATATTGATCTGGCAGGATATTCATTCGGGGCATGGGTAAATGCTAAGATCACCACCAGCGACTTTGCAGTCAGCAATATGATTATGGTATCCCCGCCGGTTGCCTTTTTAGATTTTTCCTTTTTGTCCCTCAACCCGAGGATTACGGCAGTTATTGCCGGTGGTAGCGATGATATTGCACCAGTTGATGGGATCAATAGGTTGCTCTCTATGTGGAATCCTGCGGCGGAGTTGGAGGTCATCGAGGGGGCAGACCATTTTTATACCGGTAAGATTGGCATCTTAAAGTCCGTGTTATCTCGCTTAATAGGTCGATTCCAAAGCTGACAGATTATGGATCCCATTGCATCCATAGAAATAGGAACCAATTCCATAAGGATGTTGATTGCCGAAAAAGGCACCTCAGATGCTCCCTTTACGCCGGTTTTGCGAAAAAGGGTTATTACGAGGCTTGGAGAGGGTTTCAACAGTAACGAAGGGTGTATCCTTAAGCCGGGCGCCATAGCCAGGAGCATTACTGCACTCCGGGAGTTCTTTGGCATTGCTAGCCAGTTTGGTGTGTCTTCTCCCCTTGTAATAGCAACCGGGGTAGTCAGAAAGGCAGCCAACAGGGATACCTTTATTACCTCGATTGCCGAACACCTAGGCCATAAGATAAGAATTATCTCGGGACAAGAGGAGGCCGAACTGACCGAGAAGGGTGTTTTATCCTCACTGGACCTTGGGAGCGAGTCTTGTGTTATTTTTGATCTTGGTGGCGGGAGCACCGAATTTATCCGCACCAATAGCAAAAAAACTTCATACCTATCAGTAGAGCTTGGGGTCGTGGTGTTAAAAGAAACGTTTCTGACAACGGATCCTCCAAGAGATGAGGAGATATGGTACCTGGACAAGCATATTGAGGATGTGTGCAAAACAAGGCTTTCTTCATTAAAAGAATCCGGAGACCGGAACGCTGTCTTTATAGGGACTGGGGGAACCGTAGTAACCCTCGCTGCAATGATCCACGATATAACAGAGGACAATTTCAATGAAAGAAACATAAATGGTCTTTCAGTCAAAAGGTACGATGTTGGGCTCCTGTTTGAAACACTGAAAGGGATGCCAGCAGCCGAAAGGCTGAGTTTTCCTGGCCTTGAATCTGGAAGAGAGGATATTATCCTACCAGGCACCTTATTGGTAATGAAATTTATGGATTATTTTGGGAAGGATGAGATTATAGTTAGTTATAGTGATTTATTGGAGGGCATTTTGATACAACACGTGGAAGGAGAAAGAGATGGCTAATCAACTACTGGAGGAAGCACTTACCTTTAATGATATCCTTTTGGTCCCAGGGGAATCCGCTGTGTTACCAAAAGACATAGACGTCAAAACAAAGCTTTCTCGGAATATTTCCCTTAACATACCCATTGTCAGTGCAGCAATGGATACGGTCACCGAATCTGAAGCGGCAATAGCATTGGCCAGACAGGGTGGTTTAGGATTCATCCATAAAAACATGAGTGCCGAAAGGCAGGCCCTAGAGGTCGAGAAGGTCAAGAAATCAGAAAGTGGGATGATTCTTGACCCCATTATTATTGATCCGGATCGGAAGATCTTTGAGGTCCTCAGTATTATGGAAAAATACAGGATTTCCGGCGTACCTGTTGTTAAAGAGGGCAACTTGGTGGGGATCATAACAAACAGGGACTTGCGGTTTGAAACAAACCTTGACAAAACGGTTGGAGACGTGATGACCAAGGATAACCTGGCTACCGTGCCTGTTGGGACAACCCTGGAGGAATCAAAGACAGTCCTCCATGAACGAAGGATAGAAAAATTACTGGTTGTCGACGATGCAGGGAAGCTAAGGGGGCTCATAACCATAAAGGACATTGAAAAGATCAAAAAATACCCTGACGCATGCAAGGATCAACACGGCAGACTACGTGTTGGCGCAGCAGTTGGGGTTGGGCCAGATAGAGAGGAAAGGACCGATCGATTAATAGCCGCAAACGTAGATGTCATTGTTATCGATGCTGCCCATGGACATTCCAAAGGAGTAATTGAGGCAGCAAGAGATACCAAAAGGAATTTTCCCGACCTAGAGTTGGTTGCTGGCAATGTGGCTACAGCGGAGGGTGCAAGGTCCCTTATCGAAGCCGGTGTTGATGCAATAAAGGTTGGCGTCGGGCCAGGGTCCATCTGCACAACCAGGATAATTGCAGGTGTCGGTGTGCCCCAAATGACCGCTATTCAGGAATCTGCGCGAGAGGCATCAAAAGCAGAAATCCCGATTATCGCAGATGGCGGGATACGATATTCTGGTGATGTCACTAAGGCATTGGCTGGCGGTGCCTCATCAGTTATGATTGGCTCTCTTCTCGCCGGCACAGAAGAAAGCCCTGGGGAGACGGTACTTTTCCAGGGGAGGACATACAAGGTTTATAGAGGTATGGGTTCCATAGAGGCTATGAGGGAGGGAAGCATAGATCGCTACTTTCAGGAAACGACAGAAGGAGAATCGAAATTGGTGCCAGAGGGTATCGTGGGAAGGGTTCCGTCCCGAGGCCCCATAGCAGACACGATTTACCAGCTTATAGGGGGCTTAAAGGCAGGAATGGGTTACGTGGGGACTCCCACTATAAAGGAATTACAGGCCAATGCGAAATTTCTCAAGATCACGGCCGCAGGGCTCAGGGAGGGGCATGTGCACGATGTTATTATCACCAAAGAGGCCCCCAACTACCAACTTGAATAGAAACCAGTTCGTCTCGTTCAAGACTCAGCAGAAGCGCACGCCCCCTTTTCCCTTCTTGACGCCTGTGCCTACCGGACGACTCCTAAAGTAGGACGAGAAACGAGGGAACCAATACAAGCTCCGCCAATCAAACTAATGCAACGAACCAAATCAATCCCACCCAAAAACAGGGACCATCGATACCGAAATCGGGTACACTCCAAGGATTTGATCTCATGCAGGGTTTTAGTCAAGGAAACCGATCTCCTGGTCAGCGCTTCCGCGGACCTGAGCAAACAGACCAAAGATAGGGTACATCACTACCGCAGACAACTGGAAGATTACATCAGAAGTAGGTCTGATTTCATATCGACCCTCCTCCCCTATCCTGAAGATCCCTTTGCACCGGAAATAATAAGAGATATGATTTCAGCTACGAGGGCGTTTGGCGTGGGTCCGATGGCAGCAGTTGCAGGCGCGATAGCCCAGTTCGTTGGTAAAGATCTCTTACGTTATTCGGAGGAAGTTATCGTTGAAAATGGCGGCGATATCTTTGTTAGGACCAAAAGCCCCATAACGGTTTCCATCTTTGCCGGAAATTCCCCGTTAAGTGATAAGCTCGGCCTTATATTAGCGGCTGAAGAGATGCCCATAGGCGTGTGCACCTCTTCGGGCACGGTCGGGCATTCCCTCAGTCTTGGCACGGCTGATGCAGTTTGTGTTGTGGCCCAATCTGCGTCATTTGCTGACGCTGCAGCCACAGCACTAGGAAACAGGATAACCAACCGATTTAACCTCACAGGGGAAATAGAGTCGATCCGAGAACGCAAGGATGTCAAAGGTGGTGTCGTCATTATTGGCAAAACAATGGCAACCTGGGGGGAAATAGAGCTAACAGATCTCAATTAGAGCAATAGGTGAGAAGCAAAAGAGCAACTGACCACTGGTATAAGGGAGGCAATTCTTATGAGAGATAGCATAAATTTTCTTTTCGAAATAGGTATACTTAAGAAAATTCCGAGGTCTGGCTACCAATTCTTGGGCACAGGCGCCGAATCAGTAGCAGAGCATTCCTTCAGGGTTGCCGTGATAGCTTACGTACTCGCAAAAAACGAGCCCGAAGCCGACATACAAAAACTTGTCCTCATGAGCCTCTTTCACGATTTTCACGAGGCCAGAACAGGCGACCACAATTATGTGAATAAAAAATACGTTACCGTGAATGAAGACGATGCAGTCAATGATTTGGCCAAGAAACTCCCGTATGGCGAAGAAATCGTATCCCTGATTGATGAATTCAATTCCAGAGAAACCCTTGAGGCAAGACTATCTCAGGATGCTGACCAGCTTGACTTTATCTTGGAGCTGAAACGACAACAGGATCTCGGAAACCATTCCGCTGCTGAATGGCTGAGATATTCGGTTAAACGCCTTACTACCAATCTAGCAAAAAAGATGGCTAATGAAATTATCTCAACAGACAGCAGCGACTGGTGGTTTGAGAAAAATGAGGAGCTCTGGGTCAACAGACCAGAGAAAATCAGTGAACATAGTTGACTATTTCGTGGCACATGGCTCATGGCTCCCGCCGGACGGGGCCTGCGTGACCCCTTGATTATCCCACATTCCATTAGCCATTACACACGTCCCCTATCCCTTCCCATATGTGCATTGGAAAGAGTATTGGGAGGGGATCATGCCAAAACGAATCAGAACCAATTATCCGGGGGTCCATTACCGAACCATGCGGCGCATCGGTGGCCCCGGCCTGGAGAAGGTCTACTACATCACGTTCTACCGAGCTGGCAAGCTCCACGAGGAGAAGGCCGGAGCGCAGTTCCGAGATGGAATGACAGCGGCGAAGGCAGCCCGGGTACGCGGTGACCGGATAGAAGGAAAGCGGCTCTCCCGGAGGGAGATACGCGAGAGGGCTAAGCAAAGCGAGAAGTGGACGATCAGCCGCCTCTGGCTTGAATACCGAAACAGGAATCCGCAACTGAAGGGCCTAAGCACGGACGGCTACCGGTTCCGCCTTCACCTTGAGCCTCAATTTGGAGCGAAAGAGCCCAAGGAGATCGTACCCCTAGACGTTGACCGCCTCAGGCTAAACATGAGTAAGTCTAGGGCACCTCAGACCGTCCAAAATACGCTTGAACTGCTTCGCCGATTGATCAACTTCGGAGTGAAGAAGCACCTCTGCCCTGGCCTAAACTTTACCATTCAGATGCCCAAAGTGGACAACGAGAAGACTGAGGATCTGACACCTGAGCAGTTGGAGAGGCTCCTTCAGGTGCTCGACGAAACCCCCAACGTCCAAGTGGCGAACATGATGAAGATAGCCCTCTTCACTGGGATGCGCAGGGGTGAGCTTTTCAAGTTAGAGTGGAGGGACGTGGACTTTGACCGGGGGCTCATCCACATTCGGGACCCTAAGGGTGGCCATGACCAGACCATTCCACTCAACGACCCTGCAAGGGAGCTCTTGGAGGCCCATCCCAGGACCGAGAATCCTTACGTCTTCCCCGACCCGAAGACCGGAGGCCAAAGGAGCGACGTGCGGAAGGCGGTGCGCAATATTAAGGCGAAGGCCGGACTTCCCCCGGACTTCCGGGGGCTCCACGGCTTGAGGCACGTTTACGCTTCCATGCTGGCATCGAGCGGGAAAGTGGACCTTTACACACTGCAGAGGCTCCTCACACACAAAGACCCCAAGACGACGCAGCGGTACGCTCACTTGAGAGACGAGGCCCTGCGGAAGGCCGCAAATGTTGTGGGAGAAGTCATCGGAAGACGCAGGCATGTAAGTGACGAAAATGTGCGACCTGTGCTAAAATAGAGTTAGGATGAAGAAAAAGGCA
>JAUVXZ010000171.1 GCA_030603345.1 Pseudomonadota bacterium
GATTGGGATCATGCATCCTTGAAGACCTGCTGTGCTGTTTTTCCCAACTGGCCGAGATTGAGCACCACGGTTATGCCACGAGATTTCAGGGCCTTTATCTTATCCTCAGCCCTTCCCTTGCCGCCTGAGATGATGGCACCAGCATGACCCATCCGTCTACCGGGAGGGGCTGTCTGCCCGGCAATAAAGGCCACGACCGGTTTGTTAAATTCCCTGTCTATATACTCTGCTGCTTCTTCCTCAGCCGTTCCACCGATCTCCCCGATGATGACGGCACCGTGTGTTTCACTATCTTCTTTAAACCTTTCTAGGTGATCTACAAAGGAGGCCCCGACTATTGGGTCACCACCTAAACCGATACAGGTAGATTGTCCCAATCCAACCCGCGTCAATTGATCTACTACCTCATAGGTCAGGGTTCCACTCCTGGAAATCACCCCGATACCTCCCTGTTTGTGAACATGAGCCGGCATGATCCCCACCTTTGTCTTTCCGGGTGAGATAATCCCCGGAGTATTTGGGCCGATCAGCACCGCGCCGCATTTTCTAATAAAACGAACGGTCTTAACCATGTCCAGGGTGGGAATCCCTTCGGTAATACAGACAATGACCTCTATACCTGAATCTGCGGCTTCGAGCATGGCATCAGAGGCAAAGGGAGGTGGCGCAAAGATGCAGGTGGCGTTGGCGCCATAATTATCAACCGCATCTTTTACTCTATTGAGTACCGGTATACCCTCAACCGCTCCTCCGCCTTTGCCCGGTGTTACACCGGCTACAATATTGGTGCCGTAAGCCTTCATCTGTTGTGTGTGGAATGTTCCCTCTTTACCGGTGATACCTTGCACAACAACCTTTGTATTTTCATCAACCAGGATACCCATGCAATAACTCCATTTTTTTGCCACAAAGACACAAAGTCCCTGGCCCAGACCTGATTTTCAAAGAGTGGGTTTATATCTACGAATATCGTAAGCTTTACAAAGTATGATAATGTTCCTGCGATGTCGCGCCAGGGCGGGCACGAAGATTATTTCTAATCGCTGATATAATGATCTATACATTGCAATGAAATCTTACCCTATTCATAGAGGAATATGACTTATTTTTTTCCTTTGTGCCTTAGTGACTTAGTGGCTGAAAAGTTACATGACAACTAGTTAACTCACTTGCTCCGCCACCATTTTAGCGGCTTCTTCCATATCCTGAGCCACTGAAAAATCCACATCTGAATTTTGTAGGATCGCCCTCCCCTCCTCAACATTGGTTCCTTCTAACCTGACGATGAGGGGAACATTTATTTCAACCTCTTTTGCAGCCTTTACCACACCTCTGGCCAGAACGTCACATCTCATGATGCCACCAAATATATTGATGAGGATTGCCTTGACCCTCTTGTCGCTCAGGATAATCTTTATCCCGTTGGTAACCATTTCCTCACTGGCGCCGCCCCCAACATCAAGAAAATTGGCTGGTTCAGCACCGGCCAGCTTAATCACATCCATAGTCGCCATTGCTAAACCGGCCCCATTTACCATGGCACCAACATTGCCATCCAATCTAATATAGTTGAGATTATATTCGGAAGCTCTTGCCTCCAACTCATCCATTTCATACGGATCATTGAACTGGGCAATCTCCTTTTGCCTAAATAATGCATTATCATCAAAGTTGATCTTGGCATCCAATGCCACGATTTTGCCTGATTTGGTGATGACTAACGGATTGATCTCAACCAATGAACAGTCCTTAGAGATAAATAATGCATAGAGTTTGGTCATTATTGTTGATAACTCTTGCAGAACACTTTTATCCGGCAATGGTTCAAGCACATAGAAAAAATTTCTGGTCTGATACGGCATCAATCCATGGGCAATATCAATGTTTTCAATCAAGACGAGCTCTGGATGCTGGGCCGAGACCTCCTCAATTTCCATTCCTCCTGCCTGACTGAATATCATTGCAGGGCATTCAAGTTTCCGATCAATAACAATCCCGAGGTAGAACTCCTTATCAATATCAAGCCCTTCCTCTATCAATAATTGGCGCACCTTTTGACCGGAGGCGCCGGTTTGAGGTGTGATAAGGGGATGCGAGAGAATCTCATCAGCTGCCTTCTCCACCTCCTCAAAACTATTCGCCAACCGCACGCCACCACCTTTTCCACGCCCGCCAGCATGAATCTGGGCCTTGACTACCCAGGGAGGCCCGGGCACACTCTTTGCGCCATCAACCGCCTTACTTGGTGAGGTAGCTACCGTGCCAGACGGAACCGGTATCCCAAAATCGCGAAAAAGCTCCTTTGCCTGAAATTCATGAACCTTCATAATCACTCACTCCATGTGCCATAGTTTTACACAAGCGTAGTATTGCAACCACGATCTTATTATCTTTTGGTGCTAAAATGTCAAGGCCAAAGGCCGAAATCAGAGCTTTTCATGATCTCCCAAGAATGGCAGTCTTCGGATGGCTCACGGAAGGTGGATGAACCTTTAGGCTTGTTGACCTGGGAGGTATGAGAGGTACATCAAAACCTCATTTGGTGAAAGATCTCAAGAGAAAATGCCCATCATGGTTCCAGTGGGCAAACACCTGTGGTCTTTGTGGCCCTCAGTGTTTGAAAAATTCCTTTATCTCTTCTTTCAATACCTTTCCCATTCTGTTCTTGGGCAGCTCTTTTCGAAACACGATCTCTTTGGGACATTTCCAGTTGTGAAGGTGTTCCCTGCAAAACCTTTCAATATCCTCTGCATTGACCTGAGCTCCGGGCTTGGTAACAACAGCGGCTGCAACCTTTTCTCCCCATTTTTCATCAGGGACACCTACAACCGAAGATTCGGCCACACCCTTAATCTGGTTTATGACCGTTTCAACCTCCTTGGGAGAAATATTTTCCCCTCCCGAGATGATAATATGTTTGAGGCGATCTGTCAGATAATAGTAACCATCCTCGTCGACTCTTCCCAGGTCACCGGTTCTGAACCAGCCTTTTTCAAATGCCTTTGCCGTCTCATCAGGCTTTCGCCAGTAACCTGGGGTAACGGCAGGACCCTTGATCCAGATCTCCCCCGTTTGGCCAGGAGCCACATCCAAGAATGTCTCGGGATCTACTATTCTCACCTGAAGCTCGGGCAGTGGTAATCCAATTGAACCAGGCTTTCTCACCCCCTTTAGGGGATTGGAAAAATTCATCCCCGTCTCTGACATACCCTCCCGCTCCACCGGTTCTTTGCCAAATACCCTCTCTACCCGCTCAAAATCTTTAACGAGAAGTGGCGCTGACCCAGAAGCCCATAAGCGCATATGCATAAAATCCAAGCCCTTTTCTCTCAGGGAGTCTACCATCTTACTATACATAGCCGGCACACCCATAAACACCGTGCACGCGTATTCTCCCTCTCTTCTGGCCAATACTTCTATCACCTTTTCGGGTGAAAAGCTGTCAAGTAAAAGCACATGGGAGCCTGCCATTAAGGCGGTGTGCAAGGCAAAACACAGGCCATGCACATGAAACAAAGGTAGCGCATGACAGAGAACATCAGATTCCGTTATTTCCCAGATGTTGATTATATTTCTTGCATCGTGAACCAGATTCCTGTGCGTAAGCAGAGCCCCTTTTGGCTTTCCCGTAGTTCCTGAGGTGTAGATGATAAGCCCAACATCCTTTTGATCGATATCTATCTGAGGAACGGTATCTGAGGCGGAGCGAAAAAAATCTAGATCCCGGTAAGCTCTTTCGGTATTAATCACGACAGTGGTGAGCCGGGGGTCTATTTCCCTTATTATGGCCTCCTGTTCAGTGCCTGCTAGCACTAATTTCGCTTCAGTATCCTCACATAGATAATCCATTTCCGACTGCTTAAACCCCGGATTCAGGGGGACCGCAATAGCTCCTATCTTTTGAAGTGCAAGGTGAGCAACGATTAAACTAAGAGACTTTGGGAGGTACACAATTACCCTGTCCCCTTTACCTACCCCCATTTCCAGGAAGGCGTTGGCCATCCGGCTAGAATCCTGGTTCAACTCTCGATAAGAGAGTTCCGTCTCTACGACACCTCCCCGGAGGAAGCTTATCGCCTTCTTTTCTCCCCGGATCAAAGAGCTATCCAAAAAGCAATCTCTTAGAGATTCACCACCCATATGACCTTCCAATCAGTACGTGAGGGTATAGTTCACTCTTTAATAGGCTGAGCTTCTTGTAGGAGTGTCTGCTAGAAGATCTCAAACCTAGTCAAGCGTGTATATAGTTCCCTTATTGCTACGGCTTTATGATTTCTTGGAGGCCGGATGCACTCCTGATGTGGATATCCTGCTGTGGGAATGCTATCTCTATACCATTTTTCTTGAATTCCTCATCAATTCGAAACCTGAGCTCGGTCGGTGCAGTTAGCCAGAAATCAGGCGAGGCTATCCAGAACCGGACCCTGAAGATAAGCGCGCTGTCACCGAAATCACTGAAATCTACCCGGGGAGCGGGGTCATCCAGTATTTCTGGCATGTCATTGACAATCCGCAACAGAACGGTGCGGACCAGCTGGACATCCGAACCGTAGGCCACGCCTACATCCACCTGGCGCCTTACCTTCGGGTCCTTATAGGACCAATTGGTAACCCTGTCTGAAAGCATGTGAGAGTTGGGAATAATCAGAGCGGCATTGTCAAAGCTCTGGACGACAGTGGTTCTTATGTTAATCCGACTAATTGTTCCCCAATCTTCGCCTACCTGGACCATATCACCGACCTGGATGGAAGGATCAAAGAGAAGAATGATACCGCTAATAAAATTATTGACAATATTTTGCAGGCCGAAGCCAATTCCAATTCCAAGGGCCCCTGCCATGAAGGCCAGGGATGAAAGATCAATTCCTAGGATATTAATCCCGGTATAGATTGCCAAAACCCAGAGGGAGTAAATAACAACATTTACCAATGATGCCCTTGCCCCGATATCCAGCCTGGTACGGGGGAGCACCTCGTCCTGCAAAGCCTTCCTGATGATCTTTGAGATATAGCCGATAAGAAGAAGAAAAATGATGACATAGCACACGTTGAGTATAGTGATCTTTGCCTTGCCGATGGTGATACCTTTATTAAGCCATGAAAGCTCTGTACCAATTTTGATTCCCAGTACGGACTCAAGAATAAAGGGCAGGGCTATCAAAAAACACAGCACCGCAAAGAATACGAGACTAAAGGATCGGAATCTAGCTCTCATTATTACTCCTTATTATTAGGGGATACCCTGTGGAGGGTTCTCAGAACGCCTCAAAAAAACAATGGTTGCGCCCCAGCTGGAGGGGCCAGAATCTTGTGTGAAGGAGAGGACCAGAGGGTGCCCCTTTAACACAGAGGCCACCGTCCGACGCAAAACACCCTTGCCCTTGCCGTGAATTATCTTGACTTCCAGTATTCCTTTCTGGGAGCAGACACTCAGATATTCATCTACAACATCAGCAGCATCCCGTGGTGCAAAGGTGTGCAGGTCTATCACCCCATCAATCGGGATTTCCACAGGCGAATCATCCATCCCCTTCAGCTCCGCTTTCCTCTGTAAGTCTCCGTCTAATCCACCTTTACCCGGGTGGCCTTCTTATCTTCCCTTTTTGGCTTGCCTTTCTCCAGACCGGCTATCCTCTCATCAATCAAGGATCTGATCCCTTTCAAACATTCCAGCCTGCTCTTCTTCATATGTTCCCGAAACTCACCATGGGGTACGATTCTCCCCTCCATCCAAGAAAAAAACCGGCCAAGAGAACGAAAGGCCTCCTCTGTGCCTATGTCCTCTTTTTCTTTAGGATTCTTCTTTTCCATCCTTCTTTCCTCCAAAAATGATATCCAAATAAGACCCATCCATTTTTGCCTTAACATCTTTATAGGCAGACACATGTCTGGGCAACAGGATGTGTTTTTTGAATTCCCCTACCCTGACAACCACCTCCTCTGGCAGTCTGTTTAGTTCTATCGTTTCCTTAGAGATGAACGGGAGCTTAATCCTTATAATAAATTGGCCGTTCCTCTGTTGAAACTCATAGGGTTGATCATGATAGAAATGTTGTGTTGGGTCATGCTCACCATAGATATCTGCACCAAGTTTTGCGAGGTTTCGCTTTCCCAGGGGCTCACTTTGCAAGAGATTCACCGGCAATATGGGCACAGGGCTAAAATACTCCTCTGCCAATTTCAGGTATCGTCTCTGTGATTCCTTCCAGTCATCAAAGTACTTCTCTTCAATGCTCGGCGGCAAAATCCTGTTCATGACTATCGCATCTATGCACATCTTATAGAGAGAAAAATACAAAAAAATCCTCTGTGTCTCTTTTAGAACGATCTTCTCAGGATTGACCACGAGCCGTACTGTTGTTATGCCCGGATCGGTAAGGATCGTGTCTATCCCCTCAAGTCTCTCAAAAAGATTTTGAAGAGCTTCAAAGTAGTCATCTTCCGGGAGGGGTACATCGTAAAAACGTCTGGCCACGGGCCTAATGTAGCTCACCAACCTGCGTTGTATCTTGAATATCTTTCGAATATACCATTCAAGCGTACTGGGAATACTGATGAACCTCAAAGACTCGCCCGTGGGCGCGCAGTCCAGAATGATCACATCAAAATCACCTTCCTGCATATATCGATTTATATAAAGAAGAGAGCTCACCTCTTCCATGCCCGGTAAAACAGCCAGCTCTTCGGCCAATATCTCATCAAACCCTGTTTTCTTAAACACGGCGGCTATATATTTATACACATCTTTCCAGTTCCTCTGGATCTCTTCCTGGATATCCAGTTCCTGGATCCACAGCCGATCCTCAATCTTGACGGGCATCCCTTTGTTTTGATCTACCAAACCCTTATCCAGGGCAAAGATATCGCTCAGGCTGTGTGCAATATCCAGGGACATTATCAAGGTCCTATGGCCCATCTCAGCCGCCCTTATTCCCGTTGCACTGGCAACACTGGTCTTGCCAACTCCACCTTTGCCTGCAAACATTATGATGCGCATTTTCCCTCGTGTGTACCTATTATTCTAAAATCAGAATAGCCTACTCCAACCTGGCCTCTTCATTATTGTATCTCATAGAGAAAACAGAGGCAACGCCGGAGAAGACATTACAGTTCGTAAACACGTAATCTGCTACCTCGAGTCTCTTTTCATGGCTCAGGCCATTAAATTCCTTTATTAACGATTCGGGATCCTCGATAGTGGATAAGATATCCCATATCTCTTTGCCACCCAAATTTTCATCCAATTCCAGGCTTTCTGCTTTCCGCTCCGACTCAAATAACTGCTGCGACTTTTTCAGCAGGGTATCAAGTTCTTCCTTAACGTGCGCAACCTCTCTTTCCAACATTTCATATGAACTACATTTTGGTACCAGCAAACCTGATCCACTCACATGTGATCCTTCACCGTTAGCTATGTCAATAGTGACTGATACACCCACCTTAGGGCTCGCATCATCAGCTTCC
>JAUVXZ010000260.1 GCA_030603345.1 Pseudomonadota bacterium
CACTTTTAAAGTCCTATCGATGTATAAGTCATAATCCCTTTTGGAGTTGATTTCAGTTGGACCAAGTCTTCTTGTGGAGACTACTGCAACATCATTCTGAGGATTCTTGCCTCCAAAAATAGAATTATAAAACTCATCTTCATCATTCGTCTTTAAATCCGCATCTGTTATCCCTAAGGTGTGTCCACCAAATTCCTCATGAAGTATTGTTGTCAATAGATAAGCATCAATACTATCTAGAAGAGGGGCATCATGATGCGATAACTTAAACTCGTCTATAATACCTTGAAAGGATTCTAAAATCCTATTTCCAATCTCTTTGAGACTACTGAAGGTAATATAACGCCCTATACGTACAATATTTAATGTTGAACTATCTTCCTGCATTTTTTTTAAAAATCGATTTTTTGATTTTCACTGCTAACCGCGATTTGATTCCACACAAGGTTTGTTTTATCACCTGGAAAATGATATCCGACTCTTCTGCATGCCCTGGAACCACATTTATAATATCGGCGAAAAATCAAAATTAGTTTAGGTTCATATAGTTCCACGGTGAATACTGAGCGATAATCTAGAGTTAAAAGATAAAGCTAGGGTGGGAGCTATGGATTTTGAGGTCCATTGAGGAAGAATAACACTCGCCTCTGCTCTGGTCGCTACTCAGGAAGACCCTAACCGACTAGCAATGGTCTGTTTTGATCAACACCTCAAGAATGCGGCACTCAAGGAAGGCTTCGTCGTGAATCCACAGCCATAGGAAAGAATCCATGGATTCTGACCCCTTAGAACCCCTGCCGCTTGACTATTCAATCGACAAAGACATCAAATCAGCTGCCAAGAGGAGATCTCCCTGATAGGTTCTTCGGCACTGGGCCTCAATGTCGGTTCTCAGACATTCCGGATAAAAATGGGTTAAAAGAAGCCTTTTGGCACCTGATTGTGTGGCTATATTACCTGCCTCTGATGGGGTCAGGTGTCCTGCCATCGCTTCTCCATCAGGGAAAGAGGATTCGAGGATCAAGAGATCTGCGCCTCTTGCCAGATCCACAATTTCTTCACAGTAACCGGTGTCTGCTGAATACACAACAGTTCTTCCTGAATTGTCTTCTATTCTAAAACCAATGCTCTGAGGGGTGTGGTTTACCGGTGCGGAACGTATTGTGAATTTGTCAAATTCCTTCTTGTCCTTTTCGTCCGCTTTTAGTTCCACAATATTCATAAGGCCGGCAGGAAGATCAAGCCAGGTTCCATAGGGTTTTTTCAAGAGCTTTAAGAACCGGTTAAATCCTTCAGGGGCTATAATGGTGAAAGACTTTCTCTTGTCGAGGATTGGGGGATACCGTGTAGCAAAGAAAAAGTGGATCAGATCAGCTGTATGATCTGGATGAAAATGACTGATGATTATATAGCCAACATCTTGGTAGTTAAGGTCGGCAACTGCCAGTTGTCTGACTGTTCCGGGACCTATATCCACTAAAAGGAACAGATCCTCAATGAAAATGGCAATGGCCGGCGACGCCCTATCAGCGAGAGGAACACTGGTGCCTGAACCGAGAATGATGAGTTTCATATAACCTAGCCTGGCTAGTCAGAAGCTAAGATGACCGCAAGTTTCTATTCGGATTTTTGCAGGGGCTATAAATGGCTTTATTAGCCCGCTGCTGGCCAATGTTTCGAAGTTCGTCTTCATCGCCCACCAATAGGATTTTAGGACCGTTCAGCACACGTGTGATAAATGAGTCATTTTCTTTCAATCGCTTTCGTATTTCAGAAAAATCATAAAGC
Source organism: Pseudomonadota bacterium (assembly GCA_030603345.1). Taxonomy (GTDB): domain Bacteria; phylum Desulfobacterota; class DSM-4660; order Desulfatiglandales; family B25-G16; genus JADFWK01. Next base: position 1,789 of record JAUVXZ010000260.1, read on the forward strand.
GAAGGGTTTATGTCTCGTGCGAGGACTCGTTCTGGTTCCCTTAATGCCTTCAAAAGGTGCTCAAGGGCGATTTTCCCAATCACCATCAAGTCAATGTCACTCTTAGCTGTTTCTTGTCCTGATGCCAGAGAACCATATATAAATGCAAAGTCTATATCTTTTTCTTCTGATAAAACCTCTTGAAGAGTTGGAACGGCACCTCTTGTTTTAACAAAAATTGATTTCAGTTCCTCATACAATAGGAATTTCTTGTCCAGACTATAATACTTTAGATTACCCTCCTTTCTGCTGTTTAGAAGTCCAATCCCCGCCAGTTTTCGGAGTTCAAGAGTGATATTCTTGTAATCTTCACCGGTTACTCTTTCGAGTTCTCTAACATAGAAATCTCTACCCTGATGCAAAAAGAAAGTACTGAGAAGTTCGATTCTTACTTTTGATGTGAATAGTGCTGGAAGCATATGATTACCTATTGATGATCTTATTACATCAATTGATGGCTATATTACATCAAATACATCGTTGTGTCAAATTGATATGGTTTGCCACTTTTACCTGCAGTTTTTGAGAAGTTCAGCTTTTCTGATTGATTCTCCAAACATTGTGTCCGGGTAAAGGATAATCAACGTCATAATCTGGTGCTTTTCATCATTGATCAGCAAGGCCATCATCCTTTTTCCTATCTAATTACCCCACCTCCCGGGGATTGGGGTGTTACAGAACTTGCACCTGCCAGCGTTTATGTTGAATTCGCCAATTTCATAACCGATTCGCCTAATCAGAATCTTTTGGCAGTTGTGGCAGTAGGTATTGTATGCATCATGACCAGGCACATTTCCAAGGTAGACATAATGAATCCCCTCCTTGAGGGCTATATCCCGCAAAAGTTCCAGGGTTTTCACTGGCGTAGCCGGCAGCCTGTCCAATTTATACCGGGGGAAGAAGCGCAAAAAGTGCAGGGGATAACTAGGCCCCAATTCCTTCAATATCCAGCCACACATTCTTTTTGTCATCTCTGGTTTATCCACATATCCAGGCACAACCAGGGTGGTCATCTCAAACCAGACCCCTTTCTCATGTAGCAGCTTAAAGGTATTTAGTACCGGCTGAAGTGTTCCTCCATTAAGCCTCCTATAGATGCGGTCATCGTATGACTTGAGGTTTACGTTGGCAGCGTCTAGGTACTGGGCGAGATCCTCCAGTGGTCGTTTATTTATGTAACCGTTTGAAACCAGAACATTCTTGATACCCTCTGCACTTGCAAGCCGGGCAGTATCATACATATACTCGTAGTATGAAATGGGTTCCGAATAGGTGTAGGCAATAGAGGGTATATTCTTTTCCTTGGTGATCCTCACAACATCAGCAGGAAAGAGCTCATGGTGATTCACCTCTTCAGGTTTTCTCTGGGAAATCTCCCAGTTCTGACAGTTGAGACATCTGAAATTACACCCAGCAGCTGCTATTGAAAAAACCGAGGTGGCTGGGTGGAAATGGCTGAGGGGTTTCTTCTCAATGGGGTCAATATGAATAGCACAGGGGTTTCCGTAGGCAAGGGAGTAGAGCTTTCCCCCAATGTTTACCTTTGATCTGCATACACTCCGGTCCCCAGGTCTCAAATAACATCGGTTGGGGCATACCATACACTGGACATCTTTTCCATTCGTCGTATAGTGGAATCCCTCAATCGACCACTTCCAAAGGTCCTTAGGGGCATCGTTTTTAAAAACATGCCCCCTGATATCCTTCTTTTCCTCGTTTTTGCCGCTCGGCCAGAAACAGTGACCTTCCGTTGCTACAAAGAGGGAGATGAGCCCCATCTCTTTTAAGAATTCTTTCCTGCTTATATGTCGCTTCATGTCCAGTACTGTCGGTTGTTGGTTGTCAGGAGTCCGTTGGCTTGAATCGTTCCCCTTGCATTCCCTTCAGTTATGAAATGCCTGTTTTTGTTGAGTATACTATCTTTCGTGCCCTAAGGCCCTTTGTTTTTACATCAAAAACACGCATCTCGAAACATGGAACAATCAGCAACTTACATGCTCCCATTCCTATGCTCTTAAAACCACCACGGTGCTTGCAGCCTTTATCAAGATTAGGCCAATAATAGCAGCCTGAACACCAAAAAGGGGGATCAACAGAGTCCCTATTGCAAGGGTACCAGCACCAGCGCCTACCAGGTCAGCGGCAAATAGGCCGGCTGCAGGACTTCTCTCTTCCCCTATTATCTCTGCAGCAATAGGGAACTGGAATCCGCACAGCATGGAAAAGGTAAAACCATATAGCAAAAAGACAGACTCCGGCATGCTGGACTGGGAGAAGGTTGCCCAAATCAGATATACAATAAGCAAGAGGATCATCCCAGCCTCTGCTCTTAAGAGCATACCCTTACCCCTTTTTTTCCACTTATTTCCAAGGATCGCACCAGGTAGAAGGCCAAGCAAGAATGACGTAATTATAGCACCCACCTTGAGATAGATATAGCCATAAATAACCTGAAAAGAGAACAGAATTAACATCTCCACACCCATGGCAGCAAAGCCGGTAGAGAAAAGGACGTATTCCTCCTTTCTTGTTAAAGATAGGTAGAGAACAAGAACCCCCAATAGGCCGGCCATAAACCAATTGGGTGAGGTGCCATACTTCTTGAACCACTCTTTGAACAGTATATTAATAACCCTCGGCCGAAAGTCAGTGTTAGTAG